>JAKAKD010000058.1 GCA_021824635.1 Bacteroidota bacterium | reverse complement strand
TTAAAATTTATTATTGCCACTTGAAATTAAGTTTTTGATTTCGGCTTTTCAAAGTGTTAATTTTTTTTATGGATAATCAAAGTTCTTTTAAAAAGGTAAGTTCACTTGGAAATTAAACTAACATGTGAACAATCAACTGATAAAAATGATCGAATTTATTCTTAATAATGCTCATATCATTTCGGACGCTCTTCCAACGACAGTTCTTCTGGACTTCATTCGCAAAGAGAAAAAATTAACCGGAACAAAAGAAGGATGCCGCGAAGGCGATTGCGGCGCGTGTACTGTTCTAATTGGTACGTTAGACAATAACAAAGTGAAATACAAATCTGCCAATTCATGTCTCGTACCGCTTGGCGATGTTCAAGGTAAACACGTTGTAACTGTGGAAGGTTTTAACCAAGATGAATTATCGCCAATTCAATCTGCTATTGCAAATGAAGGGGGAACACAGTGCGGTTTTTGCACGCCGGGTTTTGTTGTCTCTATGACCGGATACTTTTTAAGCAATTCATCTCTCAATTCCAGTAGCGCAGTTGAATCTCTTGGTGGGAATATCTGCAGATGCACCGGTTATGCCGGTATTAAACGGGCTACAGAAAATGGAATACTTACATTTGAAAAAAATAAATCTCAGAAAAAAAACCATCTTGAAAATCTTATAGATTTGAAATTTGTGCCGGATTACTTTAGCGGTATAAAAGATAAATTAAATCATCTTAACTCCGATCTTTTCAGAAGAGTACGTCAATCTGAAACTAAGACATTAATTGCCGGAGGAACAGACCTATACGTTCAGAAATGGGAAAGTCTGGTTCATAGTCAAGCCGATTTATTCTCAAATAAAAAAAAAATTTCGGGGGTTTCGATTGAAGGCGATAAAATAAAGATAGGCGCCACAACAACTATTGAAGAGATCAAATCATCGGAACTGCTTCAAAAATATTTCCATCATTGGAACTACTATCTAAATTTTTTCGGTTCGCTTCCAATCCGTAACCGCGCAACTATTGGCGGCAATATTGTAAATGCTTCGCCAATAGGAGATATGACAAATATACTCTTGGCACTAGATTCAACAGTCCATTTAATAGACGGAAAGAAGAAGCGCCGGATTCTGTTAAAGAATTTTTATACCGGGTATAAAACTTTAGAAAAGAAAAAGCATGAAATTGTTGAATCGGTTTCTTTTCCAATTCCTCCGAAGAATTTTTTGTTCAATTATGAAAAAGTCTCTAAGCGGACATATCTTGATATTGCAAGTGTGAACTCTTCAATCTATCTGGAAATGAAGAATGGAAAAATTTTTACGATTCGTATCTCTGCCGGCGGTGTTGCACCTATTCCATTCTTTTTAGAGCAGACTTGCAGATTTTTACTTAAAAAAGAAATAACAACGGATACAATAATTGAAGCCGGGCAGATTGCTCAAACAGAAATTAATCCTATAAGCGATGCACGCGGTTCGGCAGAATACAAGCGTTTATTGCTGCGTCAACTTTTATATGCTCATTTTATCAAACTCTTTCCGCAACAGATTGATCTGGAGAAATTGCTTTGAAAAATTACGATTCGATACGGCATACTCGCGGTGAATCTCTATTTGTTGATGATATCGTTTCTCCGGAAGGAACTCTGTTTGGTTATGTCTATTATTCTCCTGTTGCGCACGGGAAAATATTAAATTTGGATTTTAGCAATGCTTGGTACGTAGATGGTGTAAAAGGAATTTTTACCGCAAAAGATATTCCTGGTGAAAATCAGATTGGCGGAATTGTGCGTGACGAAAACCTTTTTGCCGAAGATAGCGTCCATTTCATTGGTCATCCTATTGCATTAGTAGTTGCCGAAACTTTTCTTCAGGCGCATGAGGCAGCTAAGAAAATTAAATGTGAATTTGAAAAATTGCCGGCAGTCTTTGATCCGCGGGAAGCAGCAGCAAAAGATCAGTTAATTATAAAGCCTAGAATCTTTTCTCTGGGAAATGTTGACGATGTTTGGAGTAGTTGCGATTACGTTTTTGAAGGTAGCGCTGAAAGCGGCGGACAAGAACATCTTTATCTTGAAACTCAGGCATCTTTGGCGTTTCCAATAGAGGGCGGCGGAATAAAAATTATCTCTTCAACGCAAGGACCAACTGCGGTTCAACGCACAGCCGCGCAAGTGCTTTCACTTCCGATGCATAAAATTGAAGTTGATGTTATTCGTCTAGGTGGAGGATTTGGCGGTAAAGAAGATCAAGCAACACCTTGGGCTGTAATGGCAGCGCTGGCGGCATTAAAATTGAATGCACCGGTTAAATTAATTCTGCCGCGTCAAGAAGATATTCGAATAACCGGCAAGCGACATCCGTATTCTTCCGATTTTAAAATTGGTCTTACAAAAGATGGAAAAATTCTTGCATACGAAGCTACATATTATCAAAATGCAGGAGCCGCGGCAGATCTTTCGCCTGCAATATTAGACCGTACACTTTTTCACTGTACAAATTCCTATTTCATTCCTAACGTTAAAGCAACTGCTTTAAGCTGTAAAACAAATCTTCCTCCTTTTACTGCGTTTAGAGGTTTTGGCGGACCGCAAGGTATATTTGTGATTGAATCTGCAATACACAAAGCCGCTCAAAAAATGGGTGTCGATCCTTCGGTGATTCAGAAAAAAAATCTTTTGAATGAAGGAGATCAATTTCCTTACGGACAAAAAACTTTACACTGTCATATCAAAAAATGTTATAATGAAGTTGAGACACGCTACAATCCAAACGAAATTTATCAGCGCATAGCCGAATTTAATGAGAAAAATAAATTGTTTAAAAAAGGAGCGGCAATTATTCCTGTTACATTCGGGATATCATTTACGACAACCTTTCTAAACCAAGCATCCGCTCTTGTCCATATTTATACTGATGGTAGTGTAAGTGTAAATAGCGCCGCCATTGAAATGGGGCAAGGTGTTAATGAAAAATTACGGATGATTGCTGCTAATGAACTTTCGATTAGCATAGAGCGGATAAAAATAGAATCTACAAATACATCCCGTGTTTCAAATACATCTGCAACTGCGGCAAGTAAAGGAACCGATCTAAATGGATTTGCAGTAATTGATGCATGCAAGATTTTGTTGGAACGATTACGGAAAGTTGCCGCGGACGAATTAAAACAGAATAATCCGGAAAAAGTTGAAATCAAAAATGAAATTGTTTTTTGTGCCGGAGAAGAAACCGGTTTGACTTTTTCTAAGCTTGTTAGTTTAGCATACGTGAAAAGAATTAGCTTAACTGCTCAAGCGCATCATTCAACTCCTTATATTCATTTTGATACAAAAATAAATAAAGGCGAACCGTTCGCTTATCACACTTACGGAACAGCAGTTGTTGAAGTAACGCTCGATTGTCTGCGCGGTATTTATGAAGTAGATTCTGTTAAAGTGGTTCACGATTTCGGCGAGACAATCAGCCGCACAATAGATCTGAGTCAAGCGGAAGGCGGAATCGTTCAAGGAATTGGCTGGATGACTTGCGAAGAATTGAAATGGAACGATGAAGGAAAACTTTTAACAGACGCGCTTTCTACTTACAAAGTACCTGACATTCATGCTGTACCGAAAGAAATTAAGATTCATTTTCTCGAGAATGTTCCAAATCCATTCGGACCTAATAAATCTAAGGCGATTGGCGAACCGCCGTTTATGTATGGAATAGGTGCTTACTTTGCGTTGGCTTACGCTATGAAAGCATTCAATCCAAATTTTAATTTAGATTATTCCGCGCCACTTACACCGGAAAAAGTTTTACTTACTCTTTATAATAAACAGAAAATTTAGGAGAATAAATGTACAACTGGTCATGGCAAATTGAGAATGAAGAATATTTGAAAAAAACGATTCAAAGATGCAAAGAACAAAAAATATTTCTACCGAAATTCAGTCAACTAAAAAATCCAGAATCAATTCCTCAAAGCGTTCAAAAAAAATTAGAGAAGGTAGGATTAGAAGAAATTAACCCACTTAACTTATTTAGGATTAATTGGCAAAATGATCCGGAAAACGGAAAAATTGGTGGAATTAATTTTTTAGAAATTCCCAGAGAGATCACCGGCATTAAAGCCCGCGTAGTTGGTTTAGTAGGAAAGTTTTTTCCTACTGGCGCGCATAAAGTTGGTGCTACATACGGGTGTCTTGCGCCTTATCTTGTAACTGGAAGATTTAATCCTGAATATCACAAAGCGGTTTGGCCATCAACAGGTAATTTTTGCAGAGGAGGGGCGTTTAACTCTGCATTGTTATCTGTTCATGCGGTAGCAATTCTTCCAGAAGAAATGAGCAAAGAAAGATTTGACTGGCTCAAAGAAATCGGCTCGGAAATTTTTGCTACTTATGGTTGCGAAAGTAACGTAAAGGAAATTTATGATAAGTGTCATGAACTTGTAGCAAAGAGTGATGAGTACTTGATATTTAATCAATTTGATCAATTCGGAAATTCTGTTTGGCATTACGAAATTACCGGCGGAACACTTGAAAAACTTTTTGACCAAATTAAAGATTCCAACAGCAGATTAAGCGGATATGTGAGTGCTACAGGTTCCGGAGGAACTATCGGGGCAGGTGATTATTTACGGGAAAAATTTCCTCATATAAAAATTACAGCATCGGAAGCACTTCAATGTCCAACTCTTTTAATGAATGGTTACGGCGCGCATAGAATTGAAGGCATAGGCGATAAACACATTCCATGGATTCATAATGTTAAAAATACAGATGCGGTTTGTGCTATTGACGATGAAGACCCGCTGAGAATATTGAGATTGTTTAACGAACCTGCCGGACAAGAATGGATGCGTAAAAATGGTATTAGCGAAGAAGTAATTTCTAAATTACCCTGGCTTGGAATTTCTTCTATTAGCAATATGCTTAGCTCTATTAAACTTGCTAAGTATTACGAGATGAACGAAGACGATATTATCTTTACAATTTTTACTGACTCAAAAGAAATGTACAACTCACGTTTAGACGAGATGAATCAAGATTGGGGCAAATATTCTGAACATCAATCTGAAGTTGATTGGACTGCCGTAGTTAAAAAACAAACTACAGATTACTTTCAAGAATTAAGTTATTACGACAAGAAAAGAATTCATAACCTAAAATATTTTACTTGGGTTGAACAACAAGGCAAATCAGTTGAAGAACTTAACTCGCAATGGTACGATGAAAGTTATTGGGCAGAGAGATTTTCAATTGCACCAAAGTGGGATGAGTTGATTGATAATTTTAATAAACAAGTTGGACTGAAATTAGACTAAAATGAAAAAAACTACAATCACAATTGAAAAT
>JAKAKD010000059.1 GCA_021824635.1 Bacteroidota bacterium | reverse complement strand
GCCATCAAATGTGATGTTGAATGCCAATATGTTTCTTTCCCCTGTTCATCATCAAAAGTGAAAATCTGCAATGATGCGTCTTGATTTATCTTGGTAGAAAGTTCATGAACCTTACCATCAATTTTTGCAACCAAAGCATCATCGGCAAGACGATTTGAAATTGACTTGGCAATTTCAAACGGAGTAATTCCTTTATCGAATTCTCTTTCTGATCCGTCAGGAAATTTTATTTTTATTTTATCCATAATCATTTCTAAAAAAAATCGGAGAAGACTCCGAGTTGGTGTGGGTTCTATAGGATTCGAACCTATGACCTTCTGCACGTCAAGCAGACGCTCTAACCAACTGAGCTAAGAACCCGTGCAAATTATTTTGTCATTTTATAAAACCCAAATCAAAAAAGTACCGAGGGCCGGACTCGAACCGGCACGGGTGTGACCACCCACAGGATTTTAAGTCCTGTGCGTCTACCAATTCCGCCACCCCGGCAGATTATTGCTTCAACTTTTTTGTACCGGACAGAAATAATTTTTTATTTAGCGTCTACCAACCTGCCTGCCGGTAGGCAGGTTCCGCCACCCCGGCAGATTTTAGTTTCAATTTTTTGTCCCGGAATAAAAATAATTCTCATCTAAAAACCTGCATCCGGTAAACAGGTTACCCCACCCATTAAGAAACGCGGTGCAAATATAAACTTTTTTTTTGATTCGTTGCAATGTTTTGTACTTCAATCCTTCAATTAAATTTATTCTTTAGCCGATTACCATAAGTCATACTTTAGTGGATACTAAGAGAACAAAAAGACACAGTCAAAAGATTCAATTCAATAATAGTTACAAACAATTTCACTCCCAAATGATCATTTACAACGCTATAGACCACCACAAGACCGATATTCACTTCCTTCAAATCAAACTGCTGCTAGTAATTCCAATATTGTTGACAATTTTTTGAAGCTATGCCTTAACTAATCGCGCAATTCATCAACCTATCATATTTTTTATGAATCCATTTGCTAAAATCAGCATCTAACACATTACTATCTGATTACTGTTTAAGAATATATTAATTATCGTGGAGTAACTGAATGTCCGAAAAGATTAAAAACATAACTTCGAAAGAATTCGAAGAAGAAGTATTAAAGTCCGGAAATGTAGTTGTAGATTTCTATTCAACCGAATGCCCTCCTTGCGAAGCATTGGCAAGTAAATTCGAAAGCTTAAGCGAAGTTTACGGCGATGACGTTAAATTCATAAAAATATTCAGACAAGAAAATAAAGAGCTCGCTGTTTCATTGGGAGTTACCGGTTCACCAACATTATTGTTTTTTAAAAATGGCGAAATGGTTGGCGAAAGATTAAGCGGCGGTATCAAACGAGCAGATATTGTAAAAAATCTGGAACTTCTCATTTCAAAAGAAAGAGCAGAAACACTTAAAAATTCATTAAAGAAATCGGAAACCAATTGTGATGTTTTAATTCTTGGCGGCGGTCCTGCTGGTTTAACTTCAGGCATCTATTCCGCTCAGGCAAAACTTAATACTATTATTGTTGATAAAGATTTACCAGGCGGACAAGTAAAAGTAACCCACATGGTTTGGAACTATCCAGGCTACGAAGAACCGATTTCCGGTTATATGTTAATGCACAATATGACTGAACAGGCAAAAGCAACCGGTGTAAATTTTAGATCCGCAGTTGATATTACCTGGATTGACTTGGTAAATAAGAGTGTTGAAATTGATGGTGTTGAAACAATTCGCGCAAAAAAAATAATTATAGCTACCGGCTCCTCACCAAGAAAATTAGGCGTTAAAGGCGAGCTTGAATACAAAGGTCAAGGGATTTCTTATTGCGCAACTTGCGATGCAAAGTTTTATGAAGGAAAACACGTTGTAGTAATCGGAGGCGGCAATTCCGCAATTGAAGAAGCTTTGTTCATAACAAAATTTGCCAGCAAAGTAACTATTGTTCATCAGTTTGATAAATTGCAGGCAAATAAAGTTGCTCAAGAAAAAGCATTAGCCAATCCAAAAATTGAATTTATATTTGAACATGAACCAAGAGAATTTGTTAAAAATGGTTCAGTAGTTAATGAAGTTTTGGTGGAAGATCTTAGAACTCACGAATATAAAACCATTAACTGCGACGGCGTTTTTATATTTGCCGGAATGATGCCGAACTTGGATGATTTTGATAACCGCTTAACATTGGATAAATGGGGTTATGTAAATGTTGACGCGAACATGAAAACAAACATTGATGATGTTTTTGCAATTGGAGATGTTGCCGGAAAGCAATTTAGACAAATCACCACGGCTGTTGCCGACGGAACAGTTGCGGCAATTACAATTTCCAAAGAGTTGGAATAGAAATATCATAATTTAATTTTAACAATAATGAGAATTTATGGATACCATCATAGAAATAAATAAACGATATGGAGAATTGGCAGAAAGTACATGTTGCCTTTCTTGCGGAGGTGCTATCAATTATGCCGAACCGCAAATAAATGAAGTTTGTGTTGATTTAGGCTGCGGCAGAGGAAATGATGTTCTGCGAATGGCGCAGGAAGTTGGACCGAACGGCTTTGTATATGGAGTTGACATATCGGACGGAATGCTGGAAAAGGCAAAAGCGAATGCGGAAAAATTTGGTGTGACTAACGTAAAATTTGTCAAATCCGAGTTAGAACAAATTGATATTGCTGATAAGCAAGCAGACCTTATCATTTCGAATTGTACGATCAATCACGCATCAGACAAACTAAAAGTATGGGAAGAAGTTCATCGCATACTTAAAAAAGGCGGACGCTTTTCAGTCAGCGACATTTATTCGCTAGAGGATGTTCCTGATGAATATAAAAACGACCCTTTTGCAGTGGCAGAATGCTGGGCTGGCGCGATCAGAAAAGACCTTTACATGGAAATTCTTGAGAAAGTTGGATTTGTTGATATTGATATTATTGAAGAAAGTCAGCCGTATGCTAAAGGCAAAATTACAGTTGCAAGTTTTACAGTCGTAGGTAAAAGAAAAAATTGCGGATGTTCGAATTAGAACAGTTATGATTTTTGATGCGATCATTTTTAAAGATAATTGAATTCATCTTAGGTTATCAGATTCATATACCAAAACACGGAGTAGATGATGAAATCCCTCATCTCAAAAAAGAAGAGCAATGTTAAAGTTGCTCAATGTTGTGCTAAAGTCTCGGTAATTGCTACAGGTTGCCACGACTAGTTTTTAGTGCGGAAAATCCGGCTTTGTGCCGGATTTTTTTATTAACATTTTTAAGCAGGAATTGTAAATGTATTTTTCAAAATATAATATCTTTTCAAAGATTAGAAATTCGGATGATTATTATCTCGTCAATCTTCTTTCCGGTAATGCGGATATTCTTCAACCGGTAAAAGCTAATGAAATTCTAAACGGCAACTACGGCGATATTCAAGAATACCTTGAAAAAGGTTATTTGATTGATGAGAATGAAGAAAAAAAAATATATATGAACAAATATCTCGAGTTCATAGAGAATAGAGACAAAGATGAAGTGCAAATATTTTTTGTGCCCTGGTACGCATGCAACTTTGGCTGTGCATATTGCTATCAATCAGGTTACGATCTTGAAAAACAATCCATCTCTAAAGAAGTTATTGATGCTTTCTTTTCATATGTAAAAAAGGAATTCGCCGGAAAAAGAAAATATATTACCGTCTTCGGCGGAGAGCCGCTGCTGCCGGCAGAAGCTTCACGAAAATCTATTGAATATATCTTGCAGCAAGCCACCGAAAATGGTTTGGATACAGCTTTAGTTACAAATGGATTTTCACTTAAGGAGTATACTCCCCTTCTTACAAAATATAGAATCAGAGAAGTTCAGGTAACACTTGATGGACTTGGAGAAGTTCATAACACACGCCGCCCTCTTAAAAACGGCGGAGAAACTTTCGCACAAATTGTGGAAGGTATTGATGAAGCATTGGCTAATAAAATCAATATTAATCTACGTGTTGTAATTGATAAAGAAAATCTAAATTCGCTAGTTGACCTTTCAAAATTTGCGGTAGAAAAAGGATGGACGAATAGTCAATATTTCAAAACACAGCTCGGAAGGAACTACGAGTTGCATTACTGCCAATCATCTCAAAGTAGATTATTCACACGACTTGAATTTTATGAAGCGATTTATTCTCTGATTGAAGGACATCCGGAAATCACAGAATTTCACAAACCCGCTTTTTCCGTTTCAAAATTTTTATTTGATAACGGTGAATTGCCTGCTCCTCTTTTTGATGATTGCACAGGTTGCAAAACAGAATGGGCTTTTGATGGTTCGGGACATATTTACGCATGCACAGCAACTGTTGGAAAAAAAGGAGAAGAGTTGGGCACATTTTATCCGACTGTAAACAAAGCTAATGACTTGATAAAATTATGGGAAGAACGCGATGTAACCACAATACCAGAATGCAAAAGTTGCAATCTGCAACTCGCATGCGGCGGCGGTTGTGCATCAATCGCAAAGAATAGAACAGGCACTTTAGCTTCTCCGGATTGCCGACCGATAACGCAATTGCTGGAGATGGGAATCTCACATTATTTTTGTGAAAAGTAATAACCGGAAAATAATTTATGAAAGGAATAATATATGAATGAACGTGTTTATAATAGCGGTGTAGAACGCCTTCGATCGCCGGAAAGAACTGAGAGATTAGAAGTTGAACGAGTAGTTGATCTTTGTTTAAGCGGTTCGAAGATTGATTCTGTTCTTGATATCGGAACAGGCAGCGGACTTTTTGCAGAAGCTTTCTATAAAAGGAATATTGAAGTAACAGGGATTGATGCAAACCAAGAAATGTTAGTTGCGGCAAAAGATTATTTACCTAACTGCCAGTTCAAACTAGCTTCAGCTGAGTCACTTCCTTTTGAAGATAAATCCTTCGATATGGTTTTTATGGGATTAGTTCTTCATGAAGTAGATGATTTTAATAAAGTGTTAAATGAAATTGCAAGAGTTTCAAAAAAAGAAGCAGCAATACTTGAATGGAATTACGAGGTACAGGATTTTGGACCGCCGTTAGAACACAGATTAAAACCGGAATTCATCGAACAGCTTTCGAAAGATGCCGGATTTGCATCTTTCAGTATAGTTCCTTTGACTAATTTATCGCTCTATTTATTGGAAAAATAATTTATAAGGAATTAAGAGAACAACTTCTTGGTTCGATATTAGTTTGGAAATCTCAAAAAGAAAAAAGCCAATTCCGGCAATCCGGAACTGGCTTTTTTTGTGGGCCCTGAAGGACTTGAACCTCCGACCCGCTGATTATGAGT
>JAKAKD010000063.1 GCA_021824635.1 Bacteroidota bacterium | reverse complement strand
AAGTATTTAAGAACTTTTTCTTCATTGCAGAATTTATTGCAGCAAAGTGATATGCCTCCTACTTCTCAAATGACAACAACTTTCAAAGAATCGAAAATGGGAATTGAGTCGGCATTGAAAAAGTTGACGGAAAAATAAATAAGAATTGTCATTAACCATGTTATAGTTATCAGTGTCATACGTGTGTTATTTCCATACTGAATGGAACGCAGATGACGCCGATCTTTTATGATTTACGCAGATAAATCTAAAGTATACTTTTCCCTCAGTAAGAACGTGTATATTTTTATTTTATTTCTTCTTTCCTTTTTCCTTCTTTATAGTTTTACTCTTTCTAAATATTATATTTCAATTATGAATCTGAAGATAAAATGAAAACTATAGAAGCGATATTAGAAGGGTATTTATTCAAGAATGAAGTTACCGGATATTGTATTGCCTCTTTTTCCAACGGCTTAAAAGCTGTCGGGATTTTACCGAATGTGAAAGTCGGTGAAAAACTTAAACTTACAGGCGAGTTTGAAACTCATTCCAAATATGGGGAACAGTTTAAGATTGAATCCTTTTCTATAGTTTATCCTTCAACTGCCGCAGGAATTACAAAGTATCTTGGTTCGGGATTAATAAAAGGTGTTGGACCTGCAACAGCGGAGAAGATAGTTGATTATTTTCAAGAAAAGACTATTGATATTCTTGATACGGATATTAACCGGCTTCTTGATATCGAAGGAATCGGCATTAAAAAACTTGATCTGATTAAGAAGAGCTGGGAAGAACAAAAGGCTGTCAAAGAGATAATGATGTTTCTTCAATCTTTTGATATTTCTCCTTCATACGCATTGAAAATATATAGAACATACGGAGCTAATTCTGTCAAAATTGTTCAGGATAATCCGTATCAACTTACTTATGATGTCTGGGGAATCGGTTTTAAAATTGCGGATGCGATAGGGAAGAGTGTCGGATTCAGCGAAGATCATCCCAAAAGAATTAAAGCGGGAATAATTTATGTTTTGAATGAAGCTTCGGGAGAGGGGCATGTTTTTCTTCCAATGGAAGAACTTATTGCAAAGTGTTATGAAGTATTAGGCACAGATCTTACAGATTCTCTTATGCTGTTCCGCGAAATGGAATCACAAAATCTTATAAATATTATCAACGAAAAAGTTTATCTGGCGCATTATTATGAAGCGGAAAGAAATATTGAAGAAAAAATAAGAGCTTTATCTGAATGTTCAAGTGAGTTCACGGAAAAAGAGATAAAAACGGTACGGCTAAATCCCATCTATTCTGAAGAACAGCTTGAGGCAATCCGTAATTCTCTTACAAACAAGATTCTTATTTTAACGGGAGGACCGGGAACAGGGAAAACAACAGCACTAAAAGGAATTATCGAGTCATATAAAATATTAAAGAAGAATATAATGCTTGCCGCGCCGACGGGAAGAGCCGCAAAAAGAATGAGTGAAGTGATCGGAATGGAAGCAAAAACAATTCACCGTCTGCTTGAATATAATCCGCAAGACAGGCTCTTTCTTCGTGATGAAGAGAACCCGCTTGAAACTAATCTTCTTGTTATTGATGAAATCTCTATGATAGACACGCTTTTAATGAACAGTCTAATCAGTGCTGTGAGTTTGAACACTACTTTAATTCTTGTCGGAGATGTAGATCAGCTGCCTTCTGTGGGATGCGGAAATATTCTGCATGATCTTATAAAATCGGGAATAATTCCGACTGCAATGCTCACAAAAATATTCCGTCAAGCGGAAGAGAGTCAGATAGTTGTAAATGCGCATAAGATCAACAAAGGAGAATTTCCAATTCTTCTTAACAATGAATCATCCGATTTCTTTTTTATTCATGAGAGTGATAATTCTAAAATTGCGGATGTAATAACGGAACTCTGCCGGCAAAGATTGCCTGAGAAATACGGTTTCGATCCGATGAAAGAGATTCAGGTTCTTACGCCAATGTATAAGGGAGATACCGGAGCGAACAATCTAAACAGCAAACTACAGAATGTTTTGAACCGCAATAAGATTTCATTAACGCGCGGAGAGAAAAATTTTAAAATCGGCGATAAAGTTATGCAGTTAAGAAATAATTATGATAAGGATATTTATAACGGCGACATCGGATTGATAGAAAAGATTGAGATGGAAGATCAGAAGCTTGAAATTAATTTCGGGGGCAGAATTGTTTCTTATGATTTTCTTGAACTGGATGATATTACTCTTGCTTACGCAATTACCGTTCACAAATCCCAGGGCTCGGAATATCCGTGCGTTATTATGCCGTTAACAACTGCCCATTATATTATGCTTCAAAGAAATCTTTTATATACGGCTGTTACGCGCGCGTCTAAGATGATGATTCTTGTAGGATCTAAACAAGCTCTTTCTATGGCAGTCGGGAATAAAAAATCAAAAAAAAGAAATACTTCTCTCTTCAAAACAAACTGAACATTACGGTAAAGTTTTTATGAAATCCTTTTTACGATATAAAAAATCTTAATTGTAGAGACGACTCGAGAGTCGTCTCAAAAACCAAATCTTTCTTCTTTTCCTTTATTTCGTTCGGATTTTATGCTGTTTTTTTTTGATTAACTAATTGTAGAGACGTTCCATGGAACGTTCCAAAAATTTCCCCCTTCACTACCTTCGGATTTTATTCCCGCCAAAAGGACGGCGGGCATGCGCAATTCTTTTAAGTGTGCTTTCCCTTAAAAATAAATGCACTCTTCACTTCTCTTACCACTATGACTGACAGATACATTGTTAAAGATCAAAAATCTTATTGCGGAACTGCATCGAGAAACACCGCTATAATTAATTTTCAACACGCTGGCTATAAATGTAATCCACTAAAGTTGTCCCGATTATACTATTTGAAAAATATTTTTGAAATGATCCTGTTTACTTCTTGAGTGACTGGTAAAAATATTTTATCTTCTTTACGGATTAATTGGTTTTTGCATTCCCCTCCAAGAAAAAATACACTCAATAAAAAAGGTATAATATGAGCACACATACATTCAGTGAAAATCTGCACAACATAAGAATGTCGCCTATCGTTAGTATCAGCGAAGAGGTGAGAAAAAAAGCTACGGAGTATAAATCTGCTACGGGAAAAGATTTTATTCTATTCCAGCGCGGTGAAATTGATTTTAATACTCCTCAATTTATTATTGACGCCGCGAAAAGAGCTCTGGATAAAGGATTTACAAAATATCCTAAATCCGGCGGCGAGGATATCTTTAAAGACGCGATCATTTACAAGCTGGATTACTCCAATCACGCAAAAGGATTTGATAGAGAAAATATTGTTTGTACCGACGGCGGACAGGAAGCGCTGGAATTATCGTTCAAATTATTTGAAGGGAAGAAGGGAGTAGGGTTTGCACCCTGTTGGAGTTGTGTACTTGAAAATTTTGTCCCTTACTGTGCTACAAATTTTAAACAGGTTCCTCTCGAACCGGATTTCAGTATTGACTATGACCGTCTTGATAAAGAACTAGAAGGTGCTGCTTTCTTTTATCTAAACACACCTCAAAATCCTACAGGAAAACTTTTCACGAAAGAAGAAGTAACGGCAATAGCAGAACTTTGTTTAAAGCACGGAGCGTTTCTAATTTCGGATGAAGCTTATGAAGCAATTGTTTTTGACAACGCGAAGCATTTCAGTCCTACTTCACTAGAGTATGATAATATAATTAGCACGTTTACATTATCTAAAAGTTATGCAATGACCGGCTGGCGTTTAGGGTATCTTGTTACACGCAATAAAGAGATAACAAAAATTCTTAAACTGGGCAATTATACACAGACCGCAGGTGTTACAACATTTCTTCAGCACGCCGCCGCAGAAGCATTAAGCAACAAAACCGAAAGTGAAAAGGCGATTGCAAATATGGTAACCGAGTTTCAAAAAAGGAGAGATGTTTTTTATGACGGTCTAACTAAAATTGAAGGAATGAAAGTTACCAAACCTGCCGGCGGATTTTATTTATTCCCTAATTTTTCTTCTTTTATTCCGGCTAATCTTAATACCAACGACCGGAAGGTTTATATATACAATCTTCTTTTTAAAGAAGGAGTCGCCTCTGTCTATGGTTCCTGCTTTGGCGACTATTTTATTGATAACGTGAGATTTTCATTTTCAACAACACCAATCAGTATTATTGAAGAAGGGTTGGAAAGAATGAAAACTATTTTTAAGCGTTTAGCATAAAATTATGAGACGCACCGCGGTGCGTCTCAAATTCTTATTAGAATAATTCCCGATTGAAAAATAAATTGTAGAGACGACTCAAGAGTCGTCTCAAAAATATAATTAGTAAAAACGCCATATACCTGCAGTCCGACCGGTAGCGTCTCTACAGAACAGAGAAAGAAATGCGGGGTGCCTCTAATAAAAGATTCTTCTTCGCATGCAAATAAAAATTAATGTATAAAACTGAAACTCTTCTTAAAATAATTTGTAGAAGATTATCTTTACTCTTTAGGAATGAAAAATAATTTTCTACAAAAAAATAAAGGAGAATGGTTTTGGAAATTAATGGAAAAGTAATAATTGTAACCGGAGCTTCAGAGGGAATTGGTCTAGCGGCTTCTAAACTGCTTAATTCAAAAGGAGCTAAAATAGTTCTTGCCGCCCGTTCATTTGATAAATTGCAGAATATTGAAAAAGAGCTTAACGGCTCAATGGCAGTAAAAACAGATATCAGAAAAATTAGTGATATAAAGAATTTGATCTCGAAGACAATAGAGAAATTTGGAAGAATTGATATCCTTATAAATAACGCCGGACAGGGAATCTTTGGACCAGTTGAAAAGCTTGATCTTGATTTATATAAAAATGTTTTTGAGCTTAATGTAATTGGAGTAATAAATACAATGCAGCATGTAATACCGTTAATGCGCGCTCAAGGCGGAGGTATGATTGTTAATATTAGTTCAAGAGTTTCAAAGAATTATTTTCCAATGCTGGCAGGTTATGCTTCTACAAAATATGCTTTAAATGCAATTTCACTTACAGCGCGCCAGGAACTTGCTAAAGATAATATCATAGTCGGTGTAGTCCATCCTAAATTAACAACTACAAATTTTCAGAAGAATTATATCAATTACGAAGAAGAAAAATTTAATTGGGGAAATAGGACCGGAATGGAAGCCGATACTCCGGAAGCGGTTGCCCAAAAGATTTGTGACAGTATAATTACTGAAGTCCCGGAAATTGAGTTGTGATGCTTCAAAAAATTAGATGCATAATGGGTGAAATTCTTTTAACCTGCATTCTAAAGTCTGAAGATAAATTTCACAAAAAAGTAATTAACTGAAATTTTTCTCTTCATAATTCATCTGTAAGTATTATATTTGCATCGAAAATTATTGATAATGATATTTCAGCACGGAGAGATGGGTGAGTGGCTGAAACCAACGGTTTGCTAAACCGTCGTAGTGGGAAACTGCTACCGAGAGTTCGAATCTCTCTCTCTCCGC
>JAKAKD010000010.1 GCA_021824635.1 Bacteroidota bacterium | reverse complement strand
GGTTTGATAGTAACGGCGGTTTGTACCAGCTGTCATACTTCACATGATATATTACCGCATACAAATCCTGCATCAACAATAAATCGTAATAACATAACAAAGACTTGTACTCAATGTCATAGACAAATCGAACAAGTTCATCAAAAAGTAATTCGCGGTTCACTTTGGGAAAAAGAACCAAATAAAATTCCTGTCTGTATTGATTGTCACGCCCCGCACAAAGTACGCAAGGTTTTTTATGATGACAGTTTTCCTAACGATAAGTGCATGAAATGTCATGGACAAAAAGAATTAACCAAAATTGTAGATGGCAAACAGGTTTCGCTTTATGTTAATTATGATCAATTCAAAAACTCTGCACACAATGTTAATTCTTGTATTAAATGCCATACAAATATTAGTAATTCAAAAAATCCTGTCTGTTTAAATAGCGGAAAAGTTGACTGCTCTATTTGCCATACAACTCAAGTTGATGATTACAATATTAGTTTACACGGGCGAAAACACGCTGCAGGCGATAAGACAGCACCATATTGCACCGATTGTCACACAACACATAATGTTCAATCAAAGAAAAATATTTCATCTCCAACTTTTGCACGGAATGTACCGGAGTTGTGCGGTAGATGTCACCGCGAAGGAAAAAATATTGCAGTTGCCTTAGATGAAAGCAAATTAGGAATTGTTGCTAACTATAGAGAAAGTATCCACGGTAAAGGTTTATTACAAAGCGGATTGATGGTTACCGCAACATGCGTAAATTGTCATTCAAGCCACAGAGAACTGCCAAAGAATGACCCTCGTTCAACTGTAAATCCAAATAACATAGCTACAACTTGTGCACAATGCCATCTTGGTGTTTATGAAGAATTTAAAAAAAGCATTCATAGTCCGGATGTTACAAAGACGGATAAAAAACTTCCAGTATGTAACGATTGCCACTTATCACACGAAATTAACCGTGTGGATTTGAATGACTTCAAAACTTCAATCATTGTACAATGCGGCAAATGTCATGAGAAAGTTACAGAGACATATTTCGACACATTTCATGGTAAAGTTTCTAAACTTGGGTCTAATCGGGCTGCGCGATGCTTTAATTGCCATGGTGCGCATAATATTTTACCGGTCAGCAATCCCGCATCACAATTGAGTCGCGGAAAAATTGTTGAGACTTGTAAAAAATGCCATCCGAATTCAAACAGAAAATTTGTTGGATACTTAACTCATGCCACACATCATAACAGAGACAAATATCCTTACCTTTATTTTACATTTTGGTTCATGGTAATTCTATTAACTGGCACATTTACTTTCTTCGGTATTCACACAATCTTGTGGTTCCCTAAAGCATTGAAAGAAAACAGAAAGAACAAAGAGATTGAAAGAAAGAATAAAAAACTTGAAGAAGAAGAAACGGATGAGCATTATAACAAAGAAGATTAGTTAACAAAATCAGCGGAAATTTTTAACTGAAGTAAAAAAAGAAAAGAGTAATATGATTGACAAAACAGAAGTAAAAAAGGGTAAATATTATGAAAGGTTTGATGCCTACTCTAGATTTCTTCACGTTCTTGTAATTACGAGTTTCATCTCTCTTGCAATAACAGGAATGATAATTAAATTTTCAGGAAGTGGAATATTTCAAACGCTTTCTGATATGATGGGTGGTTATGCGGTAACAGGATTTATTCACCGTGTAGCGGCAGTTGTAACATTTATCTATTTCGGTCTTCATATTGGTTACTTGATTCGCAAAATCAAAAAAAAGAATTCAAAATTCACTTCCCTTCTGCACGGAGAAAATTCTTTGGTGCCAAACAAAAAAGATTTTACAGAGCTGGTTGCAACAATGAAATGGTTTGTGGGAAAAGGTCCACGACCGGAATATGGTAGATGGACTTATTGGGAAAAATTTGATTATTGGGCAGTCTTTTGGGGTGTTGCCGTAATCGGTTTCAGCGGATTGATTTTATGGTTTCCAGAATTTTTTACGAGTCTTGGTTTACCCGGTTCGTTCATTAACATTGCAACTATTATTCATAGCGATGAAGCTCTCCTTGCTGTTGGGTTTATTTTCACTTATCATTTTTTCAATACTCACTTCCGCCCGGATAAATTTCCTATGGATACGGTTATCTTTACTGGAAAAGTCCATATTGATGAATTAAAATCCGACCGTCCGCATGAATATGAGATAATAATGCAAGACCCTGAACTTCAGAAAAAGTTTGGAGAGGCACCGCCTATATTTTTAAGAAGAGCTGCAAGAATTTTTGGATTTACGGCATTAACCATCGGTGTAATTTTAATTGTGTTAATTATTTATTCAATGATTTTCTTATATCAATGATATTTTTTTACGGAGTTTTTTCATGTTCCCTCTTTCAAAAAAATTTTTTTTGAGTCTATGCTCTTTTTTTTTCTTACTGCTTCTCAACAATAATACATTTGCGCAGGAATTTAAGTGCGCAGATTGTCACGATAATGTAATTCAGAAATCAGTTCATAACGAAGTAATCAGCTGCCAGGACTGTCATACTGATATCAAAGATGAAAGTCATATTGAGAAAAAGAATTACAAAAAAGTTAAGTGCGAAACTTGCCACGAAGAATATGCAGATCTTGTTAAGAGAGATATCCATCATCGTCTAAAAGGAAGAGTTAAAAATCCACCGGATTGTAAAAAATGCCATGGTACACATGAAATTCAAACTCCGCCTAAAGAAAATAAACTCAAGGTAAAAGAATATTGTTCAAAGTGTCACACAAGTATGGTACTTGCTAACCCCTATCACACTAAAGTTGTTGAAGGAAATAAATGTTTAAGCTGCCACAAACAAAACGGTTTTTCAAAACTTACACAATCGGTTCATAAAAATTTAGAATGCGCTGATTGCCATAACTACATTTCTAACAATCTTGGCAACCATCCCCAAAACGTTAGTGCAACACAAAAAGCAGATTGTTATTTATGTCATTCATACATTGCAAGAGAACACAGAGAAAGCATTCATGGAATTTCTCTCAGTGAAGGTATTGATGAAGCGGCTATGTGCTGGAATTGTCACGGTTCACATGACATAAAAAAAGTAACCGATCCATCTAGTAAAGTCTATCCTAAAAATTTAGCTGCAACATGCGGAACATGTCATGACAATCCCAAACTTGTCCAAAAATTTTCATTTAGTATAAAAAATCCGGGAGTACTGTATTCAAATTCAATCCACGGTAAACTTGTAGAAGAGGGAAAATTAAATTCAGCAAATTGCAGCACCTGTCATGGCGTTCATAATATTAAAAATAGAATCCAGCCCGGATCAACAATTTCAAGTTTCGAGATTCCCGAGACATGCGGAAAGTGTCACAGAGAAATTGCTGATGAGTATGAAAAATCAATTCACTGGATAAGAGCAAAAGTAGGAATCAGAGAAGCTCCGGTTTGTAATGACTGCCATACTGAACACAGCATGCAGACTGTTAATAGTAGATTAGAAGCACGAAAACTTCAACAACAAACATGTATTATCTGTCATCAAAATCCAAAAATTGCGCAAAGATTTGGTATATCAGGCGATCAAGTAAAGCAATATGAAGACAGTTATCACGGCTTAGCAATGATGCGTGGCGATAAAGACGCTGCTTTGTGCGTAGATTGCCACAGCGTTCATAAAATTTTACCAAAAGATAATCCGGAATCATCCGTAAATCCAGCAAACATAACCGCCACTTGTAAGAAGTGCCATCCAAACGCTACTGATACATTTGCAAAAAGTTATTCTCACAAAACTTTTGACAAGCTCGATTCAAAAATTGAGAATTTTGTCGGCACAATTTATTTCTGGCTTATCATTTCTGTTATTGGAGGAATGATTCTTCACAACCTGCTAATTTTTGTTTATGAAATTCGTAAAAAGAGACGGCATGAAAAAGCAGAAATCAGAATACCCAGATTTACAAAGAATGAAGTTGTTCAGCACTATTTACTTCTAACATCATTCATTACTTTAGCCATAACAGGATTTGCTCTTAAATATCATACAAGCTGGTGGGCGGAATTATTGCATACATTTGGATTGAGTGAAACAGCTCGTCAATACATTCACCGCAGTGCCGCAGTAATTATGATCGCCAGCGGCGTCTACCATATTTTCTACCTTATTTTTACTCCACGCGGGAGAGATGTTCTTTTGAATCTCATTCCGAAATTCCATGATATTACTGATGCGCGCGATAATATTCTTTATTATCTACGTCTGAAAAAAGATAAACCGAAATTTGATAATTATGATTACACCGAAAAAGCTGAATACTGGGCTCTAATTTGGGGAACAATTGTTATGGGTGTAACAGGTTTTATATTATGGTTCCCTACTGTTGTTGGTAATTGGGCTCCAACATGGTTAATTAAAGTCAGCGAGCTAATTCATTTCTACGAAGCAATTTTAGCAACACTCGCAATAGTTGTTTGGCATTGGTTCTTTGTAATCTTCCATCCGCATGAATATCCGATGAGCTTGACTTGGATAGACGGAAAAATGTCTCTTCATACTTACAGACACCACCACGAAAAGCATTTTAGAAGAATAGTTCTTGAATGGAAAGAATTCAAAAGCGGTAAAAGAGATATTAAAAAAGTAAGTAACTCAACAAAATTATTCGCTTCATCTTTGGAAAAGAATGGTCTTATTCCCGATTCCGTAATTCAACATGAAATTGATAATGATCCTGAATTGAGAGTTTGGCTGGAAGAAAAATTACAACCAAAAGAGGAAGAGAAAGGAAATATTTAATAAAAATTAGAATTCTATTTGAATAGAATGTTGCCTATTAATCTTAAATGGGCTATTTTAGAATAGGATTAAGAAGTTCTTTTATATAATTCTAATATATTTTTTTACTTTTTATAACATTTACGGAGAAATGAAAATGAAACTCAAAACTTCGGTACTCGTATTAATCATAATTGCTACTTATTTAGTTTCCCCTTCTTATTCAAACGCACAAGCTAAATATGTTGGTAGTAAAACATGCGGCATGTGCCACAAATCAGAAAAATCAGGACAGCAATTAAAAATTTGGTCAGAGAGCAAACACGCTCAAGCTTACAAAACTCTCTTAACACCAAAAGCAGATGAAATTGCTATGAAGAAAGGCGGAAAAAAAGCTGCTGAAACACCAGAATGTTTGAAATGCCATGTTGGCGATAACGCTTTAGTCGCATCAGCTTTCAAAGTAGATGGCGTACAATGCGAAACATGCCATGGTGCTGGTTCTGAATATAAATCAATGCCGGTTATGAAGAACAAAGAAGAAGCTGTAAAGAAAGGATTAGCTTTGCCAGAAGGTGAAAAATTCTGTAAGACTTGCCATAATCCAGCTAGCCCATCATTCAAAGAATTCAAGTATGCAGAAATGTGGAAAAAAATCGCTCATCCAACACCTAAAGGTTAATTCTATTTTATAGAGCATAAAATGAAAAAAATATTTTTGTTGTTTCTCTATTTTAGTCTGCCGTTTATGATTTCTGCCCAGAATC
>JAKAKD010000052.1 GCA_021824635.1 Bacteroidota bacterium | reverse complement strand
CGCTTGTTTATATAGGATTTAGAAGCGGTGAAAGAATTTTTATACTTCCGAATGATATTGTCTTCCCGTTCGTTTCAATGGCGTTGGGAATTATTTTATTAAGAAAAAATGTTGCGGTATTTAGTGAACCTAATTTTCAGACTCCGGATAGTTTCTCCCGCTCTCGAACCGACCGGAAAATCATGGGAGTTTGCGGCGGTTTAAGCAAATATTTAAACGTTGATTCTTCCGCTTTACGAATTATTTTTATTCTTGCAACACTTTTAACGTTTGGAATTTTTTCCATCGTTTATATTTATTTCAGTTTATTTATTTTCTACGAAACGGAACAGAAATTTGAATAACAACCGGTTTGTTCTCGGAATAAGTTTTTTTCTTGCGGGTTTTTTATCACTGCTAAAATATTTGAACGTTATCTCGATGCCTGATGAACAGATACTTGGCGGCGCAATTATCTTTTACGCTCTTCCCACCGCATATTTCTCTTTAGAAAATGGAAAGAGGGATAAATTAGTCTGGGCTACAATTGTATTCTGCGTTAGCGTTGTTCTTATTGTCAAATCATATTTCGAGATTCTTGATACACGCGGAATTATTTTTGTATCAATTCTATTTGTAAGCGGAACGGTATTAATGCTTCTGTTTATAGAAAACATGAAAGAAAAAGTTTTTTTCGTCTCATCCTTAATATTGATTCTATTGAGTTACTTAACCGTTGCTTTTTTTAAAAATCTCGGTCTTTTTGAGACTGCCAATAAAATTGGAAATCTTGTTGAAGTTTTCTGGCCTGTAATTTTAATTGTGCTGGGGATAGGTGTTTTTATAAATAGAAAAAAATAATTCTCATCGGACTCTTCCGCGTACTACTTGCGGGATCAAAGTTCCAGCCAAAAAATCGTTTTCGGAAGCGGATGACGCTCCGGCTTTCAATTCAACAGTAACACGAATTGATTCAATCTGTTCTTTTGGTATTGTGGGGAAAGGAGTAATTCTCAAATATTCATCCCCTTTGGGCTGGTAGGTGCCTATGGAATAGTTTTGCTTTTTGCTTACAATCCAAACTTGATAAGCCTGGTTCGAAGGAAGCGGCTGAACATTTTTAAATTGAATCAACCCTTCTTTTTCATTAAAAGAAAGTAAAACCCGCGCGGAGTATTTTTCGTTTGGATCCGGACTTGCAAGATTTACAACAGTAATGTCTTTGTAATTAAAAAATTCTATTAAGAATGAATAACTTGCTATAAAATCATTTACCTTACCAATGTTGCTCTTCAATTCCGTAACATCATTTTTCAAATCGCTGATTTGCCTTTGCAAAGAATCTGTCGAACTGTAAGAAAAATAACCGAGGCCCGTGAAAAGAACCAGCGTTAAAAGAATGGCAATCCAACCCGCGGCGCCGGAAGAAACTTTTTCTGGCTGAAATTTGTCTTCGGTTTTCTTCTTCTCGGAAGTTAACTGCGGTGGCGGTGGCGGAATTGAAGTTAATCTGCTTGGTTCTTCAGAAGGAACTTTCTTCTTGAATAAATCCGTTTTGAACTCTTCTGTTGTAGGTATCTCTGGAACTTCTTCTGCGGCAGAAGGCGCGAAAGAATTCTCGGTTGAAGATTGAAATGTTGGAGCCGGAAGTTTTTTATTCAAGAAAGTTAATCTGTTTTGGTTCGGCTTAACGGCTGTTTCCGAATCGGGCTTAGGGGTGCCGCTTGATTTAATAAACGTAGCAGAAGTTTTTTTCTTTTCTTCAATTATCTTAGTCTTTATCTCTTCCTTCATTCCGATTAATTTTTTTGCAACCATATCTTTGATTGCAGGATCGGGATTTTCTAAATCAAGAATGATTGGAATCATAGAAACAATGTTTTGCAGTTCACCCAATTCACCTTCCGGTAAAGATCCGCCTTGTGTTAGATAATCTTTAAAATGAATATAGTTTTCATTATCCATACAACCGGCGGCGAATGCGGCAATCATCTCATGTATAATTTGATCTGCCATCGCGCTATTCCCCCACCAAGTAATCTCTTAAACTATGCAGCGCAGTCATAACTTTTCCGCGTACCGTTTCAACCGGAACGTTGAGTTTATCCGCGATTTCATCAATCGTGTATCCTTCGTAATAAGCCAAGTGCAAAACATATTTTTGTGTGTCGGTTAGTTTTGCTAAAGATTTTTCGATTTTTGGTTTTATTGTAAACGCCGTATTAAAATCCAAGCTATCCATCTCTTTGACAAAAGTTGGAAGAATATAGTTGTCTTCATAATCGTCGTCGTAAAGTTGCTTAGTGGAATTTGCCGAACGCTCTCTTCTCAAAGTGTCAACAGATTTGTTGCGAGCTAAAGTGATAAGCCAGCTGAAAACATTTCCGGTTTTGAAATCGAATTTTTGAATCTTCCGCCAAATTATTACAAATACTTCTACAAGAATTTGCTCTGCTAGAACCTGATCCGGTGAAATTTTTTTAATGATTGTATATAACAGCGGCGAATATCGGTCGTATAATTCTTCAAGCGCACGCGATTCAAACCGCGCAATCTCATGCATCAATTCTATGTCCGACAGCTCTTTAAACTTGCTCAACCAATACTCATATAGTGTGGAATGACTTAATCAAAAGTATCACTACTGATTCAAAATTGCAATTGATTAGGAATAATCCATCCTGAAGCAAACCACCAATAAACGTTATTAAAAGCTAACTGCGGGATGCTGATAGCTTTCAGCTATTTTATTATATTTGGCTCCAAGAAAAACAAAAAGAAAGAGTTATGACTTCAAATGAAATACGGCAGCAGTTTTTAGATTTTTTTACAAGCAAAGAACACAGAATTGTACCGAGCGCTCCGGTTGTTCCGTACGACGACCCGACTCTTCTTTTCACCAACGCGGGCATGAATCAATTTAAAGATGTATTTCTTGGAACCGGTTCTCGCGAATACAAACGCGCCGCCGATACACAAAAATGTATTCGTGTTTCAGGCAAACACAACGACCTTGAAGAAGTAGGACACGATACTTATCATCATACATTTTTTGAAATGCTGGGCAACTGGTCGTTTGGAGATTATTATAAAAAAGAAGCTATTGGCTGGGCTTGGGAACTTCTAACCGAGGTTTGGAAACTTCCTAAAGAAAGATTGTGGGCAACTGTTTATAGAACCGATGACGAAGCGCTAAATTACTGGAAGAGCGAAACCGATATTAATCCTGCACACATTTTAAAATTTGATGAGAAAGATAATTTTTGGGAAATGGGAGACACAGGTCCATGCGGTCCCTGTTCAGAAATTCATATTAACTTAAGTGATGATTTAAGCGCCGCTCATTTGGTTAATGCAGGTTCGCCGCTCTGCATCGAAATTTGGAATTTGGTTTTCATACAATACAACCGTGATGCAAATGGAACACTTCATGACCTTCCGGCTAAACATGTTGATACCGGAATGGGTTTTGAACGTGTGTGCGCCGTACTTCAAAATAAAAAATCGAATTATGATACTGATGTTTTTACGCCGCTTATCAATGCAGTCGCAAAACTTTCCGGCGTTAATTACGATGAAAATTTACCGGCAGATGATAATTCTCCAGTAGGACAAAGCAATATATCAATGCGTGTAATTGCAGACCACATACGCACACTAACATTTGCAATTGGGGACGGCGCCACACCCGGCAACGAAGGACGCGGCTATGTTTTACGCCGTTTGTTGCGCCGCGCTGCCCGTTACGGAAGAAAAATAAATTTGAAAGAGCCGTTTCTTTATAAACTTGTTAAGGTTGTCGTTGATAATTTCAGTCATGTTTTCCCGGAAATTAAATCAAATCAATCTAACATTGAAAAGATCATTAAAGCCGAAGAGGAAAGTTTTAACGCAACACTAGACCGCGGAATAGAGTTGTTTGATGTTCTAGTAAAAAAGATGAACGCCAAGAATGAAAAAATTATTTCCGGTAATGATGTATTTAAGCTCTATGATACTTACGGCTTTCCGGTGGATTTAACCGCAGTTATGGCGCGCGAGCAGGGATTCGCAATTGATGAAACGCGCTTCAACGAATTAATGGATGAACAAAAAGAGCGCGCGCGGAAATCAACAAAAGATAAACTGGGAGTAGTTACCGTAACAATTGATAAGCTCGATGATTTTAATTTGCTGTCAACGGCACCAACAGAATTCCGCGGTTATGATGAGTTAAGATGCGAAGCGAAAATTATTGGCTGTAAAAATGATAACGACAAATCTCTTGTTGTTCTTGACCGCACACCGTTTTACGTTGAATCCGGCGGACAGGTCGGTGACAAAGGAAACTTAATTGTAAACGACACACATTTACGTGTAGTTAATCTGTTGAAAGTGAACAACCAAATTGTTCACGTGGTTGAAAATGAAAACAATATCTCGCTTACAACAGGAATGAAAATTATTGCCGAAGTAGATTCGAATAGAAGATGGGATATAATGCGCAATCATTCCGCAACACATTTTCTACACAGAGCAATGAGAGAAATTCTCGGCAAACATGTTCAGCAGGCTGGTTCGCTTGTTAATCCCGACCATCTCCGTTTCGACTTCACACATTTTGAAAAAGTCAGCCAAGCAGAAATTGAAGCGATTGAATCATTTGTAAACGAAAAAATACGCGAGAATTTGCCGTTGAATCATCACCGCGATACGCCATTTGAAGAAGCAAAGAAGATGGGCGCATTGATGTTTTTCGGAGATAAATACGGCGACAAAGTAAACGTTGTACAGTTTGGTGATTTCACAATGGAATTCTGCGGCGGTACTCACGTTAAGAACAGTTCACAGATTGGCTTGTTTAAAATATTAAGCGAGTCCTCTATTGCAAGCGGTGTAAGAAGAATCGAAGCCGTTACCGGTGCCGGTGTTGAAAAGTTTATTAAAGAGCAGCAATTGAGAATTGAGAATGGCGAATTGAGAATTAATGAATTGCATGATGAAAAGAAAAAATTAGAAAAAGAATTAGCCGAACTTCAACTCAAAGCCAAACTTGGAGGGCTAGATTCAATTCTGTCCTCTCCTTCCGATGTTAACGGTATAAAAGTTTTTAAAGGAAAAGTTTCTGCCGCTAACATGGATGAATTGAAATCTATGGGCGATGAACTGCGGGAAAAAATGAAGAACGGTGCGGGTGTTCTGATCTCTGAAATTGACGGCAAAGTCGGGATAGTTGCAGTAGTAAGTGACGATTTAATAAAAGAGAAAAAAATTCTAGCAAGAAATATTGTTAAACAAATTGCTCAAGTTGTCGGCGGAAGCGGCGGCGGCAAACCTCATCTTGCAACTGCCGGCGGTAAAGATGTTTCCAAAATTGATGAAGCATTAGCCGGTGTTGAAAAACTTTTTTAATTAGCACTTTTTAGTAAATATGTTTAAAAATAAAAAACCCGATCTTATTTAAAGACCGGGTTTTTATTTATCTGCAATTTTTGTAACACCGATTACTTTATAATCATCATCTTTTTAACATCAACAAAATTTTCTGTTTGTAGTTTATAAAAATAAACTCCGCTTGATAAAGCCGTGC
>JAKAKD010000005.1 GCA_021824635.1 Bacteroidota bacterium | reverse complement strand
GATGAAAGTTATTGGGCAGAGAGATTTTCAATTGCACCAAAGTGGGATGAGTTGATTGATAATTTTAATAAACAAGTTGGACTGAAATTAGACTAAAATGAAAAAAACTACAATCACAATTGAAAATGCGTGGGTATGCCCGGTAATCGGAGAAGGGATAATACCGCTTTTTGCAGATATCACAATTGCTAATGGAATGATCTCTAAAATTCGTCCTAAAAATTTTCAAACATATTTAAAGAATCCGGATAAAATCGGAAAAGATTCATTCAATGCACGCGGAAAAGTTATAACGCTGCCGTTAATTAATTTTCACGATCATATCTATTCCCGGCTTGCAAAAGGACTTCCGCTTAAAGGAAAGTTCGACAACTTTCAAAATGTATTGCACAACTTATGGTGGAAATTAGACCGCGCGCTTGATAATGAAATGATCAATACAAGCGCTCAAATGGCGGCGCTGGATTCAATTCGAAGCGGCGTAACATATATTTTCGATCATCACTCGTCTCAAAATCAAATTAAAGGAAGTCTTGGCGTCATACAAAACGCTTTGAATTCATTTGACCTGCGAGGTGTTCTTTGTTTTGAAAGCACCGACCGCAACGGAACAGATGAAGCATTTGCCGGATTGAACGAGAATAAAGATTTCTTTACATCTCAGCTTAACGGCGATTTTCATGGAATGCTCGGTCTTCATGCATCATTTACGCTTTCTGATGACCTGCTTTCAGAAGCACACAAACTTCAAAAGCAATTCGATCTTGGAATTCACATTCACGTTGCGGAAGATGAAAGCGACAACAAACTTAGCGTTGAATATGCCGGTTCTTTACCGGTAAGCAGATTGAAGAAATACAAACTGATGAATGACAAAAGTATTTTAGTTCATGGCGTTCATCTAAAAGCTAAAGATTTTATTAAGATCAGCACTGCAGAAAGCGCTCTTGCATTTTGCCCCGATTCCAATCTTAATAATTCAGTAGGACTTCCGAAGTTCGGAGAAATTCCAAAGAATATTCCATTTCTTGTAGGAACAGATGGAATGCACTCGAACATTGCACGGTCTATGAAACAGCTGTTTCTACTTTCACGCGGACAAGAAAACAGTTTTGATGAAGCCACCGCAATTATTAAGAAAACATATTTTGATCAGCTGATGTTTGTAAAAAAATATTTTCCCGATTTCTCTTCTCTGAATGAGGGTGATAGAGCTGATATGATTTTGTGGGATTATGTTCCGCCAACGCCGATTAGCAGAGAAAATTTTTGGGGACATTTTATTTATGGTATTTTGGAATATCCGGTTCAAAGCGTTTTGCAGAAAGGTGAATTTTTGATGAAAAATTTTCAGATTATGAGCGCCGATGAAAATAAAATAAGGAACGAGATTTATATTCAAGGCGAAAGGCTGGTTAACAAATTAAAGTAAAACACTAAAATGGTAATTTGAAAATCACGATTTTCCGTGTTTCATTAAAAGCAAGAGAAAGGAATGAATAAAGAATTTTCTGTAGTTGGTACGAAAGTAATTCGCGAGGACGGAGTTGATAAAGTAACCGGGCATGCAAAATTTGCAGATGATTACAAGTTTGATGGAATGCTTCATTCTGTAATGTTAAGAATTTCTGAAGCTCACGCAAAAATAAATTCAATAGATTTTTCCGAAATAGAAAATAACCAATCACTCTTTTCGATTATCACTTCTGCCGATATTCCCGGCGCAAAAAAAGTAGGTATGATCAAAAACGATCAGCCGATATTCTGTGATGAAAAAGTTGTTACACCGGGCGATGTTCTTGCTATGCTTGTAGGTGAATCCGAATATGAATTAAGAACTCTTCTTAAAAAAATAAAAGTTGATTACACTCCGCTTCCAATTCTGAATGATCCGAAAAAATCTTTAGACAAAGACGCAATTTTAATTCATCCGGAAACCGGAACGAATTTGATTTGCCATCATCCTCTTAGAAAAGGAGATCTAGAAAAAGGATTTGCCGAAAGCGATGATATTCTTGAACAAACTTACACAACACAATTAATTGAACACGGATACATCGAGCCGGAAGCCGTTATTGCAATTCCGCTCGGGTCATCTCAAGGTGTAAAAGTAATCGGCAGTATTCAAAATCCTTTTACTACGCGCAGGTTTGTAGCAAATGTTTTGGATTTACCCTTAAGCAAAGTAAGGATTGTTCAAGCGCATCTGGGAGGATCGTTCGGCGGTAAGGATGATACAATGTGTGTCCTTTCTGCACGCGCCGCAGTCGCTGCAATGAAAACCAACCGACCGGTAAAAATTCGTTACACGCGGGAAGAATCTATTCTCGAATCATATAAACGCCATCCGTACATTCTGAATTACAAAATCGGTTACGCTAAAAACGGCAAGATCAAAGCGATGAAGATAGATATACTTGCTGATGGCGGCGCATATGTTTCTATGAGTCCATTTGTAACATGGCGAACGGTTGTTCAAGCAACCGGTCCTTACGAAATTGAAAATGTTCACACGGATGTACGCGCAGTTTATACTAACAATCCTTACACAGGCGCAATGCGCGGTTTCGGTTCGCCGCAGCCAATCTTCGCACAGGAATCTTTGATGGATGAAATTGCAGCACGATTACACATTACTCCAGATGAGATCAGAAGAATAAATGGATTAAAAGTTGGTTCAATTACCGCAACCGGACAAACTTTAAAAGACCACGAAGTTAACCTTGTCCGTGTTCTAGATGTTGCTTGCGGCAATACAGATTTTATTACTAAGTGGAAGAAAAATAAAAATGAAAAAACGCACATTGCCGCTTTAGATTTCAAATCGCCGGTCTTAAAAGAATCTCAGTTTATAAAGCCGGGTAATTTAATTAAGAAAGGAATTGGCTTAGCTGTAAGTTTCCGCGGATGTTCTTTAGGAGCGGAGGGAGTTGATGCAGCTTCTGCTTATCTCTCAATTCAAAATGATGGAAGCGTTTATCTTGATTGCGGACTGGCGGAAAACGGGCAAGGTCTTAGAACAACATATTCTATAATCGCATCGGAAGTTTTGGGAATAACAACCGATAAAATTATTTATCTTGAGTTGGATACCGGAATAACATCCGATGGTGGTCCTACAGTGGCATCGCGCGGAACAATTATGGGCGGAGGCGCGGTTAAAAAAGCTGCGGAAATTTTACTAGAACGATTAGAAAAATTTGTCAAAGATGAATTCAAATTAGGTGAAGATGATTTTGTATCATTCAGAGAGAATTTAGTTTTTTCTAGAAGAAAAGGATTGATTTCAAAATTCCCGGAAGTTTGTAAACTCGCTTTTTTAAAAGGTGTAAGTTTAGCTTCAATCGGCTGGTATAAAAGTCCAAATGTTCATTGGGATGAAAAGTTCGGGCAAGGAGATGCCTACTTCACTTATGTTTATGGATGTCAGGTTGCCGAAGTAAGTGTCAACATTGCAACCGGCGAAGTATACATAGATAAAGTTACCGCAGTTCACGATCCGGGAAAAGTAATTAACCGTCTTGGAGCGGAAGGGCAAGTATATGGCGGAGTAACTCAAGGCGCCGGCTACGGAATTTTTGAAGAAGTTACTACAGATAAAGGATTTATTCGCGAATTGAATTTTGATACTTACACAATTCCAACCAGTAAAGACATTGATGAGATCAAACCGATTTTTATTGAAGGTAAAGATTCTTACGGACCGTGGGGCGGAAAATCATTAGGTGAGCCAACATTAGAATTAACAGCTGCGGCAATTTCGAATGCGGTAAGCAATGCGCTCGGAAAAAGATTTTTTAATTTGCCTCTCAATCTAGAAGAAGTTTTACTCAGCAAAAAACTTCGTCCTGCCGACACAAAAAGAGGAAGTCTGTTATGATGCCTTCTCTAGAAATTATCACTCCCAAAAATTTGAATGATGCGCTTAACCTTCTTTCCAGTAAAGAAAAAGACATTCATATCATTGCCGGAGGCACGGATGTGGTTCCCGGCTTGAATCAAGAATCAAATCGTTTCAAAGATATTAGATTGCTGATAGATATAAATAGAATAGCTGAGGTTAAGGGGATTAAAACTGATAAAGAAAAAATTTCTATTGGTGCTGCGGAAACATTCTCAGACGTTCTTCAGAACGAAACCATTGAGAAAAAATTTCCTTTACTCTGGAAAGCGGTAAGCACAATTGGAAGCGTTCAAATTCGTAACCGCGCAACGATTGCTGGCAATTTTGTAAACAACGCGCCCTGTGCAGATACAGTTCCGGTTCTTCTTGTCTACAACGCTACAATAGAAATTGAATCGCAAAGTTCGAAGAGGGAAATTGGATTAAATGATTTTTTGAGCGCTCCTTATAAAACCAAACTTAACGCAGATGAAATTGTAACCCGGATTAATATTCCCATTCCATCAAATGAATTTGCCGGTGACTTTTACAAACTTGGAAGAAGAAGAGCGGTGGCTATAAGCAGGATTACATTGGCTTTACTAATGAAATCCAACGATAGAATCATAGATGAAATTAGAATTGCTTCCGGTGCTGTTACACCGATAGGCACCCGCTTTTTTGATCTGGAAAAATTTGCGAAAGGGAAAAAAGCCGACGATGAATTCATGAAAGAGCTATCGGGGAAATTAGGAGAGCAGATCATTCAAGTAACCGGACTGCGCTGGTCCAGTGAATATAAATTGCCGGTTGTACAACAAATGTTTTATCAACTATTAAAAGGAATAGAACGCTGATCTTAATGATCTCTTATGATTATTTATGATCCTAATAAATCATAATCATCATAAAAATCTGTGTTCTAAAATAGAATTAATGATCGAAATAAAATTTATATTGAACAAAAAACATGTATCGGCTAAAATCGAATCGAACATTCGTTTAATAGATTTATTGCGTGATAAATTCAATCTCACCGGAACCAAAGAAGGTTGTGGAGTTGGAGAATGCGGCGCGTGTACTGTCTTGATGAACGGACGGGCAGTTAATTCTTGTTTAGTACTTGCTGCTCAAGCCGACGAATCAGACATAGTTACGATTGAAGGAATCTCCAATGGTGATGTTCTAAATCCTCTTCAGAAAAATTTTCTTTCGCACGGTGCAGTTCAATGCGGCTTTTGTACGCCCGGGATGGTCCTATCAGCATCGGCGTTATTGGATCAAAACCCAAATCCATCAGAAGAAGAAATAAAAGAATCAATTGCCGGCAACCTGTGCCGCTGTACCGGCTACAAACAAATTATTGACGCAGTTAAAGAAACCGCTAAGGAATTAAATCAAAAATAAATTTTATTGAATCAGAAATGAATAATCATTCTGAACAGTTCTAATCAATTGGACTAAATTCTCAATTCCGTCTTCGTTTCCAAACGAGCTTTTAACATTTCCATCTTTATCAAAAAGAACAGTTCCGTGTTCCTTTCTCCATCTTACATCAACCATTATCTTCTTGTTATTCTCGCGTATGAAGAACCCGTCGTTACTTCCATTTTTAAATTCCTCCTCGCTCCAGTACAAAGTAATTTTTTCTTTATATGGCGCGCTTTCGTATGGACAAAAAGTCTCGCAGTTGCCGCATTCATTGCATAAAGCATCGAGATGAA
>JAKAKD010000062.1 GCA_021824635.1 Bacteroidota bacterium | reverse complement strand
TGCATTGCGCATGGATAATATTGTCCTTCACTTTTCTAAACGCTTACAGCATAACCTCCTTAATAATAATTTATGATGATTGTTGTGAGAAATAATTGTCTAGGTTATATATTGAGGTGCCAAATAAATAATAAAACACTATGAACTTATTTAATATTCACAAACCAATCACCGGAATGATCCACGTAGATCCACTACCTGGAACACCAAAATATTCGAACAATATAAAAGCGATAGTTGATAAGGCAAAATCGGAAGCATCACTCTACCGCTCATTGGGCATCAATGCATTGATGATAGAAAATATGCATGACGTACCTTATCTTAATCGGGTTGTTGGACCAGAAATTACATCGCTCATGAGTATTATACTTTATGAGATCAAAAAGAATTATGAACTGCCCACCGGAATTCAAATTCTTGCAGGCGCTAATAAAGAAGCTATTGCAGCGACACATTCCGCCGGAGCGGATTTTATAAGAGCAGAAGGATTTGTATTTGCTCACATTGCCGATGAAGGAACGTTTAATTCAGACGCCGGTGAATTGTTGCGCTATAGAAAACAAATTGGTGCGGAGAATGTGTTAATATTTACAGACATCAAAAAGAAACACAGTTCACACTCAATTACATCCGATATAGATATTGTTAAAACTGCCAAAGCAGCGGAATTCTTTTTAAGCGATGGAGTCATCATAACGGGAAGCGCAACCGGCAAAGAGCCATCACTAAATGAAATTAAAGAAGTGAAAGAGAATGTTAATATTCCCGTACTCGCCGGCTCCGGTATAACTGACAAAAATGTAATTCAATACTTAGAATATTGCGATGCACTAATAATAGGATCGTATTTTAAGAAAGATGGCGTATGGTCAAATCCGATTGATGCTGAGAGAGTGAAAGTGTTCATTAAAAAAATAGGAGAACGATAAAATGGAAGCCAAAATAGAAAATGGTAAACTTATCATCAGCATTGATTTACAAGAGCCAACACCAAGTGCGTCTGGGAAAACATTGGTGGTAGCAACCACTCATGGAAACACAACTACACAGTGTCTCATAGATGGTAAAAATGTAATAATTGGTCTGAACGCTTATATCAAAAAATAATTGTAGAACTTGATTTTTGTTTTTTCCCCACCATCACTATTAAAAATATAAAAGAGAAAATTACATTACCAAATACTTTTGAAAAATTTAAATCCGATCAGTATCAGCATTATAATTAGATATAATCTTAAAAATATCATGGCAAACTTTACCATAGGAGTTGTTTTCACTTGCGGCATCTTCAACCTCTGATTTAATTTTTTTAATCTGCTCCTGCCAAAATATCTTTATCTTTAATGACGCCTAGAAGTTTATCGTGTCTGTCCACAATCGGAATCATTCTGTAGTGATACTTCGCAAATAATTCTTCAAGATCGTCTCTAAGATCTTCCTCTTCCGCCGTAACAACTGGAGAGATCATTATATCTGCCAGTATAGTTTCGTCCGGCGCAATAACCAGTTCTCTTATATCAACTACACCAAGAAGAGTGTTGTCCTCGGGCGCTGTTATATAGATGTATGAAATATTACTCCGGTCAACGTCCGAATTTTTTAATGATCTTAAAATTTCTCCGGCAGTTTTTTCTTTTGATACTGCAACATAATTAGATGTCATCATCACTCGGGCAGTTTCTTCTTTCTCAGATAAGATCTTGCTAATTTTTTCCGCGTCGGCTTCCGGAACCAATTGTATTAATTCAATAACATCGTCGTTAGGAAGAACAGAAAACAAATTAGCAAGCTGAGGAATTGACATCTCGGATAAAATATTTTGTGCTCTTTCCTTGCGAAGATTTGACATCAATTGTCTTTTAGCACGGGGCTCAGCTTCTATTAATGTTTCTGCCGCAGTCTCAGAGTCAAGTGCGGAAAAGACAGCCTGCTGTTCTTCACCGGAAAGTTCTTCAAGAGCATCTGCAAGGTCTTCTGCTGGCAGTTCTTTGATTTGATTTCTGGTAATGGAAAGTGAAACTTTATCTTTACTCCCCGCATCTTCGAGTGATAACGGCTGAACATATTTCCATGGTATCAGCTGATCTTTCATTACTCTTATTCTTCTGAAACCCCACTTCCGCAAGAATCCATTGAATGAAATATCAACATGAACGATTATCATTTTTTCTTTTGTTTCAAGGAGATGGACATCATTTACAACCTCAATTCTTCTTCCATCCATATCAAGAATTGTTCTGCCGATCAAATGCTCGTTTACTAAAATCCATCCGGGCTGATCAACAAAAGGCGGGTAAGTTTTTCCTTCTTCAAGTTTCTGAACAAAAATTGCGTCGTCTTCAATCTTTACAACTTTGTCCCACTGAACAAATTCTGTGGGTTTTCCCCAGCCGTGTTCTATATAAATTCCAATTGCTTCGGGGAATGGTTCGCTAAGTTTGAAAACAATATCCGTAACCTTACCGATTTTATCTTTAATCTTTCCGGCGCAAACCGGCAGTTTGATAAGTTCGAGAAAATTTAGGAATCTAAATTCTTTTGTACCCGATGGCAGCTCATGCATCTTAATAGTATGATTATTTAATTGTGCCATAAATTTTCTCCTACACTAACTTAATGAATTCGGGAAATAGGATAGTTAAGCCGAACAGTGTTGAGATAAGAACTACAAAAATTGTAATGCCCCAGTTGATAATATTTTGTGTCCGGGTGTTTTTGTATTCGCCCATCAAATTTTCATCGTTCAAAAGCAAAATTAAAAACATTAATGCCGCTGGTAATAATGTAACTGCTACAACCTGAACGAACATTGTAATTGTAATTAGCGGTGCGCCTGGAATTAGCACAATAGCACCAGCTGTTGCTAAAGTCCCTAAGTAAACAACGTAAAACCATGGTGCATCCTTGACGCTTTTATTAAGAGAGTGCGCCCAACCAAATACTTCTCCTACCGCCCAGGATGTTGAAAGCGAAATACACAAAGCGCCAAGAAATCCGGCATCGAAAAGACCAATAGCAAATAATCTTCTAGCCCAATCGCCCTGTCCGTGTGGAAGTAAAGGAACTAAAGCATCTGCCGATTGTTTTGCGTCTTGAATGATTATTTGCGGAGAGTGATAATAAAATGCGGCGGCTGTAACGATAATAATAAAAACCGCAACAATACCGGTTAATGTTGAACCTGCAAGTGTATCTATCTTGCCATACTTAATATCTCTTACATCCATTCCTTTGTCAACAACGGCGCTCTGTTGAAAAAATATTTGCCATGGCGTAATTGTAGTCCCAATATTTGCCATCACAATAAAAATTAAGTCTTGAGTTAAGCCGCCGGGAAATTTCGGATTAATAAATCCACCCGCAACTGCACCCCAGCCCGGTGCTGTTGGCGTGTCCATTGCCCATAATGCTGCAGGTATGTAAACAAGATTGAAAACGCAAAACAATAGTGTAATTTTTTCGAACGTCCAATATTTACCGGAGAGAACGACCATCATCAAAATTGCTGTAACAAATAGAAATGTAATCCACGGAGGAACACCAAACATCAGCATTGCTTCTGTCATACCGATATACTCTGTAACCAGAGTAAGCCAATTAACTACAGCAAGATCAAAAATTGAAAACCAACCCCAAAATTTTCCGAACCCGTCAAAGATTGCTTCTGCATGACCGCGTTTTGTTACAGCACCAAGACGAACGGTCATCTCCTGAATAAAATATGCCATCGGTATTAGAATGAAAAATACCCAAAGCAAATTGAATCCATATTTCGAACCTGTTACCGCATAAGTTGAGATACCGCCCGCATCGTTATCCGCGACCATTGTTATTATTCCGGGACCAACCACTGCAAACAACAATATTGTACGTCGTTTGAATCTGCTTAGATAATGGATGGTTTTGCTTATCCAGAACATTAAAATGATTCCCAAAACAAATTTATTGGAATTTTTTGAGTTGATATTTTTCAACTCGCAATTTAGTTAATGATAACAAGTAGACAAAATAAATTGTTCTAAGTTTATGGGAAATTATACTTTTTTATTCTGGAAAAGTTTTAGGAACTCTTCATTATCTTTTTCTAACTGACTTATCTTTTCTGCTTCATCGTTCTTTACGGAAGATTTTTCGGTTTCTCTATAAAAATCATCAGACGATATTACCTTGCAGCCGCAAACTTTCCCAAAGTTCATCAGACTACGGTCCGAAGTTACAAGAATAATTAATCTTGGGTTGGAAGAGTTCTCAATTTCTTTTCTTATAAAATTATCGGATTGTTGATTGAAAGAATATGTTATTTTTCCTTTTGAGATTGAAAGGGGAAGATTTGGATGACCATCCAAGTGAAGCGAAAGTTTTACCTTTTTGCCGGTAAAATATCTATTGAGAAAGTAAATTAATTTTTCCCGGCTAGCCTGTTTATCTTTATTCTGAAGTTGCTGTAATGATTTGATCCTACCGATCAAATTGTTACCGTCAATTATATAGTGATTCATTCAATAATACTTCCCCTTGTTACATCCTTAAATTATCGTTGATCTTTCGTAACTAAATATACACATCAGAAAGCATTGATTATTGAGTCTTTTTTTGTGAACCGTCATGATTATGATGTGAGTCTCAGCCAAATTTTGCAGACATAAAAACCGTGCCAGCGCCCAATTTTCGTTGCTTTAAGGACATTTATGCCGTAAATTTGAAACCAGAATGAAGCATATTTACTTCACAAAACTGAGCGGTGCCGGTAACGATTTTATTTTGATTGATAAAAAAATCAATCCGGGAATTGAATTATCGCCGCAAATTATTGATAAACTCTGTAAAAGACACACTGGTATTGGTGCAGATGGTGTTCTGTTAATCTCGGATTTGGACGGATATGCTTTCGAGATGAAGTATTTTAATGCGGATGGTTCTACCGGAAGTTTATGCGCAAATGGCGCACGATGCGCTATTCGGTATGGAAATGTTAGCGGTAGATTAGCTCTAGATGAAATCAAATTTATTGCGAACGGTATTGAATATTTCGGGCAGTTATTAGAAAACGGAAAGATTAAATTTTTTCTTAATCATCCGAAGAAGATGAAACAGAATTTCAAAATCAAAGCTGCAAACCAGTTAATTCCGGCATCTTATGTTCATACTGGTTCACCGCATATTGTAATAAAAATAAATGATGTTCTTAAAAATCCGGCAGAAGCAAATTCTTTCTACAATGATATAAATGATTTTCCGGTTTTTGAACTTGGTAGGGAAATCCGCTATCACAAAGATTTTGCACCAGAAGGAACGAATGTAAATTTTGTTCAGTTTAATAACGGTGAGATTAATATCAGAAGTTATGAACGTGGCGTTGAAGAGGAAACTCTTGCGTGCGGAACCGGTTCTGTTGCCGCGGCTTTAATTGCTTTTGTACAAGATAATTATAATCCGCCTATTAAGATTCATCCCCGAAGCGGTGATGAATTAACGGTAGATTTTAAGATTGAGGATCAAAAAGTGCAGGAACTTTCTTTAACCGGTCCTGCAGAAATAATTTTTAATGGAGAATTATCAATATAATATAATCGAGGAGCTCAATGAGTAAAGTAATTTTTTCCATTCGTTATAATGTTTTTCCGGAAAAACGGGAAGAATACTTAGATGTAGTTCGTGAATTAAAGAATTTAGTGAAGGCAGATGGTTTAGAAAATTATTCTGTGTTTGAACAAAAAAATA
>JAKAKD010000100.1 GCA_021824635.1 Bacteroidota bacterium | reverse complement strand
GCTATTATGATTTTTTCCCCTACACTCAACCAAACGAAAAAATCAATTTTGCTACATATTTAATTTCATTAATAAAACATATCGGTAATAATATAAAATATTTGTTCGTCCGGAGATATTACCTATTCCTTCCGGTCTTTGCTGTTGTTCAATCATACATCTTCATAAAGAAAAAAGAGCAGAAATTTCTTCTTGTATGGTTTGTGGGACTTCTGGTTCTAATGCCGTTGATGACTGTTTCATTAACAACTTACAGTCCAATAGAGTTAAGAAGAATCTGGTATATTTATCCGCTTGTAATTCCTTTCTGCATTTTAACAGCATCGTTAATTTCAAAATTACGTCCAATTTATTTGAGCAGCGTGTTGTTGTTTTATTTTACTGGTTCTATTATAATGTCAATCGAGTTTCAGAATTTTTTCGATATTAGAAATAAAGATCATTTTAAGCAATTCATCAAAGACAATTCTGAAAAAATAATTTATACCGATCACCACACGGCATATGGAATCCGATTAGTAAACGGATTTACAAAGAATGATAATGTAAAAATATATACAAATACCGATTCGCTAAGAACCAATAGGGATGAGCTGATTGTCTACAGCGGGCAAGTTATTGAAGAATTAAAAAAACAGAAATATATCTTCCCGGATTTTAATGCGCTTAGAGATGATAGATATAAATTGGTAACATCAATTGGTCAGTTCGAAGTTTATGAACGGATAAAATAAATTATACTTTAGCGAATTATTAGAACCAAATAAATTATTTTTGTCATGCCAATAATCTAAACTGTGGATTCTTATAATGGACATTATCAAATATTCAGAAGAATGGAAAGAAAGATGGGATGAGTTTGTTCTTAATTCTAACAATGGAACGATGTTTCATCTTCAAAAGTTTTTTGATTACCACACGCCCGGTAAATTTAAATTTGATCACCTAATTTTTTTGAAGAGAAATAAAATAGTTGCGCTGCTGCCGGGAAGATTATCAGACGGACATTATGAATCGCCGATTGGTGCTAGTTACGGTTCGATCGTAACGAATGATGTAAAATTTGCTGAAGCTTTAGAAATTGTCTCTGCATTGCTGGATTACGGCAGAAGCAATGGTATAAAAGAATTTGAATTGACTCCAGCGCCGATGATTTATGAAACATATCAAAACCAAAATATGGAATTTGCAATGCGGTGGCTGGGCTTTGGCTATAAGCTCCACTACATTTCTAGCGGAATTAAGTTAAATAAAGGCGATGATTATTTACTCCGCTTTACGCCGACAACGAGAAGAAACGTCCGCAAAACTTTTCATATACCCGAAATGCGAATCGAAATAAATGAACGCTATGATGAATTTTACCCTATACTTGTTGAAAATAAAGCGAGACATGATGCAAAGCCCACTCATTCGTACGAAGATTTGTTGCATCTGAAACAATTACTTCCGAATAATCTAAAATTATTTATGGTTTATCTTGGCGATAAACCGATAGGCGGCTCGCTAATGTTTTATGCTAATAAAAATGTTGCGCTCTGTTTTTATAATATGATGCTTTATGAATATGCTGAATACAAACCTATGCACCGGATAATGTACGAAGTAGTTAACGATGCTACCGAGCATGGTTATTCTTATGTTGATATCGGGGTATCGCAGGATACAAAAGCAGAAAATCCTATGACTCCAAGCATGAGCTTGATTGAATTTAAGGAACAGTTTGACGCTAAAACTATAATGAGAAATACATTCACAATTAAATTATGATTGTTGCAAAATTATGAGCAACCCCCAAAAAGTATCTATTGTTTTTCTAGGTAACGCTCAACACGATTCCCGTATTACAAATCTTAGCAATTCGCTCAAAGAAGACGGTTGTAAAGTCTCAATCATTTCTTTCGATTGGTTTATCTCATCTGAGAATTTTTCCAACGATGAACTAAAGATTTTCAAACTTACTAAAGGGAAGTTCAGCTTATTCTTTTATTTACGTTTTGCTTTAATTCTGATCCGCGAGTTATTTAAAACAAATGCAGATCTTTATTTCGCAGAAGATTTATACACACTTCCGTTTGTTACCGCAATCGCTAAACTGAAAAGGGCAAAAGTTTATTATAACAGCCGCGAGCTTTATGCTTTTCTCGGCGGATTGAGAAACCGTCCTTTCCTTCAATCAATAGTTACACGCGTTGAAAAATTTTTCATTACCAAAGTTGATTTAGTCTTAACTACCGGTGAGATGGATTCCGAATTCATAGAAAAATTTTATGGAATTAAAAACACGCTTGTGATTAGAAATATTCCACTTTTGCAAACTCCTACTGCCAAAATTGATTTTAGAAAGCTTTACAATATCCCAGATGATAAATTGATCTTGCTATACCAGGGTGTTCTGCTGGAAGGGCGCGGGGTACAAATGATAATGCGCACAATGGTTAAACTTACCAATACAGTTTTAGTAATTCTTGGCGACGGGGAACAAAAAAATAATTTTCAAAAATTAGCTCAGCAATTAAATATCTCCGAAAGAGTTTTTTATGCCGGAACGATCGGCCAAAGAGAACTAATCAATTATACTGCCGGCGGAGATGTAGGACTTTCTTTAATTGAAAACATAAGTGTAAGCTATTACCACGCACTTCCGAATAAATTATTCGAATATATTATGGCAGGACTTCCGGTACTGTGCAGTGATTTGCCTCAGATGAAAAAAATTGTTGAAGAATATAAAGTTGGTGAAAGCATAAGCGTAGAAAATGAAAATAATATTTATTTTACTTTGAAACGGTGGAGCGAAAGTCCGGAGCTTTTAAAATCATATAGAAATAATTGCCTCCTTGCCGCGCAAAAATTGAATTGGCAGGAAGAATACAAAAAATCTAGAAAAAGATTGCTGGATTTAGATTGATGCCGAAGCAAAAAAGAATATTAATCGTAAGACCAGATAGAATTGGCGATGTTGTGCTGTCAACTCCGCTTCCGCGCGAAATCAAAAAAAAATATCCGGATAGTTTTGTTGCGCTGCTTCTTCGCAAGTACACACAAGATATTTATTTGAACAATCCGAACGTTGATAAAATTATTCTGATTGACGATGGAGATTCACCAAAGTCATTCTTCAAGAAAGTTCGTGAAATTAGAAATTACAAGTTCACTCATTCATTAACACTTCTGCCGACTGAAAAGTTGAACTACATTCTTTTCTTTGCCGGCATTCCGTTCCGTGTTGGTGTAGGGCATAAGTTATATCAGTTCCTAACATTTACGCGGTATGTAAACCGTAAAAAATATATTCCGCTGCGTCACGAAGCTGATTATTGTATGGATCTAGCGCGGAAGATTGGAGTACAGTCCAATAATCTTGATTCGGAAATATTTTTAACCGAGGAAGAAAAGCAAAAAGTTATCCAAACTAGAACGAAAAATCTGCGAGGGAAAAAATATTTGATCGGGGTCCATTCTACCAGTGGCAATTCTTCTCCTAACTTGGTGCCGGGCGAATACAAAAAATTAATTTTTAAACTGAAGACGCTTGAAAATGTTCGTGTTGTTGTTACGGACAATAGAATTCCGCCGGAAATAGAAGGATTGGAAGATATTCTTTATCCTAATGTCGGAAAGTTTTTGAGGGAATCGTTTATTAATTTTGCTTCGCTTGATCTGTTAGTTTCCGCTAGCACCGGTCCAATGCATGTAGCAGCAGCGTTAAAAGTGAAAACACTTTCAATGTTTTGTCCTCTTACTGCTTGTTCCCCAAAACTGTGGGGACCGAAGGGCAATCAAAGCAAAATAATTCTACCAACAGAAAATTATTGCCAAACAGTTTGTCCCGGTGATCCAAAGAGATGTAATTTTATTGGTGAAGGTGGAATAAATTCAGAGAAAATTTTAGAAGAGCTGAAAAAATTTCTATATTAGCACCCCGATTTTTGCCAGGCACTTACCGGCAAGTTTTTACCCAATCCCGCCAGGTCCGGAAGGAAGCAACGGTTAGTATTTAACTTGGGTGGCTGAGTGCTTGGCATTTTTTATTTTTTATGATAATACTCAAAAATCAATTTTGCTTTTGCATTACCAATCACTTCTGCTAGTTTTGACTCATCTGCAGATTTAATCTCATCCAAACTCAAAGCGGTTAAAAGTTTCTGTGCAACTTTTGCGCCGATCCCCTTTATTTCAAGAAGTTCGCTCGTAATTGTTCTTTTGCTTCTCCGTTCGCGATGGAATGTAATTGCAAAGCGGTGAGCTTCGTCCCGCACGTGCTGAAGCAGTTTTAAGCTCGATGATGTTTTGGGTATTGACTGCGCCTCAAGTTCTCCTTGTATAAAAACTTCTTCCAAACGTTTTGCCAAGCCGATAATTTCATAATTTTTAATTCCGAGTTCATCAAGGGTATCAATTGCACTTGAAAGCTGACCTTTGCCGCCGTCAACCATAATCAAATCTGGAAAGGGCAGATTCTCTTCTAAAACTTTGCTGTAACGGCGATGGATTATTTCCCGCATACTGGCAAAGTCATCCGGTCCTTCTACAGTTTTTATTATAAATTTTCTGTACAAACTTTTTTTCGGTTTACCGTCAACAAAAACTACCATGCTTGCAACAGCATCGCTTCCTTGAAGATTACTATTATCAAAACATTCTATAACACGCGGAAGTTTTTTTGATCGCAAATCTCTTTGAAGTGCCGAGAGCGCGTAAGGTACATCTCCATCTTTCTTCATCCTCTGAAGTTGAATCTCTTTTAACTGCAACTGCGCGTTCTGTTTGCACATCATCAATAGGGATTTCGCATCGCTCTGTTTTTGAGGAATAACAAATTTGCTCTTCTTAATCGCTTTTGAGTTCAGCCATTCAATCAATGATTCAGAATCCTCCGGTTCAGTCTCAATAATAATTTCGCGAGGCACTTCAACGAATTCGTTGTAGTAAAATTTAATTATTGCGGCAAAAATTTGCCCCGGTTCTTCATTAACTTCACAGCCTAAATTCAATTGCCGTTTGCCGACTAACTTACCGTCGCGGATGTTCAGAATTGTTGCGGCAACATCTTTGCCTTCGTATGCGGCGCTTATGATGTCCCGGTCTTCTAAATCATTTGAAACAACTTTTTGTTTGGAAGAATAAACTTGCAACTGATCAATTCTATCTCGGATCTCAGCGGCTTTCTCAAAATCCAATTTTGCAGAAGCATCTTCCATCTGACTTTTTAACTCTTGAATAAGTTCTTCGGTTTTGCCTCTCAAAACTTTTATTACCTGGCTGACCATACCGTTGTAATGCAGTTGTGTTACCAATCCTTCACAAGGACCTTCACATTTTTTTATGTGATAATCCAAGCAGACCTTAAATTTTTTCTTGTCAATCGCTTGTTGTGTGATGTCCAGTTTACAACTTCTAATCTTGAATATCTTGCTAATCACGCGGAGAGAAATTTTCATGTTCTTAACATCTGTGTAAGGTCCAAAATATTTAGAACCATCTTTGATGACATTTCTTGTCGGAAAGATTTGAGGAAATGGTTCATTTGTTACACGGATATAAGGAAAAGATTTATCATCCTTAAGAATAATATTGTATCTCGGTTTTAAATCTTTAATAAGATTGTTTTCGAGAACGAGTGCTTCGATCTCATTATTGGTAACAATTAATTCCAGATCGTTAATTTTAGAGACGAGTACTTCGGTTTTAGGCGAGTCTACATTTTTTTGAAAATAAGAACGTACTCTGCTGCGTAAATTTTTTGCTTTGCCAACATAAATCACTTTCCCTTTTTCATTAAAGAATTGGTAGATGCCCGGCAGCGCGGGAAGTGAGTTTAGTTTGTCTTGTAATGTCGGATTCATCAATACCTAATTTTCTTCTAAGCTAAAATAAAATTGATTCTTTAAAATAAGAAGGGCTGGTGTTAACCAGCCCAAATTGTTGCTCAAAAACATTTCACTTAAAAACATAGTCTTTAGGAACAACAACAATTCCCGTTTCGGAAACAGTGAACCGTTTTCTATCTGTCTCCGAGTCAAAACCTATTTCAAAACCCTCTGGGACTGAAACGTTTTTATCAATTATGGTTCTTCTAATTCTTGCGTGGCGACCAATGTTGCAATTGTCCATTATGATCGAATCGGTTACATAAGAATAGCTATTAACGCGCACGTTGAAACCAATTATGGAGCGTTCAACCAAACCGCCGGAGATAATTGTTCCATCTGATATTAACGAATTTATTGCGCGTCCTACACGTTCGCCTTCATGCGAAACAGTTTTTGCCGGCGGATATTGCTGTTGCTGTGTACGAAGCGGCCAGTCAAAATCGTAAAGATTAAAATGAGGGCTTACATTTATCAAGTCCATACTTGCTGCGTAATAACTATCAATCGTGCCAACATCAACCCAGTAGGGTTGATCTTTTTTGTTCTCATCAATGAATCTGTAAGCTTGTACGTGGTAATCGTTTTTAAGCATGTAAGGGATTACATCTTTGCCAAAATCGTAATTTGAATTTTTTTCTTTATCCATCTTGGCGAAAACTTCTTTTAATGCCGAAACGTTGAAAACATAAATGCCCATGTTGGCAAAAGAAGAATCCGGTTTATCTGGGATAGTTGGCGGAGATTTTGGTTTCTCAATAAACGAGGTGACTTTATATTTTGGATCAATTTCTACAATGCCGAAACGTGATGCTTGAGATTTAGGGACTTCAATAGCCGCAAGTGAAAGAGCCGCTTTTTTTTCAATATGGTATTGGATCATTTTCAAATAATCCATTTTGTAAATATGATCGCCGGAAAGAATTAAAACCCATTCGAAATTTTCGTCGTCAATCAAATTAAAATTTTGATGAATCGCATTCGCAGTTCCCAAGTACCAATTGTTACTGGTTTTGAATTGAGGCGGAATTGAATAAACAAACTCTCTCAGTTCCGGATTGAAAATACTCCACGCTTCATAAAGGTGGCGGTTGAGTGAATCCGATTTGTATTGTGTTATAACGTAAATTTTTCTAAAACCGGAGTTCAAACAATTGGATAATGTGAAATCAATAATTCGGTATTTGCCGCCGAACGGAACCGAAGGTTTTGTTCTCTCTTTTGTAAGCGGAAATAATCGTTCTCCTTGTCCGCCAGCCAAAATCATTGTTAATGTTTTTCGTAGGATAGTCGAACCAGTGTATGCCATTTCAGTCCCATGGGAATTTGATTAAAATATATCTAATTATGAATTGATTGGCAATTAAAGAAATTATTAACTTTGCATGAAATCAAACTCAAACTCCACAAAAATATTGATGCGCAAAAAACTAATACTTCTAATTACCTCAGCTATACTTCTGGTTCTACTTGCTGGAGGATACTTAATGTACCGTTGGCTTGTAAACAGATTCAATCTTCCAAGCGAAACTTCTAAACTGATCAGTCTTACCAATCAGTTGAAAAATTTTAATGAAAAAGAACTAGCAGAATATAATCCAAAAACTCAAAGAGCAATTGATGTTCTACATTATCAAATCAAACTGGATCTGCATCCCGAAGAGAAAAAGATTTTTGGTGATGTAACAATTAAAATGAAGGTAAATGATAAACAGTTATCAAAAATTGATATTAATTTTTATGATAATCTTGCAATACGTGATCTTCGGCTGAACGATACCCAAGTAAAGTATGACCGTTCCGAAAAATTGTTAAGCATTCATAATAACAATAACACAATAGATACAGCGGTTATTAAAATTATTTATGAAGGAACACCACAAAGTTTAGGATTCGGATCATTCAATTTTGAAAAAGTTGATAACCGTTACCAGGTTTATACATTGAGCGAACCGGTCTTTGCTTCAACTTGGTTTCCGTGTGTTGATCTTCCGGATGATAAAGCGTTAACCGATGTTTACATTACGAATGACTCATCCGACGTGTCTCTATCAAACGGCAAATTGATGGAAACAAAAACAAGCGGCGCAAGAAGAACTTACCATTGGAAAACATTCTATCCAATTTCTACATATTTAATTGCACTTTATTCCGGTAATTATAAAACGGTTTCTCAAAAATATCTCTCTATCAGCGGAGATTCGTTGAAACTTTTTTACTATGCGCTTCCGGAAAATATAGATAACGCTCAAAGAGATTTTTCCGATCATCCAAAGTATCTTAAAACATTTGAAGAATTGTTTGGCGCGTATCCATTTGTGAAAGAAAAATATAGTGTTGCTGAATTTTGGTGGCAATCCGGCGCAATGGAAAACCAAACCATAACCGGAATCGGCTCAAATTTTATTTCAGGGAGAAAATTTTTCTCTGATATGTTGATTCACGAGCTTGCGCATCATTGGTGGGGAGATGCCGTTGGTCCTAAGACATGGAAAGATATCTGGCTTAATGAAGGATTTGCAACATACTCAGAAGCACTCTATTGGGAAAAGCAAAGCGATATCCGTGCGCTTCAGTCAACGCTCAGAAGTAAATTCAGCATGTTCCCAAACGGCACGCTTTACAATCCGGGCAACGCTCTTTTTAGCTCTCTTATATATGATAAAGGCGCCTGGATGCTGCATATGTTAAGAAGAGAGGTCGGCGATGAAATATTTTTTAAAATTTTGCGCGGTTATTTCAAAGAATACAAATACGGTAATGCTTCAACCAACGATTTCAAAAATTTTTGCGAAATGACTTCAAAAAAAAATTTGGATAAATTTTTTGATCAATGGGTTTATAAAGGCGAAGGAATAATTGAGCTGGATTGTATTTGGTCTGTTCAAAAAGAGGGGGAAGAATTTATTTCAACAATTAAAATAAAACAGTTACAAAAAGGCTACGATATTTATAAATTTCCACTCGATATTAAATTGATTTCGGAAAAGGAAAGCGAGTCGGAAACTTCAACTACCTTTGTAAGCGGAAGAGAAGTCATTCTAAAAATTAAATCTAAATATAAACCAGCTGAATTAATGTTGGACCCGGACGGTTGGCTGTTGGCGAAAATTAATCTGTCTAAAGAAGAAAATGAAAAATGATTTCAAATAAAACTTATTACTTTATCTCTGATATTCACCTTGGTCTCCGTTCCCGGGAAGTTGAAAGAGAAACCGAAAAAAAACTTGTTAAGTTTATTAATCATGCCCAGAATTCATGTGATGAACTATTCATCATTGGAGATCTTTTTGACTATTGGTTTGAATATAAACGTGTTATTCAGAAAGGATTTGTAAAAACTCTTGCTTCTTTAGCGGATTTTACTGAAAGCGGCAAAAAGATTCATTACATAATTGGTAACCATGATTTTCTTCACCGGGATTTTTTCGAGAAAGAAATTGGTGCTCTCCTTTATCACGCTCCAATTGATGTTACTTTGAACGGTAAAAAGTTTTTTATGGCACACGGCGACGGTATGGTAAAGAACGATTTTGGCTACAAAATCTTAAAGAAAATTTTGCGTAATAAATCATTACAAAAAATATATTCGTTAGTTCACCCTGATCTCGGAATCAAAATTGCGAGTGCAACCAGCAAAACAAGCCGTGATTATACCGCTAATAAAAATTACGGAACTGTAGACGGGCTATTCGAAACGGCTAAAACAAAAATAGATTCAGGATTTGATTTCGTTATCTTTGGGCATTCGCATGAACGTACTTTAGAAAAATATAAAGAAGGATTTTATATCAACCTTGGTTCATGGTTAGATCAGCCGTGCTTCGGAAAATTTGTTGAATCATTCGAGATAATTGATTGGGAATAAGATGAACATCAAACAAACACCTCTTAAGAACAAAAACAAAAACAAAAAACCGAATAAAAAAACTTTAAAATATCTCTTACTGGGATTTTCTATTCTAGCTGTCGTTGCAATATTTTTGTTTATGCAGTACATTTTTGAAGGAATGCCTTCTCTGCAAGATCTTGAAAGTCCAAGTTCACAACTCGCAAGCAATGTCTGGACACGCGATGGTCAGTTGATCGGTTCATTTTTCAACGAGAACCGGGTTGAAGTCAGTATTGATAGTATCCCTTCGCATGTTGTGAATGCATTGATTGCTACAGAAGACAAAAATTTTTACAAGCATTGGGGTGTTGATCTCCAGCGGTTCATCAAAGCAATGTTCAAAAATGTATTTCTTTTTAAGCGTGAAGGCGCTAGTACAATAACCCAGCAGCTTGCAAAAAATTTATATAAGCTAAAGGTTAAAAAAGAATCTACACGCGGCACGGTCATCAGAAAAATCAGAGAATGGATAACCGCGGTACAAATTGAAAAGACCTACACCAAACGCGAAATTTTGGAAATGTACTTTAACACATCATATTTCGGGCACGGTGCTTACGGTCTTAACGTAGCCGCGAGGGTTTATTTCAACAAGAGTGTTAAAGATTTGTCGGTTTCTGATGCGGGTGTGTTAATCTCACTTCTCAAATCTTCCGTTAGATATGATCCGTTTGATAAATATGACAATTCATTCCGTAGAAGAAATCTTGTTATGCAAAATATGGTTGACGATGGATATTTATCTGAAGAACAATTCGAGAAACTGAAACTTGAACCGATAAAACTTTCTTACAAAAAAATTGAAGAAGGAATTCACGGCGGTTTAGCCCCGCACTTTCTTGAATATATCCGTCAGCAGATGATAAAACTTTCACCTAAATATGGATTTGATATTTATCAAGATGGACTAAACATTATTACTACTCTTGACAGCCGCATGCAGAAGATTGCTAACAATGCCGCTAAAATTCATCTGGATAATTTTCAAAAACAATTTGATAAGCATTGGAACTGGGCTAAATATTCTTCAATTCTTACTGAGATGATTGATAAAGCCGCGAAGAATTCGTTAGAATATAAATCCGCATCAAATCAAGATGAAAAACGCGCGGTATATAACCGTCTGATTAACGATATTGCTTTTACCGACTCGGTTAAAAATGCGGAAAAAAAGATAGAACTTGGTTTTGTTGCAATGGACCCTAAGAACGGTGAAATAAGAGCTATGGTTGGTGGACGCGATCCTAAATTTTTATACGGATTAAATCACGTTACACAAATAAGGAGACAACCGGGCTCTGCGTTCAAGCCTATTGTTTATTCAGTTGCAATTGATAACGGTTTATATCCAGCTTATCCAATGATGAACAAGCGTTTTATCTATAACGACGGTTCTGCAAAACCGTGGAGTCCCGAAAATTTTGACAAGTCAACTAGTGGATTTGTAACACTGCGCGATGCTTTAAGAGAATCACTTAATATAGTAGCGGGAAGACTGATAATTGAAGATCACGCGCCTTTATGGAAGATCGGAAGATTTGCAGAAAAGATGGGGATAAAAGGTAAATTAGATTTAGTACCTTCAATTGCTCTTGGCACTTCTGTTGTCTCTCCACTAGAATTAACGAATGCTTTTGCAACTCTGGCAAATCATGGAGTATATAACGAACCGATTTCTATTTTGAGAATTGAAGATAAAGACGGGGGATTGATTGATAATTTTACATCAAATACCAACGAAGCCATACCTGAAGAAACTGCATACATAGTTACAAATATGCTGCAGACGGTAATTGATGCCGGTACAGGTGCATCGGCGCGCAGTGTTTATAATTTCCGAAGACCTGCTGCAGGCAAAACCGGAACAACACAAGAATTTGCAGATGCTTGGTTTGTTGGTTATACTCCGCAGATTGCTGCCGGTGTTTGGGTTGGTTTTGATGACCAACGCGTTTCATTCACTGGAAATTACGGACAAGGTGCAATGGCTGCATTGCCAATATGGGCAATTTTTATGCACGATGTGTACGAACAGGTGAATCTTCCTCTTGAAGATTTTATTCCTCCTGCAAGTGGTAATGTTGTAACTGCAAATTTCTGTAAAGAATCTATTTATGAATTTGGAAACCCAAAGCTGGTTTCGCCCGATTGCCGCACCGGAGTTGTTACCGACATTATAAATATCAAAGATATGCCTGAAAAATTTGATGCATTTAGAGATGGTGACTTTAAGTATATAGACCGTTTTCCTTTTAAAGATACTGTTGGGCATGAGGCAAAAGAAATTAGATAAGTTTTGTTTTAGAAACCATCGTTCTTTATTTTTGGCCTGACATATAATATGAGTGAGAAATCTTCAAATCAGATGTTGGAAAAGAGTTCTTAAGAAGTATTCAATAAATTTGCCCGGATGGCGGAATTGGTAGACGCGCTAGCTTCAGGAGCTAGTTGTCGCAAGGCAGTGCAGGTTCGAGTCCTGTTCCGGGCACAAAATAATATGGTGTCGGTATTTCATTAGAATCAGCATACAAAGAAGCTATTCTCTTCACTAAGTCGCATTATGAAAATTTTCCGGTAATTTCTTTTTCTCTTCCAAAGCATCTAAAAGAACATGTAGCCGTCGTCTATAAATTCGCACGTCAAGCGGATGATTTAGCGGATGAAGGGGAAATCAATTCAGAATTGAGAATTGAAAATTTAGAATTGTATGAAGAGAATTTGCAAAAATGTTTTAACGGTCAATTTGAAAATGATTTTTGGTTTGCTCTTAATAATACGATCTCACAGTTCAAACTCACTCCAAAATATTTTTTTGATTTATTAAGCGCGTTCAAGCAAGACGTAGTTAAAACTCGTTACAAAACTTTCGACGAAGTTCTCAATTACTGTGAAAGATCTGCAAATCCGGTTGGAAGAATTATTCTGGAATTCTTCAATATAAATGACGAAGAATCTGTACGGTATTCTGATGCGGTTTGCACTGCGCTGCAGCTGACAAATTTTTACCAGGATGTTTCGATTGATATCCAGAAGGGAAGAATTTACCTGCCGTTGGGCGAGCTGGAAAAGTTCGGTGTTGCGGAGTTTCAGTTTGAGTTAAGAGAAAATAATACTAACTTTGAACAGTTATTGAAGTATCAGGTTGATAGAACGAAACAGCTTTTTAGAGAAGGAAGAAAGTTATTGCCGAGACTTCCTAAAGAATTAAAAAGGCAGATTCAAATGACAATTAGCGGCGGCGAGAAAATTCTGGAAATTATTGAAGAGTATAATTACGATGTTCTTCATTCACGTCCGCACCTACTTAAACTTGATTACATAAAATTATTCTTTAGAACTTTTTTAAATGATTGATCAATCCAGACAAATAGCAAAAGAGAGCAAAAGCAGTTTCTATTATGCATTCTCACTCTTGGCAAAACCGAAACGCGATGCCATGAATACGGTATATGCTTTTTGCCGCAAGACGGATGATATAGTTGATGAAGGTGATGATAACGAAGAATTAAAATATGAAAGACTTCGTAAATGGAGAATTGAATTAGAGAAAGCTTTATACAGCACATCGGATTACCAATTGTTCAATAAGCTTGCTTCAATAATCAAGCAGTTCAATATTCCTATTGATCCTTTCTTTGAGCTAATCGCCGGTATGGAAATGGACTTGCAGCATAAACGTTATCTGAATTTTGAAGACTTGGTTCAATACTGCTATCAGGTTGCATCCACTGTCGGACTGATGTGCATCGAAATTTTTGGATATAAAAATAAATCAACAAAAGATTACGCTGTTAATCTTGGTCTTGCGATGCAAATGACAAATATTTTACGTGACGTAAAGAAAGATTCCGAGAAAGGAAGAATCTATCTCCCTCAAAATGATTTGGCGAAATTCAATTATAGCGAGCATGATCTTTTCAGCAAGAAGTACAACGACAATTTTATCTCTCTTATGAGGCATGAAGCAAAACGCGCAGAAGATTTTTTTGATAAGGCAAATCAAGCGCTCGATTTTGACGACAAACCTTCATTATTTCCAGCTCGGGCTATGCAGCATATTTATCATCGTCTTCTCTTAAAATTAGAAACCGATAATTTCGATGTTTACAATAAAAGAATAAGAGTCGGCACATTTGAAAAAGCCGCAATATCTGTCGGCGTGTGGGCTAAGTATAATCTTGTTTACTAATGAAACGTGTAATTGTCTTTGGTGGAGGATTTGCCGGCTTAAGCGCAGCCGTTTACCTGTCAGAAAATAATTTTGAAGTTACTCTTCTTGAAGCATCTCCCAAACTTGGCGGACGCGCCTATTCTCTCTTAAACGATTCACAAAATGATATTTATGATAACGGTCAGCATATTTTAATGGGCTGTTATGAAGAAACAATCGCCTTCCTAAATAAAATTAACTCAATTGATAAACTGGATATTCAAGAATCTCTTTCCATACCATTTGTTAAGCGCGGCGGATCAATTCACAAACTCGATTCAAAAAAATATTCTTATCCTCTAAATCTTTTGCACGGGTTTATAAATTACAAAGCTCTTTCACTCAAAGAAAGATTAAAAGTGGCAGATTTCTTCCTAGATATGCTGTTCTGTTACTCATGCGATCTCAAAGACAAAACTGTAAGCGAATGGCTCAAATGTAAAAAACAAAGTGATAATTCGATAAAAGCATTTTGGGAAATTCTGGTTGTGGGTGCGCTTAACACTACAATTGATAATGCTTCTGCGGAAATTTTTGAAGAAGTATTGGAAAGAATTTTCCTAACCGGTAGTAAATCAGCATCAATACTTTTACCTAAAGTCGGATTGACACAGCTTTACGTAGAAGATTCTGTACAGTTTATAGCAGACAGAAATGCTAAAATAAATCTCTCTGAAAAAGTTATACAGATTGTAACGGAAGGGAATACGGTTACAAGCATTATAACAGATCGAAATACCTATAACGATTTTGATTATGTCGTAGCCGCAATACCAGCATTGGCATTCGAGAAGATAAAAATTATCTCAAACCAAAAATTTGAATTCCCGGACCTTCAATATTCGCCGATTGTCAATGTCCATCTCTGGCTTAAAGAAAATCCTTTTATAGAACAATTCTACGGGCTGATTGATTCTAAAATTCATTGGGTTTTTAATAATGGAAAGCATATCAGTTTAACAACAAGTGCGGCTGATATACTAGCTAAGATGGAAAATGAGAAAATAGTTGATGAATTTTCTTCCGAGTTGGAAAAATATTTTCCTATATTCCATAAAGAAATTATAATTGATTCAAAAGTTGTAAAGGAGAAACGGGCAACGTTTGTTCCGGATGTAGTTTCAAATCAATTGAGAAAAAATTTTATTTTGTCTTTTGAAAATTTGTTCTTTGCAGGAGACTGGATTAATACTGGGCTTCCATCCACAATTGAGAGCGCAGTATTAAGCGGAAGATTAGCCGCAAGTAATGTAATCACTTCTCTAAAGTAAATTATTTTAGAGAAATCTTATAAAAACAAATACTGTAAAAAGTAAGGAGGAAAGTATGTCCATCCTAAAGGAAAAGTTACGCGAGAAAATAGTAGCTGAACGTCCGAGAACGGAAAAGTTATTAAAAGAATACGGCAATGTTAAAGTTGATGAAGTCACTATTGGCCAAATCATTGGCGGTATGCGTGATATCAAAAGTCTGGTAACGGATATCTCTTATCTCGATCCATTTGAAGGAATTCGTTTCCGCGGATTCACAATTCCTGAAGTATTTGAAAAACTTCCAAAAGTTGTAGGAAGTGAAATGCCTTCAGTTGAAGGATTTTTCTATTTGCTTCTCACCGGAGACATTCCAACTGAAAAAGAAGTTGCCGAAGTAAAAGCTGAATTTGATAGCAGAAAAACTGTCCCGTCGTATGTATTTGATCTTCTCCGCGCAATGCCGCTCGATTCACATCCGATGACAATGTTTGCAACTGCAATTATGTGTATGCAGAAAGATTCTATCTTTGCAGCAGATTATCATAAAGGTTTGAAAAAGGGAAATTATTGGGAAGCATATTACGAAGATGCAATGAATCTTCTAGCTAAACTTCCAGAAATTGCTGCCTTCATATACAGATTAAAATATCGCGATGGTAAAATTATTGCCGCAGATCCTAAATTGGATTTTGGCGGAAACTTTGCTCACATGATGGGTATTGATAAACCTTATGATGATGTTGCAAGAATGTATTTTATACTACATAGCGATCACGAAAGCGGTAACGTTAGCGCACACACCGGACATTTAGTAGCAAGCGCACTTTCTGATATGTACTATGCAATCAGTGCGATGTTGAATGGATTGGCTGGACCGTTACATGGTCTTGCAAATGAAGAAGTTTTACGCTGGCTGCACGGAGTAATGGATTCTATGGGTGGAAAAGTTCCGACCGAAGATGAAATTAAAGCTTTCGTATACAAAACTTTGGAGACCGGTGTTATCCCGGGATTCGGTCATGCGGTTCTAAGAAAAACAGATCCCCGCTACACCGCTCAAAGAGAATTCTGTTTGAAACATTTACCAAACGATACTCTCTTCAAATATGTTGATCTTCTTTATAAAGTTGTTCCTTCAATCTTATTGGAAAAGGGAAAAGCAAAAAATCCATGGCCAAATGTTGATGCTCAGTCTGGTGTTATTCAATGGTATTATGGTGTTAAAGAATATGAATTCTATACAGTATTGTTTGGTGTAGGACGCGCACTAGGCGTTTGTTCAAATATCATTTGGGCTAGAGCTCTTGGTTATCCGCTTGAAAGACCAAAATCTTTAACAACTGCTATGCTTGAAGAAGTTGCTTTCAGAAAGAAGTAAAATTTTCTGAAAGAAAATTAAAATGAGCCCCGCACGCGGGGCTTTTTATTTGTCCTTATTTATATTTGCACCTGAAATAAAATAGATACTCAAATGATTGATAAGAAAAAACTTTTTTTGATTATCGCAATCCCGATTGCCTTCACAATATTAATTTCCTTGGTTGTATTCTATTATCTAAAAAGTGAAAAAGCATTACGCCAGAAGCCAATAATAATTACTGAGAATGAGAGAAGAATTTACTCGCCCCCAATTCCGGAAGATTTGGAGTTCTGCGGAGAGCGTGTTCCGCTAGAAGATTTTGATGTCCGCGAGCGCATTGACAGAGAATTTCTTGTAAATACATATTGGCACTCGGCAACATTACTCTATCTAAAACGAGCTAACAGATGGTTCCCGATCATTGAACCGATTTTAAAACAGAATGGTATTCCCGATGATTTCAAATATATGTCTGTTGCAGAAAGCGGTATTATTAATTCCGTAAGTCCGGATGGTGCGACCGGTTTTTGGCAGCTCATGGAACCGGCGGCAAAAAAATACGGTCTCGAAATCAACGCCGAAGTTGATGAACGGTTTAACATTGAAAAAGCTACACAAGCGGCATGTGATTATCTAAAAGAAGCGCATGCAAAATTAGGCAGTTGGACTTTAACAGCAGCTTCTTATAATATGGGTGTTGATGGTGTTGAGAAGCAGATTGCTCGTCAAAAAACTAAAAATTACTATAACCTATTTCTTAATGATGAGACTTACCGTTTTGTTGCTAGAATCATAACTCTTAAAGAAATCTTCAAAGATCCCAATAAATACGGGTTTTATTTCTCCGATCACGACCTTTATCCTCAAATTGAAACCTTTGATGTCAAGGTGAACTATCCTGTCAAAGATTTTGCTGATTTTGCCAAAAGTAACGGAATCAACTACAAAATTTTGAAAATATTCAACCCATGGCTTAGAGATAACTTCCTGAAGAATAAATCCCGTAAAACTTATTATATCAAGATTCCAAAACCTGGTGAGATTAACCTTATACCGGAATAAAAAAAATGCGGAAGTAGATTAATTATTTGCTGTGAAATAACTATTTTTTTTTATCTTTGACAAACGGAATATCCAACCAATTCTTTGTCATCAAATGCCTATCAAAAAAAAAGTAAAATACATCTTCGTAACCGGAGGAGTTGTTTCGTCTCTTGGTAAAGGTATAACAGCTTCGTCAATCGGGTTACTTTTAAAACTGCGTGGTTATAGTGTAACTATCCAAAAGTTTGATCCTTATATCAACGTGGATCCCGGCACTATGAATCCTTTTCAACACGGAGAAGTTTTTGTAACCGATGACGGTTCTGAGACGGATTTAGACCTCGGTCACTATGAACGATTCCTTGATGTTGACATGTCCCGCTCAAACAATACAACAACCGGACAGGTCTATTACGAAGTAATTAATAAAGAGCGACGCGGAGATTACCTTGGCGCAACCGTTCAAGTTATTCCGCACATTACAGACGAAATTAAAAAGCGAATGAAAGTTCTAGGCGATAGCGGTAAGTATGATATTATTATTACCGAAATCGGCGGTACTGTTGGTGATATTGAAAGTTTGCCTTTCATTGAAGCAATGCGGCAAATTATGCTGGAAATGGGAAGAAAGAATGTAATTAATCTTCATGTAACTTTGGTGCCTTATATTAGTTCAGCCGGAGAAATGAAAACCAAACCAACTCAGCATGCTGTAAAAAATCTGTTGGAACTTGGAGTTCAACCAAATATTTTAGTCTGCCGTTCGGAAGAAAAATTATCTAAAGAAATTCGTGAGAAGATTGCTCTTTTTACAAATGTTAAGACAGAAGCCGTTATTTCTGCTTACGACTGCGCTACAATCTATGAAGTTCCTCTTGTTTTATACGATCAGAACTTAGATCAAATTATTCTAGATAGACTGAAATTGCCTGAGTTGAATATTAAACTGGAGGATTGGCGGAATTTTGTTGATACAATTAAAAATCCGTCCGGAACTGTAAAGATTGCAGTTGCAGGAAAGTATACAGATAATAAAGATTCATACAAAAGTATTGTTGAAGCATTTGTGCATGCCGGTTCCGAAAACAATGTAAAAGTAATTGCGGATTTTATCAGTTCAGAAGTTATCGAAGATAAGGGCGCTGCCAAATTCCTTAAAGATTACGATGGATTACTTATCCCAGGCGGCTTCGGTGAAAGAGGAATTGAAGGAAAAATTCAAGCTATTAAGTATGCCCGCGAAAATAAAATTCCATTTTTTGGAATCTGTTTGGGAATGCAATGTGCCGTTATAGAATTTGCTCGTAATGTATGCGGAATAAAAAAAGCTAACAGCGCGGAATTTGAAAAAAATGCTTTCAATGTTATTCATATAATGCCGGATCAGTTAAAGGTAACAATGAAGGGCGCAACAATGCGCTTGGGCGCGTATCCTTGTGTATTAAAGAAGAATACAAAATCTTATGATGCATACCGCAAACCTAAAATTTCAGAACGACATCGTCACCGTTATGAAGTGAACAATAAGTTCAGAGAAATTTTAGAAAAATATGGAATGGTTATTAGCGGCCTATCGCCCGATGAAAAATTAGTAGAGATGACTGAACTCGCAGATCATCCTTGGTTTGTAGGATGTCAATTCCATCCGGAGTTAAAATCTCGTGCAACAAAAGCTCATCCTCTATTTCGTGAGTTTGTAAAAGCCGCAGTCCAATATTCGCAGAGGAAAATTCAAAATTGAAACCGAAATATTTATTATTCGTTCTTTTTTTTACAAGCATAACAGTTTTTGGACAATCTCAATTACAGTCCCTTGTAAAGCAAGGTATGAATCAAGCATACAATATGGAATTGAGTGCCGCCGAAAAGACGTTCGATAAAGTTTTAGAGATAAAACCAAACTCTCCGCTCGGATACTATTATATAGCAAAAATTCATTTTTGGATTTATCTAGGTTCGAGAGATCTTGGCGAATATGCAACCTTTATTAAATTTGCCGACCTAGCTCAAGCAAAAATTGATATTGTCCTCGACAAAAATCCAAAAGATTTTCAGACGACATATATTGCCGGAAACTTAGCATCATATAGAGCCATGGCTCAATCCACCAACAATTCTTCTGTAGATGCATTCTGGTCGAGCAAAAAAGCTGTAAATTATTTTGAAGAGACGCTGGAACTGAATCCTAAATATTACGATGCTTACCTTGGGCTTGGTCTTTTTGATTATGCAATGAGTTTTGTACCGGATTTTTTGAAGTGGGCTGTTAATCTAACCGGACTTTCATCGGATAAGGCACGCGGTTTCCGATACATCAAATTAGCTTATAGAAAAGGAACTCTTGATAAGACAGAAGCATCATTCCATCTTTCAAAAATTTATGTGGATTATCTCGCCGAGTATGATAGTGCATTCATGCACTTGCAAAATTTGATTTCACGTTATCCCAACAACACCTTGTTCCTATACCAATACGCAGTAAGTCTGATAAAGGATAGACAACTTGATAGAGCAGCGGAAATTCTAAATCGGGTAATCAAACTCAACAATAAAAAACTTACACAGATTACCGCACTGGCATATTTTAGAAAAGGAGAAATTCTTTTTAAGAAAAATCAATTTAGAGCGGCTATCAAACAATATGATAAATTCTTAGATTCATCCAGAGAGCTTGATTTTACTGGCCTTGCTGCATTAAACACTGCTTTATGTTATAAATTTTTAGGCAACGATCTTCAGTTCAAACAAATGCTTCTGCAGGTACGAGGCGGTAATCTAGATGTATTTGAAGATTCATACGCGAAAAATAAGAGCGAGCGGTATTTGTCTAATGGAATTACACCGGTCGAATTAAAATTAATTCGTATGAAAAACTATCTGGATTCCGGCAAAGATCAGTTAGTTTACGATAGTTTGAAAACCGCGGCAGCTTCAATTGATGAAAATGAAAATAGAGCGGTGGCATTAATTTATTTTGCGGAAGCCGCACAAAATCTTAAAAAATATTCTGATGTAATTCATTCTGCCGGTCAAATTGAAAATATAAAACTAACTTCTGACAAGTGGACGGGACCGATGGCTAAGATATTAGAAGCTAAAGCCAAATATTTTACCGGTTCTAAAGCCGATGCAAAAGATCTTTTGGCAGATGCTGATAATAATAATGATTTTGAATTCAAAGATTACATCCAATCGCAGATCGAGTGGCTTAAAAGAAGATTAGACAGATAAAAGTGCCCGAACCGCATAAATCTTTACAAAATCACTACTTATTAATTGATTATTTATCTTCATTTAGATAATTTTTTCCATCAAAAATTGTAATCTATGTTTAATATCGCTGTTTTTGCTTCTGGCAGAGGTTCTAATTTTAAATCTGTTTTTGAAAATACTTCTAAAGAAAAAATTAGAATTTGTGCATTAGTAAGTGATATAAAAGATTGTGGCGCTGTTGAGTTTGCAATCCAAAATGAAATTCCGGTTTTCTTGGTTAGCAGTAAAAATCAAACCGGTTTTTTAAATTATCAAGAATTGATTCTTCAGCTTAAAAAAATTCCTGTTGATCTTATTGTTCTTGCGGGATTTCTTAAAATGATTCCCGGATTTTTTATTGATGAGTTTGAAGAAAAAATTATAAACATCCATCCAGCTCTTCTTCCGGATTTTGGCGGAAAAGGAATGTATGGGATTAATGTTCACAAAGCGGTGTTCGAATCCGCAGCTAAAGTTTCCGGTGCAACTGTCCATTTTGTAGATAAGATTTATGATCATGGAAAAATAATTGCTCAGAAGAGTGTTGACATTACTGATTTGAACAGCCCTGAAGAAATTGCTGAACGGGTATTAAAAATTGAGCATGAGCTTCTTCCTTTTGTTGTAGAAGAATTTGCCGATCAAAAAATTATTATAAATAATTGAGTTGTATAATCGAGTAGTTAACGGATTGAGTGTGTGAAAAAATTTGCGTTAATAAGTGTTTCTGATAAAACTGCTGTTATTGATTTTGCCCGCGAACTAAATTCTTTAGAATACCAGATACTTGCAACCGGTAATACGTTCAAACTGCTTTCTGAAAATAAAATCGATTGTTTGGAGATAAGAGATTTTACCGGGTTTCCGGAAATCTTCGATGGAAGAGTTAAAACTCTTCATCCCAAAGTCTTTGGCGGAATTTTAATGCGCCGTGATAATGTTACTGATTTAAAAGAAGCCGGTGAAAATCAGATTTTACCGATTGATATTGTTTGCGTAAATCTTTATCCGTTTCCTAATGTTGTAAACCGGACCGATATTTCACTCGAAGAAAAAATTGAAAACATTGATATCGGCGGACCAAGTTTAATACGCGCATCTGCAAAAAATTTTGAAAATGTTTCTGTGCTGACCGATCCATCACAATATTCCGGTTTTATTTCGGAATTGAAGAGCGGACAAGTGAGCATTAACACGCGTAAAAAATTGGCTTATGCAGCATTCAGCTACACTTCATTCTACGATACTTTGATTGTAAATTATTTTGAAAAGGAATTTGAACAGCCAAAGACGGCAATCCGCTTGAATTTCAAATCATCGTTCGATCTACGCTACGGCGAAAACCCGCACCAGAGCGCATATTTATTTGGTGATTTTGAAAATTATTTTGATATTCTTCACGGCAAAGAATTATCTTACAATAACATTGTAGACTTATCTGCAGCAGTAGAGCTGGTAAATGAATTTGATGAGGCTGCTTGTGTTATCGTCAAACATACTAATCCTTGCGGAGCTGCAATTGGCAAAAATGTTTTTGATGCTTACGAACGCTCTTTATCTTGCGATCCGGTTTCAGCATTCGGAGGAATCGTTGCTTTCAATAAAGAAGTTGATGAAGCAACAGCAGAGAAAATGAATGAAATTTTTACCGAGATTATTGTTGCGCCGGCTTTTACAGAGAAAGCGCTTGAATTATTGAAAACGAAAAAGAACCGCAGGATTGTTAAGATCAAAAAAAATATTGACCGGAATGAATTACTAGTTAAATCAATTCCGGGCGGCCTGCTGGTTCAAGAAAAAGATAATTCAAAGATTGATGAAACGCAGTTGAAGTTGGTAACTGAAAAAAAATATTCAGAAAAAGAACTTGATGATTTGAAATTTGCGTGGACGGTTTGTAAGCATACTAAATCTAACGCAATTATTTATGTTAAAGATAAAAAAGCAATTGGAGTAGGAGCCGGACAAATGTCTCGTTTAGATTCTACAAAAATTGCGGCGGAAAAAGCAAAACAATTTGGTCATGATTTGAACGGCGCTGTTGCTGCATCGGATGCATTCTTTCCCTTTGCAGACGGACTTCTGGAGATCATCTCAAACGGAATTACAGCGGTAATACAGCCGGGCGGCTCTGTGCGGGATGAAGAAGTAATTGCCGCAGCAAATGAAAAAAATATTTCAATGGTTTTTACTGGTATTAGAAATTTTAAACACTAAGAGGAAAAATGGGTTTTCTCGATTTATTTTCGACTGATGTAGCCATTGATTTGGGAACTGCCAACACTCTAATTTATATTAAGGGAAAAGGGATTGTTCTTAACGAACCATCAATAGTTGCCTTCGATAGAAATACAAAAAAAATAATTGAACTTGGTAATAAAGCAAAAGAGATGCAGGGTAGGGAACACCGGGAAATTAGAGTTACAAGACCTATGCGCGATGGTGTTATTGCGGATTTTGAAATTGCTGAAGGAATGATCCGGGCGTTCATTAAAAAAGTTACTCCGAATAATATTGCAAGTAAAAGAATTGTAATTGCTGTTCCAAGCGGCGTTACAGAAGTTGAAAAAAGGGCGGTGCGTGATGCTGCTGAACATGCAGGCGCAAAAGAAGTACATTTAATTGCCGAACCGATGGCTGCCGCTATTGGAATTGGAATTGATGTTGAAGCCGCAGTGGGAAATATGGTTATTGATATCGGCGGCGGTACAACTGAAATTGCTGTTATTGCTCTTGCCGGAATTGTTAATGAAGAATCAATTCGTATTGCCGGTGATGAAATGAACAATGCGATTATGCAATTCTTCAAAAAAAATTATAATCTTTTAATTGGCGAACGTACAAGCGAATCAATAAAATGCGAAGTTGGAAGCGCTGTTCCTCTTAAAGAAGAAATTACATTACAAGTTAAGGGACGCGATCTTGTCGGTGGTATTCCAAAAACTGCCGAAGTGAGCTCCGTTGAAATACGCGAAGCATTGAATGAAAATATTTCGCAGATTGTAGAAGCGGTTAAACAAACACTCGAACGTACACCGCCTGAACTTTCTGCAGATATACTTGACCGCGGAGTTATGCTGACCGGCGGAGGCGCTTTATTAAAAGGTCTTGATGAACGTATTAGGATGGAAACAAATCTGCCGGTTCATGTAGCCGATGATCCTTTGACAGCGGTTGTACGTGGCGCCGGTAAATGTATTGAAAATCTGAATAAGTATTCAAAGGTCTTTATTCGTAAAAGAACTTACTAATGTTAAAATTTTTAAGACGACTAGCAGCCGACTATAAAGAATATATTCTGTTAATTATTCTCTCCGTTATAAGTCTTACGCTTCTATCTAAAAGCGAAAAACCGCAAGCCAAACATTTAAAAACTTTTGCGCTCGGTAATTTTGCTCTCCTTAGCGAGATAACTAATTCTCTGACATCAATCTTTAAAAGAGATATTTCTCTTGATGAATTAAAACATGAGAATGCTCAACTAATGTTGGAAGTTAACCGGATGAGAAAGTTACGCTCCGAGAATGATGAACTGCGTGAAATGATTGCTTTTAGAGACACAAGCCGCTATCCTTTGATCCCTGCAAAAGTTATTTCAAAGCTGGTAACCAAAACTCAAGGCAACTTTATTATTAACAGAGGCTCTAGCGACGAAATCAAAAAAGGGATGCCTGTTCTAAGTGAAAAAGGGTTAATAGGCTTGATCATGGATGTTGCGGATAATTATTCTGTGGTTCGAACGCTGAACAATAGCAATCTGAACATTGCTGTTACATTGCAAAGAACTAATGTTGACGGAATTTTGAGTTATGACGGTAAGAATCTTGTTATCAAAGACATTCCTACAACTTATGATGTGCAAGTAGGCGACAGAGTTGAGACTTCAGATTTCAGTTCGTTATTTCCTCCGGCAATCCCTATTGGTGTAGTTGTAAAAAAAGAATCTAATGTTCTTGGTCTGCTTCACATAATTACTATAACTCCATTTGCAGATATTCCGGCGGAAAATGATTTGTTCGTTCTTAAAGTCTTGCCGAGCAAACAAATAAATGATCTCGAAATGAATCTATTAAAGCAGAATTAAGATGTTTGACAATATTATAAAACCCGTTTTAATCTTCATTCCATTAGCTCTAATTCAACTTACTGTTATACCGATGATTTCTATAGCAGGTATTGCGCCGAATCTTATCTTTGTGCTAATTGCATTTTATACTTTGAAAAACGGACAAGCATACGGAATCATTCTTGGATTTTTTCTCGGATTCTTACTGGATCTTTTCTCCGGCGGATTGATTGGCGCGTTTATGTTCTCATTCACAATTTCTGCTTTTATAGCGGGATATTTTTATAATGAAAATAAGATCGAGCTCAATACCGAAACGTTTTTCTTTTTGCTTATTATTTTTATTTGCGGAAGTCTAAATGCTTTTATTTATGCTGCGGTTTCTAACTCAAACCCGGATATAAATTTATTTTTTCTAATTCTTGAAGAAGGTTTACTGCCTGGGTTATACACCTCGCTATTTGGATTACCGATGGTTATTTTTACCTCGAAGAAAGGAATCTTATGAACGATAATTATTTCGGCTCGCTTTTTAGAAGAAGAATTGTGTTCGTTATTATTATAGGATTTTTTGCAATCTGTTCGGTACAGCTTTTTAACATGCAGATTCTTCAGCAACCCACTTACTCCGAAAAATCCGATGAAAATAGCGTTAAGCCAATCTATCAACTAGCTCCTCGAGGAATTTTTTATGACAGAAATCATAAAGTGCTAGTTGGAAATAAACCATCCTTCACACTTCGAATAACCCCATCAACATACGATAAAAAATTAACGCCTTACCTCGAAGCAATTTTAGGAATGAGTCCGGGGTACATAGACAGAATTCTTAAACTCAACGAATCATATTCAAAATTTATTCCCCGCAAAATTGCTAAAGATGTAAGTTTTAAGGTGATCGCTTGGTATGAAGAAAATTCATCTAAGCTGCCAGGCGTTGATTATGTTATGGAAACTCAACGCGACTATTCCTTTGGTGTTACCGGAGCGCATATGTTCGGTTATACAAAAGAAATTCCTTTAGAAGTTTTTCAACGTAGAAAAGGTGAGTACGATATTGGCGACGAAATTGGTTTTGGCGGAATCGAAAAGACTTATGAAGATTATCTGCGCGGTGAGAAGGGAATTAAATACATGCTTGTTGATGCAAAGCAGAAAACAATAGGCAGATATAAAGCAGGCGAAGAAGATCAAGCAACCATAAAGGGAGACGACTTAACTTTAACTATTGATAAAGATGCTCAGGAAGTTGCCGAAGAAGAATTTAAGGATAAGCGTGGTGCAGTTGTTGCGCTGGATCCGTCAACAGGAGAAGTTCTTGCATTCTTAAGCGCGCCACAGTATAATCTTGAAGATTTTGCAAAAGTAACTTCAAACGAAGTCTGGAGAGAACTGAACAACAATCCGGACCGCCCGATGTTTAACCGCGCTTCAATGTCAACGTTTGCTCCGGGATCAACATTTAAAATGATTTCTGCAATTGCCGGTTTAGAAGAAGGAATTATAGATACAAACTTTAAAGTCAATTGCGGCGGTGGTTACCAATTCGGCGACCGTTATTTCAAATGCCTGCACGTGCACGGCACTGTTGATGTTGAAACGTCAATCGAAAAATCATGCAACACTTTTTACTACACACTGGTTAATAAATTAGGTTTGGACACATGGTCAAAATATGCAAAGAAATTTGGCTTTGGTACTAAAACTAAAATTGATATCCCAGAAGAGTCATCCGGAATTGTTCCGTCAACAGAATACTATAACAGAGTTTACGGTAAGAATGGATGGACTAAAGGTTTTGTAATAAGTTTGGGAATTGGTCAAGGGGAATTGAACGTTACACCTCTCCAACTCGCACAATATGCCGCTCTCTTTGCTAATTATGGAAAGTCTGCAAGACCTCATTTTCTAAAAAGCTACATGGATACTCAAACCAATAAACGTTATGATGTTAAACCCCAATACTACGATATTGGAATAAGCAGAAAGTCGTTCGATATTGTCCGACGGGCAATGTATCTAGTTGTTAATGGCGCCGGTACGGCAACAAATATAAAATTACCTGATATAGCTATTGCAGGTAAAACAGGTACTGCACAAAATCCACATGGCAAAGACCACGCAATTTTTGTTGGCTTTGCGCCGTATGATAATCCCAAAATTGCCATTGCTGTAATTGTAGAAAATGCAGGATTTGGAAGCACTGTAGCGGCTCCTATTGCCAGAGATATCATCAAGGCGTATCTTCAAAAAGATAAGAAAGAAGAACCCAAAGACTTAGCAGCGCTTCCGGTGGTAAAAGAGGCAAACATTGAACATTAATTACAAGCTTCAAGATAGATTTGACTTATCAATTTTTCTTCCCGTAATCGGTTTAATCATATTTGGATTACTTGCCATATATAGTTCTACTGTAAACCACCCTACTGCAAGCGGAAACTTTCAAAAACAAGTCATCTTTGTAATAATTTCTTTATTTGTTTTCTTTGTTACTTTTTCTCTACCGCTTCAATCATTCAAAAAATTTGCAATCGCGCTTTACGGTATTTCAATTTTTTTCCTTATTGCTGTTCTTGCTATAGGCAAAACGGTTTATGGTGCAAAAAGTTGGTTTGGTATTGGCGGCTTTGGATTCCAACCATCCGAACTTGCAAAACTTGGAACAATTTTAATGCTATCTTATTGGCTCACTTATAAGAGCCGCGATATCAATAATCTTAAAGATATCGGTGTAGCGTTATTAATCGGCGTTTTTCCTGTAGTTCTAATTATGCTAGAACCGGATATGGGTACGTCAATTGTGTTTTTGGTTATTACGGTCTCATTAATTTTTTGGAGCGGAATTAGTCTTTTCGGATTGTTTGTTGTGCTTTCGCCCGGTATTGTTACTCTCGCTTCTATTCTGGGAATTTATGCTTTTATTGTTGCGCTTCTGCTTGTTGTTGCCGCTTTGTTTTTCTTTAAGAAAGATCTCTTCAACAGTATTGCGGTTTTTATTATAAATCTCTCTGCCGGATTTTTCTTTGATTATATTTACAGAGTTTTAAAACCTCATCAGCAAAAAAGAATTGCTTCATTCCTCGATCCTTCCGCAGATCCGCTTGGAGCCGGTTATAATGCACTTCAAGCTAAAGTAGCTATTGGATCCGGGGGCTTTTGGGGAAAAGGATTCTTACACGGAAATCAAACTCAATTAAGATTTATTCCTGAACAATGGACCGATTTTATTTATTGTGTTATAGGCGAAGAGTTTGGTTATATCGGCAGCATGATTGTTATTTTACTTTTCTTAGTAATCTTTTTAAGACTTTTCAAATTGTCTGCAACTGCCAAAGATAGATTCAGCGTTTTGGTTACCGTAGGAGTTCTGACTCTTCTTTTTTCTCACTTTGCATTAAACATCGGGATGAATGTTGGTGTTACTCCTGTGATTGGATTGCCGCTTCCTTTTTTAAGTTATGGCGGCAGTACTCAGTTTATAAACATGGTGATGATTGGTATTGTGCTGAATATTTATAGAAACCGAAAACTTCACACTTAGAAGAAATAAGTAGATGACAGCAAAAGAAAAAATAGATAGCAAAACTTCAGACGGATTTCATATTTGTGTTGGTCTCGATTCGGATATAACAAAAATTCCTCAGCACTTGCTTAAACATTCAAATCCGATTTTAGAATTCAACAAAGTAATAATTGAAAATACATATCAAGAATCGGCTGCATATAAAATCAATTTTGCTTTTTATGAAAAAGACGGATCAAGCGGATTTGATACAATTCATAAAACTATGGAATTGATACCGGATGATGTTCTAACAATTGCAGATGCAAAGCGGGGAGATATAGGAAACACATCTCAAATGTATGCGCAATCAATTTTCGACCAATTAGGATTTGATGCTGTTACGCTTCATCCTTATATGGGTTTAGACTCACTCAGCCCTTTTCTTGAATACAAGAACAAACTCAATTTTATTCTCGCACTCACTTCCAACAGCGGCGCATCGGATTTCGAAAAACAAAAACTTGATAATGGAAAATTTCTTTATCAGCATGTAATAGAAAAAGTGAATGAATGGAACCAAAATCAAAATTGCGGCTTAGTCTTTGGTGCAA
>JAKAKD010000057.1 GCA_021824635.1 Bacteroidota bacterium | reverse complement strand
TCCGGAATGAAAAGGAGTTATTCAATATTAGAAAATATATTTTTCAAAATCCGCTTAAGTGGGAATACGAAAATAGATTTCCTGAAAATATTTCTGAATTTTAAAATATTACAACATATGTCTCAACGATAGTAATAAAACTTAATTTATTTATGATGGATTTTATTTCAGTATTTTAGAGACGAGGCATGCCTCGTCTCTACGTTTGTTATTTTAATTTATCCGCAAAAACTTTTTTAAACTTTTCCAACTTGGGCGTAATTACAAAACTGCAATATGGCTGGCTGCCGTTTTTGTTGTAGTAATCCTGGTGATAATCTTCCGCCTTGTAAAATTTTTTGAATGGGACAATTTCTGTTACAATCGGATCTTTCCAAATTTTTTCTGAATCAAGTTCTCGCTTATACTTCTCTGCAAGTTGCTTTTGTTCATCATTATGATAAAAAATTGCCGAGCGGTATTGAGTGCCTGTATCATTCCCTTGACGGTTGAGTGTGGTCGGATCGTGAGTTTTCCAGAACACTTCCAATAATTCTTTGTAAGAAATTATCTTAGGGTCAAAAGTTATTTGAGTGCACTCCGCGTGCCCGGTTTGTCCGGTGCAGACTGCTTCGTAAGTCGGATTAGGAACCGAGCCGCCGCTGTAACCGCTCTCAATTTTTACTACTCCTTTTAATCTTTGAAAAACAGCTTCGGTACACCAGAAACATCCCGCGGCAAATGTTGCAACTTCATATTTTGTTGTGTCAATCATCTTATCCTCAATTTTTGTTTGAGCGGTATTGCTGTTATTATTTCCGCAGCCGATTAAAAAGAAAACCGTAATGGAAATTATTAGAAATAATTTTCTCTTTGTTTTACTCATTATTTTCCTCGAAACATTTAATAGCTTAACACATTTCCTTAATAATAAATTCAATAGAGGTGTGAACCTTTTTTTCAAAAATTTTATTTCCCTTTTACGAATTAATCACTAATTTAAGCCAGAAGGTTCTCCCATCCGTTTTACGCCAGCATATTAGTATTACTACTACATAGAGGGCGCGTATGAAAAAATTTATACAACTTTTTCTCGCCGTGTTATTCTTATTACCAATAGTTAGTTGGGGACAAACCACTTATTACTCAAAATCAACAATGATAACTTTTAATACTTTATCTGATTGGGGCACAAGTACTGATGGAACGGGTACACCACCCTCGGTAATTGATAATACTAATGATTTTGTTATTTCTAACAATGCAACTGTAGCGGGACTTGGGGGAAGTGTAACGGTCAGAAATTTAACAATCGAATCTGGCGCTAGTTTGACATTAGACGGTACAAATATTCTTACATTATCAGGAACTGATGGCGGAACAATCACTGTCAATGGGACTCTTACAATAAGTGGAAGTGTTGTAAGTCAGTTAAGTGTAACTAATCTTACTATTAATAGCGGTGGAACAGTTACAAATAGCTCTTCTGTCGGAAGTGGACAACCAGTGAGTGTTGGTGGAACTTTTACAATTAGTGATAATGGTATTTATACACATAGTACTGTACGTTCAGCGAATATAGGTAGTACTAAAAGTTTTAGTAATAATAGCAACTTTATTTACACTCTTGGAAGTGGATTTCAATCTAGCCCATTATATGGAAATTTAAGATGGAACGGAAGTACTTCACTTACAGTAAATGCATCTAGTTTAACTGTTAAGGGGCAGTTAAGAATTTCAAATGGTACATTCAATTTACAATCTACCACTTCAGGATCATTAACTCTTGGGGGTGAATTTTTAGTTGATGGAGGTACTTTCAATTCCTCTTCTGGAGTTGGTGTTGGGACGATTGTTTTTAGCACAACAGGTCAAGGTTCCGGAAATATTCAAATATCTTCTGGATCGGCAAGTTTTCAGAATATTACTATAAACGCTTCTCGCTCAGTTTCTTTACTAAGCAATATTTCAATTCCCTCAGGATCTTCATTTTCAGTTAGCGGAACTTTGGTCTGCGGAACAAATGTTATTTCTGGTGCAGGTACTTTTAATCTTGTCTCTGGCGCAACATTAAAATGTGGTCATGCAAGCGGTCTAAATGGTAACATAACTACTACTACAACTAATTATGATGCAGCAGCAAATTTTGAATTCAACGGTTCAACTGGTGCACAAGTAACTGGTAGTGCTTTCATATCAGCAAATAATTTAACGATAAATAATTCCAGTGGCGTTTCACTTTCTACTAATGCACAAGTAACTGGGACATTAACGTTAACAAGTGGTTTATTTACTCTTGGTTCTTCTTCTCTTTCATTGGGAAATTCCACAACTATTAGCGGAACACCAAGTTCATCTAATATGATTGTTGCCACTGGCAGTGGTTATCTAACAAAAGGATTTAGTGGAATAGGTTCTTTTACTTATCCTGTTGGAGATAATACTGGCACTGCGGAATATTCACCTTGCACTCTCAACTTTACAAGCGGTACTTTTTCTTCAGGGTCGGCAAGTGTCAATTTAACTAATTCAAAACATGGTAGTAATACAAGCGCAACAAGTTATATTGATCGTTATTGGACCGTTGTTTCTTCAGGTATATCAAGTTTTTCTAGCGATGTAACATTTACTTATTTTGATGCCGATATTCATGGAACTGAATCAAATATTTACTTAGGCAAATATAGCTCAGGTACTTGGACTCTATTTAACGCTACTACAACTGCAACTAACCAATTAACGGGTACAGTTTCTAGCTTTTCTGATTTTACTGGTGGAGAATCTTCGGCTCTCCCTGTTCAGCTAACATCATTCACATCAGATGTAAATGGTAATAAAGTAGAGCTCAATTGGAAGACAGCAACGGAAGTGAACAATTATGGATTTGAAGTTCAACGGCTAGCTGTTAGCAATCAGCTTTTAGCTAACAGCCAAGAGCTAAATGCTAATGGCTGGTCTAAGATTGGTTTTGTTCAAGGGAATGGAAATAGTAATTCTCCAAAGAGCTATTCTTTTACAGATGAACCTACCGGCGGGAAAAAATTTAATTACCGTTTGAAGCAAATTGATAATGACGGAACGTATGAATATTCCGATATAGTTACTGCGACTCTCGAAAACGTATCAACATTCGCGCTGGAACAGAATTTTCCTAATCCGTTTAATCCGACTACAGAAATCAGTTATACAATTCCGGAAAATGCTAATGTTAAATTAAAAATTTATGATATGATTGCTCAGCAGGTTGCAGAACTTGTAAATGGTCCTCAAGAAGCCGGTCGCTATCAAGTTACTTTTGACGGCAGCAATCTCCCCAGCGGAGTCTATTTTTATAAATTGGAAGCAGGAAAATTTGTAGAAGTTAAGAAGTTTATGCTGGTAAAATAATCTTATTTTTAAAATGTATTAGCATTGAGACGTCAAATATGGCGTCTCTTTTTTTTATCCGAATATGATGTAAAGAAATAGCACGCGGATTATTTTTTGTAGTAACTCATTAGAAATGTCAGCACGCGGATTATTTTTTGTAGTAACTCATTAGAAATGTCAGCACGCGGATTATTTTTGTTCATGCATATCAAAAAGTTGCTGTAAATGATTATATTTAATCATTAGTTAACAAATAAACGGCGAGTTGTAAATGGCTATTGTTTTAAAAGAAGTGAATTCTAGAAGTGAATTGAAAAAGTTTATCAAATTTCCTTTTTCACTTTACAAAGGAAATAACTTTTGGGTTCCGCCGTTAATTTTTGACGAGATCAAAACTCTTAGCAAAAAGAAAAATCCGGCATTCGATTTCTGTGATGCTAAATATTGGCTTGCTTATAAAAATGGCGAGATAGTCGGAAGAATAGCCGGTATCATTAATCATAATTACAACACAAAATGGAATCAGAAATCCGCTCGTTTCGGATGGATTGATTTTATTGACGATGAGGAAGTTTCTAAAAGTTTGATTATGCAAGTGATAAACTGGGCGAAAGAAAATGGAATGGGAAAAATTCACGGTCCGTTAGGATTTACAGATCTTGACGGAGAAGGAATGCTGATAGAAGGATTTAATGAGTTGAGCACTTTCGGTTCTATCTATAACCATCCTTATTATCAAAAGCATATGGAGAAACTTGGTTTTGAAAAAGATGCCGATTGGGTTGAGTACTTAGTCTATTTTAATCCTAATATTGAAGGACCGGAAAAAGTTTCCCGAATTGCAAAAACTGTTGCTGAGAGAAATCATCTTCACGTTCTGAAAGTTAAAAAAGCAAAAGAAATGCTTCCGTATGCAAGAGAAATATTTTATCTGATAAACGAAGCTTATAAAAATTTATACGGCTTTGTTGAGTTATCCGATAAACAAATTGATATGTATGTTAAAGCATACTTCGGATTTATTAAGCCGGATTACGTTCCAATTGTCTTGGATAGTAATAACAAAGTTGTCGGTTTTGGAATAACAATGCCTTCTCTTTCCGTTGCTGTTCAAAAAAGTAAAGGCAGGTTATTGCCTTTTGGATTTATACATATTTTGAGCGCCATGAAAAATAATCCTAATGTTGATTTATATTTAACAGCGGTAAAACCGGAATGGCAGAATAAGGGCGTTAACGCAATAATCATTAACGAAGTAAACGATGTTTTTGTCAAAAATAATATTCAAAAAGTAGAGACTAACAGAGAGCTCGAAGAAAATTCCAAAATTCAGGCTCAGTGGAAATTTTTTGAGAACAGATTACATAAAAGAAGAAGATGTTATAAGAAATCAATCTAATTGATTTATATGAATTGTGATTTTAATAAAAGAGCAAAAGATACATTTTGAATCTTCTCAACTAATAATGCATCCAACTTTCACACAAAACTAAGGAGTTATTATGAAAAAGAACGTCGGTAATGTTGACAGAGTTCTACGCCTTATCTTGGGGTTGGTTATAATTGCACTTGGATTTATTAATCAATCTTGGTGGGGTTTAATTGGCATTATTCCGCTTTTTACTGCTGCTGTTGGTTGGTGCCCGGCATATTTACCGTTTGGTATTTCTACCTGCAAGACGGATACAAAATAAAATATTATTAGAGCGTATCTATTACGCTCTAAAATATAACGGTAGCTGGTGCTATTAATTTATCCTTTAGAATTAACTCAATTCTCAATCATTATGTTTTGGTGTTAAATTCCTCTTTTTTATATTGCAAAGTGTAAATGAGAAAGAGAATTGGTGAAGGAACAAAATTTTAATATTACCAGCGATTACGATAACGTTGCCGGAGTAATTCAAGATATTAAAAAATATTTGGCAAGCGAAAATCTTGAGGAACATCTCTGTAACGCTGTTGATATTTGCCTTACCGAAGCGCTGAATAATGTAATTAAGCATTCTTACGGCGGCAACAGTTCTAAACCAATTGATATCAACGTCAAAAAAGATTCAAAATATATGCAGATCGAAATTGTTGATGTCGGTCTCCCCAGAAAAAATTTGGTAATTAAAGATCTAGATTTCGATCCTAACGATATTGATAATTTACCCGAAAGCGGTATGGGCTTGTTCATTATTAAACAGCTTATGGATGAATTGGATTACGGCACTAAAGAGGGTAAAAATTATTTCATTCTAAAGAAGTGGCTCATTTAATATTATTTGATACAAAATTTTAACCGGAACTTTATTGCGATATTTCATAACACTTTTTCTTTTCGTTTCAATTTCACTTTTTGCACAGGATACTACCCGCAGCGAAGCATTTAAAGATAACTTGCCGCGTAAATACCCAATGATTAAAGCTAAATATCC
>JAKAKD010000043.1 GCA_021824635.1 Bacteroidota bacterium | reverse complement strand
TTTTTCTTGAGCGAGGCCTAGACTTGCTCAGTTCTTTCTTGGTGTGTGGATAGTTGTACATTTGTTTATTTAGTTACTATTATAAAATAATTATTTATATACATAAGTCTAATGGAACGAAGCGAAGGTTTCTGTTTAGTATCCTTCGCTTCGCACAGTAAAAAAATTATTTTGTTACGTTCAAAATCCAATCTTTTATAATTTTCATGGCGTCCGGAGAAAATGTTTCTTCTATAGTTCCATATTCCGCTGGTGATCCTGTCTTAGCTGTCTGGAATAGATGATTCAAATTTGGTAATAATATGGTCTTGAAATTTTTATTGCCGCCAGCCTTTAATGCTTTTTCAATTTCTGCAAGGTCTTCTTTTGGCGGCACTTGCAAATCTTTTTCTCCGTTTAAAGCAAGCACAGGAACGGTTACATTTTCTAACGTGGGTCGCGGATCAAATCTCAAAAAGAACCGAAACCAAGGGCTTGTTAATTGTTTAAAGCTTTGTTCAACCATTGGTTTCTGAGCGTCGGCTTCTTTTTTTTCAGCGGCACCCAAAGTGTTGTAAAATTCTTCATATGCTGCTTTAATTTTTTTCTCTGCTGTTGAGTTATCTTCTTCAGACAAAACAATGTCGTAAATTTTTTCGTTGAGTTTCATTGACTTGTTAATTTCTTCTTCTTTTCCGCCGTTAGCATTTCCAATCAATCTTCCTTGAATAAGCAGGATATCTTTTCCCGGAAGACCGGGACCAGCGAGTAATACAATGTAGCTTACGTCATTTGAATTTACCGCTACCATCGGCGCAATTAACCCGCCTTCACTATGTCCCGCAACTCCGATTTTTTTTGGATCAACTTCTTTTCTTGTTTTCAAATATTCAACGGCGGCTTCGGCATCAGTTGCAAAATCAGCACTTGTTGCAGTTGCAAAATTTCCTTTCGATTTACCAATGCCTCTATCATCATATCTGAGAACTGCAATTCCGTTGCGGGTTAAATAATCCGCCAGAACTAAAAAAGGTTTGTGGTTAATTCCGCCGCCAAGTGTCTCATCTCTATCCTGAGGACCGGAACCTGTAACCAAAACAACCGCCGGAAATTTTCCTTCTCCCTTTGGATAAGTAAACGAGCCGGCGAGAGCTATGTTCGCGGATTTGTTTTCGAATGTAACATCTTCGTCATTATATGGATATGGTTTCTTTGGTTCTTGGGGGCGTTTTATTTCTGTGAGCTTATCAATTTTTTTTAGTTCAAGCGGCAAAGACAATGTTCTTTGCGTAAACGTTCCCTTAATCAATGAGCTGTCTTTATAAATTTTTCCGGTAAAGGAGGCGCCAATAGACTGAACGGCAAACTTTAAACTGTCTTCAGTCATTGTTATGCTTGTAGCCGGAATATTTTTAGCGCCTTGGTCGGGACTATCTAAATAAGCGCCAAGAGTTCCATCGTCATTCTTAAATGTTTTTAAAACAAGTTTAAGCGAAACGTTGGATATGTTTAGTTTTCCTTCCCACAAACTTGTGAATTGTTTCTCGTCTTTCTTCTGATCTGCCTGAGCATTCATGCTGCTGCTCAGAGCGAAGTATAAAATCGTCAACAACATAATTGAGCGGTAAAATAAATTCTTCATCTTTAATCCTCAAAATTAATTAAAAGAAAACCCGCGTTGTTGAAAGCGGGTTTCTAAAAAAAGATATTCATTATTTATCAAGCTTCGGAACTTCTCCAAGAACATCATCAATTGTAAGATTTTTTAACTCGCCGAGATTTAATTTTTTAATTCCTTCTTCTATCTTGGCTTTATCACCAACAACAACAACGATCATTTGATCCGGCACAATATATTTTTTTGCCGCTGCGTTTACGTCGTTGCCGTTCAAGCTTAATATCTTCGATACAAATTCTCCGAAATAATTTTCGGGTAAGTTATACAAGACCATATCCTCCAACTGTCCGGCAATCTCGGAAACTGTTTGAAAATTTGCAGGATAGCTGAGAGCAACCAAATTTTTAGCGCGGTTTAAATCTGCATCGGTCAATGGTTCGCGTATTCCGTTCAGTTCATTAAAAAATTCCGTTAGAGCTTTATCAGTAACCTCTGTTTGAACTGAGGAGGCAGCAATAAAACTGCCGGGAACCGGTCTAAATACAAATCTTGAACTAGCGCCGTATGTGTATCCGTTTTTTTCGCGCAAATTTTGATTAAGGCGTGAAGTGAATGAACCGCCAAGAAGCGTATTCATTACAATAATTGAATTGTAATCGTTTGTTAAGCGTGCGGCACCGATTCTGCCGATATTAATAACAGATTGTGCGGCGCCCGGTTTATCTATAAGATAAACAATTCGTTTTGCAACTTGAGTTGGTTCTTTAACTTTGATTTCTTGAACATTTCCTTTCTGCCACTTGCCAAATGCTGCTTCTAGTTTTTTCTTAAGATCTTCTTTTTTAATATCACCGACGGCAATTACAACGGCATTGTTTGCGGCGAAATATTTTTTGTAGAAGTTTTTCATATCATCAGTAGAAAAACTTTTGATCTCTTTTTCAGTTGTCATTCGTCCGTAAGGATGTTCTTTGCCAAAAAGAATTTGATTGAAAGCGACACTTGCTATTGCGGTCGGCTGATCATGTGCTTGCATCAATGATGTCAAACGGTCTTTTTTCTTTCTATCCAATTCTTTCTGAGGAAAATCCGGACGCAAAACAATATCGCTCATAATTTTTAGCGCGTCGTCAAATTTTGAAAGCGGCGTGTGAAGAGAAATTGTTGACGAATGAACAAAAGCGTTTGCGGAAATTCTTGCACCTAGAAAATCAATAGCATCTGCTAACTCAAGAGAGGTTTTTCCTGCCGCCCCTTCGGTTAACATATTCAAAGTTAATCCGGCAAGACCGGTTTTATTTTCCGGATCGTTGACGCTTCCTGTTTTTACGATAACATTCAATTGAATAAGCGGAACTTGATGTTTTTCCATCAGCACCACTTTCAATCCGTTTGAAAGCGTAAACTGTTGAATTGCCGGAAGAGTTAATTTTTTAGGCGCGGATAACTGCGGAGGTTTCGTTCTATCCGGTGTTTGCGCATAAAGTGAAAAACAAAAAGTAGAAATTATTATAAGGTTCATAGAGAATAGAAATAACTTTTTCATATTATTTGCCCTCCGCTTTCGGTTGAACTGCTAAATCGGTTTTACCTTTAGGAACGATGCTGAGAATTACCCGACCGTTATTGGGCAAATAAATTTGTGCGGCAGTTTGAATATCATCAATGCTTAAAGCTTTATAACGTGCGAGGTCTTCGTTTGCGTAATCGGGATCATCCGCATAGTAAAAGTATGAATTAAGTAAATCCGCTTTTCCGTTAAATCCGCCCGGACTTTCCAGTCCGTCTAGAAAAGAAGCTTCAAATTGATTTACAGCGCGTTGTAATTCTCTCTCTTTAGGCGCTTCGTTTTTTACTTTGTCAATTTCCTGCTGAATTACATTTTCCAATTCTTGGAGAGAATGTCCGGCGCGCGCAGTTGCAACCAGTTGAAATTGCGATGAAAGTTTGCTTGAATTTTGAGACGATCTTACATCTTGAGCGATCTGTAATTCATAAACAAGTTTTTGGTAGAGGCGGGAATTTTTTCCGCCGGTTAAAATATTTGCAAGCACATCAAGTTGCGCATCACCCGGCGCAAATTTTTGAGGTGTAATCCAAGTCATATACAAACGCGGAAGTTGAACCCGATCTTCAAGAACTAGAATTTTTTCTTCATTTAATTTTACGGCGGTAGGATTCTGCGGTGCAACAGGTTTTCCCGCCGGAATTCCCCCGAACCATTTTTCAACAAGCTTCAATGTTTCTTTGGGATTAATGTCTCCGGCAATTACAAGTGATGCATTGTTCGGCACATAATAAGTTCTAAAAAATTCTACAACATCGTCATAAGTCGCCGCGCTAAGATCAGTCATTGAGCCGATGACTGGCCAGCTGTAAGGATGAGTTGGCGGGTAAAGATTTTTCAAAATAGTTTCTTCCGATAATCCGTACGGGCGGTTTTCATAACTTTGCCGTCTTTCGTTTTTTACTACGGATCTTTGTGCATCAACACTTTGAGGCGTCATCGCATCAACAAGAAAACCCATTCTATCAGAATCAAGATATAACGCAAGTTCAAGCGCATTAGAAGGAAGGTCTTCGTAATAATTTGTTCTGTCTTCGATTGTTGACCCGTTATTATTTCCTCCGGCAGATTCAAGAAGTTTATCAAACTCTCCTTCGGCAACATGACCTGAACCCATAAACATCAAATGTTCAAACAGATGAGCAAACCCTGTACGTCCCGGTTTTTCATATCCCGAACCAACATGAAACCAGGTATTAACGGTTACGGTCGGCGTTGAATGATCTTCGTGCAGAATTACATTCAAGCCGTTTGGAAGCACATAACGTATGTAAGGTACTTTAATTTGATTCTGTGCCGACACAACCGTACACAGAACAAAGAGCAGAGAAATAATTCTCTTCATACTTTCTCCTTTTGTGAATAATAACTGAATACAAATTAAATATTTCTATTAATAGTTGAAGCTGAAAAACACAATTGATTAGACGCGGGAATAATAGAAGTGTTGCCGAAAATTTTAATTCTTGATATTAAAAAACAAGTTGAACAAATTGCGCTGGTAAAATTTTATCACAGCATATTTCAACTTTTAAAATGACAGTGAATTATGAAACCTAAAATTAAAGTGAAGAAGAAGAAAATCCGTATTCCTTTGCCGAAGCAACGGGCAAAAGTAAAAGAATCGGAAAAAATTTATAAACGAGCCAAAACAAAAACCGTTGAGGAAGATGCAAAGTAATCGCCTTTTTATTTTATAAGCGCGAAACCTTCTTTTGATTCTTCAACAAATTTTTTAACTAGTTCGTAATCTTTTCTTCCGTATTTAGATTCTACGCCCGTGTGAACATCAACTCCTGCCGGATGAATTTCCAAAATTGCTTTCTTTACGTTCGCGGGATTTAATCCACCGGCTATTATAACGGGTTTGGGAGATTCCTCAACAATTTTTTTGCTAATACTCCAATCATGAGTTTTGCCTGTGGCTCCCGATGCGCCGGTTGCCGGATCGAATGTATCTGTGATGTAAGCGTCTATCCACGGAGAAAGAGCGCGAATAATTTTCTCTAGTTCACCATAATTGTCGCCGGCAACAACAAGACTTTTAATTATTTCCAAATCGGGGCGTAATGATTTTGTCTTCTCTAATTCTTCTTGAGAGATATTACCATGCAGTTGAACGATCTTAACGTTCAACAGATCGCAAAAATTTATTATCTCATCAGCTTTATTTAAATAAGTTATAAGCACAACTTTGTGCGGATGGGCGATTGTTTTAATCACTTCGGCGGCTTCGTCTTCGGTCAAGTCTTCTTTATTAACAGGCAGTCGTAAAGGAAATCCTAGGTAATCTACACCAAGCTGCATTAACATTTTTGCTTCATCTTTATCAATCACCCCGGCGATTTGAATAAGCTGTTTCATTTTACCTTTTTTGATATGAATTAAAGAAAGATTGCCTCAACACAAAAATAGATAACGTCCGCGAATTCCCAACAATAAAATTTTCAACTCAGATAAAAAATAGATGAAGTTTTTTGTGTACCTAAATTTTTTCACAATTCTTTTTGTGATTAAGAAAAGATGAATCATGGTTAAACAAAAAATCTAACAGACTAGAAATATGAGATGGTTTAAAAAGAGGTTTTAAAGTAGAGGCAACTCTTGGAGGGACGCCAATTGTGAATCGGTTCCTATTCTTCAAATAAAGAAGGCTTTTGTAATATGAACATAGATACTTGTTGTATTATCATTTCGAAGTAGTATGTTCTTTAGATTCCTTATCTACCGCCATATCTGCCATCTTAACTGCCAATGCTTTTGCTTTATCTGAGATCACAGCTTCATAAGAAGGAAAGTTTACTGGCTGTACAGTTTGTTGTGCTCTCTTTAAGTCGTCCTTTGTTACAGGTGGATCTCGAAAGATCAGACCCAATGTTGTTACTTCCATTTTCTCCTCCCCGGATGTTAAAAAAAATTATTTAATTAATCTGTTTATAGACTTCGAACATATTATCGAAAGATTCATAAGGAATTTTAGCC
>JAKAKD010000088.1:12586-32278 GCA_021824635.1 Bacteroidota bacterium | reverse complement strand
GCATGGTTTGCCGAAGGAACAGCTCAATACAACCGCAAAGAATTCAATTATGATAATTGGGATACTCACCGCGATATGATTTTAAGAAGCTATGCATTGAAGAACAAAATGCTTACGTGGAATCAGATGGGAGTATTCGATAAAACTTCACTCGGCAATGAATCTGTTTACAATTCCGGTTTTGCGCTTGTCAGATATCTTTCACAAAAATATGGCGAAGACAAACTCCGTCTTATTAATGACAAACTCAGTAAACTTACCAACTTTACAATTGATGCGGCTTTCAAAGATGTTCTTGGTAAAGACGGAAATGAAATTTATAATGAATGGTCAAGTTTTTTAAAATCGGATTACAAAAAACGAATTGCGGATGTTGAAGCAAATCAAGTTACTGGTGAAATGATTGTCAAAGACGGATTTGGAAATTTCTACCCGACTTTTTCTCTGGATGGTTCCAAGCTTTTATATATTTCCAACAAATCGAACGACTATTTCACTTTGTCTTCTCTCTACCTGCTGGATTTGAAAACTAAGGAAGAAAAAAAAATAGCTTCACCAATCCGCTCGAATGTTAGTTTTATTCCCGGTACTAACAAAGTCATCTACTCAAAATTGAGCGATGATAATCCGAGATTAGTTAACATCCACGACTTATATCTATATGATATTGACAAAGACGATGAAACCCGTCTTACACACGGTTTAAGAGCTAACAATCCTTCTGTTTCAAACGACGGCAAAAAAATTGTTTTCGTTTTTCAAAACGATGGAACTGTTAATCTTGGAATTGTTGATATTAATGGAAAGAATTTCAAGCGGCTAACTTTTTTTGAAAAAGGGGAACAACTATATAATCCAAGATTTTCAGCCGATGATTCTTATTTACTTTTTGATTTCTCATACAGCAACAACAGAGACGTTGCACGGGTTGACGTTGACGGCTCGAATTATAAACTGGTTACAAACTCACCGGCAGATGAACGCAATCCTTTTCAAGCTAAAGATGGTAAATTATATTACTCAAGTGACGAAACTGGTATCTTTAATATTTATTCTCTCGATCTTTCAACTGGAGAGAAGAAGCAATTAACAAATGTTACCGGCGGCGCATTTATGCCGATGGTTAATGCAAACGGAGATCTTGTTTATTCAGGTTATGTGGCTGACGGTTATAAAATATTCCTTCTTCCAAAAGATCACATCGTTCAAGTTGATACTACAAAAAAATATGTATGGATCGGCAATCCTCCTTTAGGAGAAGACAAACCAAACGGTGATATTGGAAATTTCAACATTAATGCTCTCCGGAATTTTAATGATAAAGACCTTGCAGATTACAAACCAGAAAAGTATTCAGGTTTCTTTTCCAAGTTGAGTATAATTCCATTTATCCGCTACGATAATTACAACACTTCAAATTCCGGTTTAGATAGAATTAAGCCGGGGTTATATATTTCATCAAGCGACGTGCTAAACCGGTTTTCAATTTTTGGCAGTGCTTCACTAAATAGAAGAATGGAACGCGATCTATTTCTGCAATTCGATTACCGGAACAAACTGCCTCTAATCTATAATCTCGGCTTGAAACCTGAAATTGGATTTGAACTTTTCAGCATCAGCAGAAAAAGTAATGTTAATCTTCCATTCGGTGTTGATTCTACTTTTATTCCGGTTAGAACCGATTATAACATTCCCGCAGATGTTACTTACAATTTGTTTGAAGTTGATTTCTTCGCTCATCATAAAATTTTTGCTGATGGGAATAAAATTGAAGCACGGTTTATTTTCAGTCAGTATGTTTCAACGCTAAGCAGTTTCATTCTACCTGAAAGCGGCAATACTTTATATCCGGCTTCGGACGATAAATATTTCATCGGTAAGAATTTTCAGCTCAAGTTTACTCACGAAATAATTCAGCCGGAAACAGATTCCGATATCAATCCGGTCGGTAGAAAAGTTGAGCTTCAATACAATTATGAATCCAACAGGTTTAATAATGAAGGGAACTACACTGTTCAAAATGGATTTTTAGAACCTCTTTACAATATTTTTAATTTCCATCGTGTTGAACTGAACTGGAAAGAATATTTCAGATTAGGAAACGGGCAAACGTTAACGGCACAGTTCCGTGGCGGTTCAATTTTAGGTCCCGCTGTACCGGACTTTTTTGATTTTTATCTAGGCGGTTTAATCGGTATGAAAAGTTATCCGTTCTATTCCGTTAGCGGTAACGAAATTGGCTGGGTTAATCTAACTTACCGTTTTCCTCTCTTCAGAGATATAGATACAAGAATAGGGCAGTTGTATGTTGATAAAATTTATTTATCAGTTTACGGGGATTTTGGTAACGCGTGGACCGGCAATTTCCCCAAGTTCAATGATTTCAAAAAAGGAGCCGGTGCAGAAATTAGAATTAAGATGAATTCTTTCTATCTATTCCCTACAAGTTTGTTCTTCAACGCCGCATATTCATTCGATAAATTTTCAAGAACGATTTTAGGCGAGAATGTTACTTACGGAAAAGAATGGAGTTTTTACGGCGGCATATTATTCGATTTCAGTTTCTAATTATCTTTGGTGTATATGAAAAAAATATTTTTTATTGTAATAATCGGTTTACAACTAACGGTTGCCAGCGGTCAGTCATTTGTTAAGAATGGAAAAAATGTATTGAGCGGTTCACTGAATCTTGATTCGAAAATTGCTTTTAATAATTCTGAAAAAATTATTACACCGGTTTTATCAAATATTGAAGAGCAAAAAAAATCTGTTTGGCTTGCAGCCGGATTATCGGCAGTGATTCCGGGCGCGGGTGAATTTTATTCCGAGAGCTATATCAAATCAGCAGCATTCATTGCAGTGGAAGCTGCGGCAATTACTCTTGGCTTGATCTATAATAAGAAAGGAAATGATCAAACAAATTATTTTCAGAATTATGCCGATGCAAGCACAGGCTGGTCTCCTTTAAGGTATGCGCAGTGGACTTTGCTACATATCAAAGAGCTCAATCCTAACCTCAATGCAAGCGATTACGAAAATAAAGTCATTCAGAACGGGCAGGTAAATTGGAATGAAATGCATGTCTTGGAAATTGCAGTCGCTGGAAGAAATGGTATGGATGGTCAGGTACCCGGAAGTTATTATTCCCATCAATTACCGGTTTACCGCTCACAACAATATTATGAATTAATCGGCAAGTATCCTCAGTTCGCAGTAGGCTGGTATGAATTCAGCGGAACTGATTTGAGCAAATCCTTCATATACGGAGATCCGCTTCCTAAGCAATTCCTAGATTATTCGGTTATGCGCGGTAAGGCAAACGATTTTTACGATGTTGCTGCTAAAGCCGTACTTGTTGTTGTAGTAAATCATATCGTCAGTGCAATTGACGCCGCATGGACAACTCACAATTTCAATAAAAATTTAGATCTGCATGCAAGCATTGAAACAAGAGACTATGGATTTATTACCGTATATTACACCCAGTTAAATTTGCAGTATAGATTTTAGGGATTACAAACCGGAATGAGCACACCTTTAGTTTTAATTGTCGGAAGACCGAACGTTGGTAAATCAACTTTGTTCAATCGTCTTACCAATAGTACAACAGCAATCGTTGATGACGTCAGCGGCGTAACACGCGATAGAATTTACGGAGACGTTGATTGGAATGGGAAATATTTCCGCGTCATTGATACAGGCGGTTACGTTCCAAACACGGAAGATCTTTTTGAAACCGCAATCCGTGAACAGATTGAAATTGCAATGGATGAATGCGATGCAATTCTCTTTGTTGTTGACGGCAGAATCGGTTTAACTCCGTCTGATAAAGAAGTATCAGAATTACTACGCCGTGCTAATAAACCAAGTTACTTACTTGTGAATAAATGCGACTCGCCGGCTTTTGCGGTTAATGCCGCAGAATTTTATTCATTCGGATTGAAAAATGTTTATGATGTTTCCGCTTTGAACGGAAGAAATCTTGGCAATCTTCTTGACGATCTTATGGCGAATCTTTCTTTTGCCGATGACCTTGATACGGAAGTCAGACTGCGTCTTGCAATTATAGGAAAACCGAATGTAGGTAAATCTTCTATTGTTAATGCGCTTTTGGGTTATGACCGGACTATTGTAACCAATATTCCCGGCACCACAAGAGATAGTATAGATTCTGTTCTAAAATATTACGGAGAAGAAGTTGTTCTTGTTGATACTGCAGGTCTCCGCAAAAAATCAAAAGTAAAAGAGAATATCGAATTCTTTTCAAACGTTCGAACATACAAAGCTTTATGGAGTTGCGATGTTGCAATTCTTCTTCTCGATTCAAATCTCGGAATTGAAAATCAAGATCAGAAAATAATTGATGAAGCAGTGCGCCGCAGAAAAGGTTTGATTCTTGCTGTTAACAAATGGGATTTGATTGAAAAAGAAACCAACACTGCAAAACAATATACAGACGCGATTCAAAGAAAGATGGGCTCGATTGATTACGTGCCGATAGTTTATGTCTCGGCGTTAACCAAGCAGAGAATATTTAAGCTTATTGACGTTGCAAAGAAAGTAAATGAAGAAAGGAAGAAAAAAATTCCTACCAGCGAGCTTAACGATATTCTTCTCCCTGAAATAGAAAATATGCCGCCGCCGGCTTCACCAACGGGCAAAGAAGTAAAGATAAAATATATTCAGCAGGTTGGCGATCACTATCCAATCTTTATGTTTTTCTGCAACGACCCAAGAAACATACCGGATCATTACAAACGCTTTTTGGAAAAGATGATAAGAAGAATCTTTGGCTTTGAAGGCGTGCCGATGACACTTACATTTAAGCAGAAGTAGAAAATAAATTTTTAAGAATGATTTATCCTCGAAATTCTTACGGGGATTAATCTGCAATTGCAACCGAAGCTGCGTAAATTTTAGCAGCTCCATTATCTAATAATATACTTCCGCATTCTGCAATTGTAGCGCCGGTTGTAATTACATCGTCTAGAAGTAAAATGTTTTTCCCTTTAATAATTTTTCTGCGCCTTGCTGAAAAAGCATTTCTGATATTTTCTTTTCTTTCTAGCAATGTTAAATTAGTCTGAGTTTCCGTAAAGCGGTTTCGTCTAATAAAATTGCTATTAACCGGAATCCCCAAAACGGATTTCATCCCTTTCGCTAAAAACTCGGATTGATTATAGCCGCGTTCAGCTCGTTTCAAATGGTGAAGAGGAACCGGGACAATGAAATCAATTTTCCATTCGGAGAATTTACTTTTCAACTCTGTTGCTAAAAGTTTGCCCAAAAATATTCCGGTCCGGAATTTGCCGTCGTATTTTAACCCGTGTATGATATGTTGAAGTTCCTTATCCTTTTCAAAAATGAAAAGGGAAGTGAAACCGCTGATGATTTTCTCTGATTGAAATTTTCTTTCAAATTCATGATTCAGCCTTTCTTCATCTGCTCGCTGAATTTTGGAAAAACAAGATGCGCATACTGTCTCTTCCGTTAAGGAGAGTTTTGCTTTACAAGAAGTACAAAACCGCGGAAGGAAAAAATCAATAACCTCTGTTAGAAAATTCATCTAACGTCTCTATTATGAAATTCCTTTATCAGATAAAAATTGCCCGCATTTACGGTCATTAATATCAATGTGATTGAAGAACCAGCGCCGTATACCCTGAAGTTCTATCGGGCTAAATGCAGTTTCTTCTTTCTCAAATTTCTCAATTGTCGCTGATATTTGTTTATAGAACCTATCGTGTTCAAGTTTGTGAGAAAAGTAGCCGGGAAATAAATTCTCTTTCATCAGGAGCTCTTCATTTTCAAAATGACTTTTGAGAACTTTAAGAAGTTCGTCCAATCCGGAAAGAGTTATTTCTTTGTCGGCTTTTAATGTCGCTTCGTGAATTGAATTTAGTAACTCCGCAATTACTTTGTGTTCATAATCAATAGAACGAACGTAAACTTTATATTCCGCACTTAAATCAATGAAACTCATTTTATCTTCCCGAATTAAAAAAGCTTCGTTAAATCATTCCCGCTCTCTTTCTGATGAACCACTCAGCCGCGAATAGAAGAATAATTAAAATTAAAGTCCACTCATTTGACCAGAGCTGATATTCATTCTTGATTATCTTTTCTTTTGAAGAGTTCTGATTCAATTTTGTTAGTTTATCTTTTAGTCCCGAATGGTTTTCTAAAGTATAGTAATAACCGCCGCTTGAATTAGAAAGCGATTTTAGAAAATCTGTCCGCATGCGTGTATCAAGTTTTTCAATCTGAATTTCTCCAACACTGAATCTTCCGGTCTCACTTTTTAGTTTCAATCCGTTAAATTGTACAGTCCCTTCGAAGCTGTAATCACCGGCTTCTGCCGGAACGAACGTGGATGTGTAAAGTCCGTTACCGTTGGGCGAAAAAGTTAAATCAAAAGTTTTGAGACCGGATGAAATTTCCAAAGTAATATTTGCCGTATCAACAGGAGCAAAAGTTTGATCGTACATTTCTGCTGTAAATTCAACTTCTTCCGAAGGTGAATAGATTTTTTTATCGGTTGTAACTCTAAATTGTTTTTGTTGTGATGAGGCGCTCAACCATTTTACAATGTCGTTAACAAAGTTGTCGAAGAACTCAGGATCTCTCTCTGCAGTTTGAAGCTGCCATTTCCAGATATCTCCTGCTAGGATAGAAAAGACTCTTTGTTTGCCTAAGCTTCTCGATATAATTAACGGATTACCGATTGGAATATTCTTCACTTTGGATTTCACCAGTACATTGCTGCCAGGTTTGCTTGAAAGTTCTGTTGCAAATTGCGAAACGGGAGGCAAGTTATCCCAAATATTTTTTTGATCGTTTCCTGTTGAGAAATAGGAAGAAAAAGATTTCGTATTCAAATCGGGCTGGACCTGTAAGAATTCATTTACCGATTTGGAAAATGAAAAGGGAAGCGGCTTCTCAAAGCCTTTTAGTTTTGTTAAATCCACGTTGCTTGAAAGTAAAAAGAAAAACGGTTTGTTCTGAGATACCGCAGATGAAATTTTATCAATCAAAGCTTGGGATGAATTAGAAGTAGGAAAATCAACGATGAAAAGAAGGTCGGAGGAATCTATGACAGTTGGTTTAATATCATTCCAAAATCTATTCTGAGAAATTTGTATCAGTTTTTTTAGTTGAATGTTCTTATCAATTGAAATTGACTTTGAAATTGCAGAAACATCAGCAGAAGGAGTGCCGGCAATCAAACAAACTTTTAATTTGGTATCAAGTACATCAAGATAAAATGTTCTGCTGTTATTCGCCGCGGAAGCTTCACCTTCCAAAGGAGAAACTACAACTCGCAATTTTTTTTCACCTCCGGTTGCAGGTTTGTAATTGAAGGAAATTTTATCAAGTCCGGTTCCGCTAAGTATTACATCTTTCGATTCAATTAATGTTTTCTCTTCAAAGAACGAAACGCGGGCGCTTTTATTTTCGAAACCATAATTTTTTATAGCTACTTCTATTTGGGTTTGCTTGCCAGCATAAATAAATTGGTTGTAAAGAACATTGTAAATCTCAACATCTTTCTTTTGTGCGGAATCTCCAACGCCAATTGTGAAAATCGGAATCTGTAATTTTTCTGCCTGGTAAGTCGGGTCAATTCCTTCGGTTATAATGCCATCACTTAAAATAACAACGGAATTTATCCGCGCATTATTCTTTCTTATATGATCAATGATGTTAAAAAAGTTCGTCTGCTGAGCGCCAAAATTAATTTTTCCTTTTTCCCCGGGATCGAGTGAATCTATTTTCTTTCCAAAAGTAAAAAACTTTGCGTTGATACCGCGGGAAGAATTCAAATCATCTATAAGCGAGATGGTTTTAGCGATTCTGTTTGAACTATCTTTGGCTGCAATTGAATTTGAGTTGTCAATATAAACGTAAGTGCCGGATTCGACCTTTTCTTTCTTAATAAACGAAAGAACTGGTTCGAAGATGAGAAACAATATCAATCCAAAAATTAAAGAGCGGATGATGATCAGTAATGTTCTTAAACGGAAAGAAATTTTTGGAATTGTGTATTTGTAAATAAAAAAAGAGAAGGCAGTAAGTATGATTACGAGTAGTAAAATCAATAGTATGCTGCCTGAGGTCAAAATGCTAAAACTATTGAGCCAGTTCATCTAAAGTTCAAGATTTTTGTTTAGACATATTCTCAAGATGCCATTCTTTCATTGTATCGTACGTTTCATAATCTGTCAAATCGAAATGTATTGGCGTAACAGAAACATAATTTTGCTTTACTGCAAATTGATCGGTCTCCAATTTATTATCCGCCTGAATCAAATTACCGGTAAGCCAATAATATTCTTTTCCGTAAGGGTCTTTTCTCTCTTCGTAGATATCATCCCATTTAGATTTACCTTGTTTGGTAAGTAAAACTCCAGCAATCTCTTCTTCCGGAAGATCGGGAACGTTTACATTCAAAAGTGTTCCGGTTTTTAATTTATGTTGAACGACCAGTTTTGTTAGATCAGCAGAAAATTTTGCAGCGTATTCATAATGTTTTGGATCGTGATTAGTAACCGAAACAGCAATAGCGGGAACATCCATAATTGCCGCTTCGCGTGCAGCGGAGACGGTCCCAGAGTAAATTATGTTGATTGCGGTATTTGATCCGCAATTGATTCCTGAAACAACAATATCCGGCGGAGTCTTCATAATATTTCGAATTCCAATCTTTATACAATCAGCCGGAGTTCCGTCAATTGCATAGCCGAAGAAGTCGCCATTTTTGGAATACTCTGTGATTCTAAGTGGGAATTTCATTGTTATTGCATGACCAACCGCGCTTTGTTCGGTTCGTGGAGCAATTACTGTTACATCGCCAATTTTTTTAAGTTCTTTTGCAAGTGCCGCTATGCCGGTAGAATCAATTCCGTCGTCGTTTGAAATAAGTATTTTCAAGATAGTCCTATTTACAGAGTGAATAATTTATGATCGTTTAGATGCAAATATACTTAAATGGGGATAAGCATTGAAATCATTTTTGTCTTTTAACCGGTAAAGAAAAACAGAAATCTTTTAGCAAAAAAGTTTAATTTTATCCGCCTAAAAAAATATAGATCGCAATGAGATTCATAAAAATTATTTCCATCTTTCTCTTATACTCGGCAAAAATATTTTCTCAAACGGATACAACTGCACAGGATCCTATTGAGATAATGATAATTGATTCATACATAACACCGGAAACACCAAATAAATTTGTTCTCTCTTTCTTTACGAGTGACAGCTGCACTTCAAAGCTGATAATAAATCATAAAAATATTATGGTTGTTTCAAAGGCGTTATCTGAAAATCATAAAATTGAAATTGAGCTTAGTAAACTGAAAATTGATTCGACTGAATTCAACTATCAGATAATTGTGTATGACCGGAACGGGAAAGAAACGCACTCCGAACAGTTCGGTGTAGAACTTCCCGATGGATTGGTAATTAGCAGAGAGCAAGATCCCGGACTTTTTAGTATTTGTTTTGGCGGAATTATTTTTGCAATTCCTTCTCCTGTATACGTTTATGCTAAGGATGGAAATCATTGGTCGTTAAGTAAAGAAATTCCTTTGATAAATTTTTACTCGATCGGATATAATTATCCATCCGGTTATCTAAGTTTTGAATACTCTCATATTTTTGAATCTGACCGGAAAAACTTTCTTCGCTTTGGCTACAAACAGATAATTAAAGTTCCGGTTATAAAATATATTTCCCCCGGCATGAGTGTATTCACAGATTTCAAAGGATATAACGGAGTGAGTGCAGAAATATCATTCGGACTTTTTCAAATTCAAAATGTGTTTACATTTTATGCGCGTTACAGATATAATTTTCAGTTTATAAGTAACGGTATAGATTTTCACGAAGTTTCGTTGGGATTATATTCTAATTTCTTTTCACTCAATTTATAGCTCAGTTTGAAAAAAACAGAAAAAAAATTTATTGATCTCGGCTTACGGGGCAGATTAAATAAAAATAACAAGATTAATGATCTAACCGGAAAAGAATGGCTTAAGTTTACTAAAAGCTGGTTTGTGCTACGCCCGCCGCGAAGAAAAGAGGATGAGTTACTCCATCCGGCAAAATTTCCGGAAACGCTGGTAGAAGAGTTTGTTCTTTTCTTTACAAAGAAAAACGGCTGGGTGTTAGATCCTTTCAGCGGAACAAGCAGTGCGTTAATCGCCGCTGCGCAAATAGGAAGGAATGCTGTCGGCATAGAATTGAATAAGAAATATTTCGCTTCATCAACCAAGAGAATAAAAAAAAGAAAATTAGAAAAATCGGCTCATCCGATTCTGGGCAGTTCGCTTGATCTAAAAAATCTATTACTGAAAAATAATCTTGGAAGAAAACTGTTCGATTACACATTCACTTCTCCTCCATATTGGAATCAATTAGAACGTAATTCGATAAGACAAAAAGAGAGAAAACTGAAAGGATTTGATACAAAGTATTCTGAAACCGAAAATGATCTTGGCAATATTAATTCATATGAAGAATTTCTTGAACTGCAGGCGCAAGTCTTCGATCAAGTTTATGATGTAACTAAACCAGACGGATACTTAACTGTTGTCACAAACAATGTATATTACAATGGAAAATTATTTCCATTAGCATTTGATACTGCTCTTTCATTAACTAAGCGCGGTGATAAAAGCTGGGTTCTTAAAGACGAAAAAATTTGGCTGCAAGACGATAAAAAATTAATTGCTCTCGGCGTTAACAGCGCATGGGTCGGCAATAGGCATCATCAATATTGTTTGATTTTTAGAAAAGAGTTGAAATGAAAGAAGTTGTTTTATCTGTAAGTGAAATTACCGGACTAATAAAACAAACGCTTGAAGAAAGTTTTTCTGAAGTCAGCATCATCGGAGAGATTTCCAACTTTAAGGCGCATGTTTCCGGTCATTGGTATTTTACACTAAAAGATTCAAATGCACAGATAAGCTGTACAATGTGGCGCGGTGTGAACAATTATGTTTTTTTTACACCGCAAGACGGTATGAAAGTTATAATAGGCGGAAGAGTTACAGTTTATCCGCCTCGCGGAAATTACCAAATTGATGTCCGGTCAATGAAACCCGCAGGTGTTGGCGAGCTTCAAGCGGCATTCGAGAAATTGAAACAGAAACTCTCTGACGAAGGATTGTTCGATGTTCAGTTCAAGAAACCGATTCCAAAGTTTCCGCAAAAAATTGGGATTGTAACTGCGATTGACGGCGCGGCATTTCAAGATATGAAAAGTATTGCTGCACGCCGTTATCCGTTAGTAGAATTAATTATTGCTAAAAGCAAAGTTCAAGGCGATGGCGCGGCGGCTGATATAGCAAAAAATATAAAATTACTGAATCAGCAAAAGGATATTGATCTTATAATTGTAGGGCGTGGTGGCGGATCGCTTGAAGATTTGTGGGCTTTCAATGAAGAAGTGGTTGCACGCGCAATTTTTGATTCAAAGATTCCAATCATAAGTGCGGTTGGACATGAAATTGATTATACGATTTCAGATTTTGTTGCGGATTTACGAGCCGCAACTCCGTCTGCCGCAATGGAACTTGCGACACCTGACAAAGACGAACTCTTTGCCTTTATTAACGAGTTTTCCTATTATTTCCCGGAGAAAATGCTGGAAATAATTTCTAACTACAAAGAAGAAATTAGTCAATCGGTTTCGTCTTATGGATTCCGTCTTCCACAAGATTTAATTAGCAGCAAGTCGCAGCAATTGGATAATCTTATTTACCGTTTCCAAAATAACTTTGAAGGTAAACTCACTTCAGTAAAAAACCGTTTACAATTGTTGGAGAGCAAAGTCGAATCTCATAACATTGAAAATGTCCTGAAGAAAGGATTTGCAATTATTAAGCAGGATAAAAATTTTGTTACGCGCAAAAAAAATCTATTACATGAAAAATCATTCGAAATAAAATTCTTTGATGGAGAAGTTAAAATAAAATGAGCAAGAAAAAAGAAAACAGTTTTGAAGATTCGCTAAACCGCCTGCAGGAAATATCGGAAGCTCTTGAAAGCGGAGAAGTCGGTTTGGAAGAATCAATTAAATTATATGAAGAGGGAATTAGTTTGGCTAAACTCTGCTTCTCTACTTTGAAAGATGCGGAACTAAAAGTAAGTGAATTAAAAAAACAGCTCGAAGACAATATCAAACAGTAATTGCAAGGGAATATCTTAGAATGGTTGATGAATCAAAATATAAAGTTTTATTTAGAGTGAATTCGCCGGCAGATATTAGAACATTCTCAATGGATGAACTAAAAACTCTTTGTATCGAAATCCGTGAATATATGGTTGACGTTATTTCACAGATTGGCGGGCATTTTGGCGGCGGACTTGGAACGGTAGAACTAACGGTAGCGCTTCATAAAGTTTTTAATACTCCAAATGATTTGATTGTCTGGGATACAGGTCATCAAGCTTACCCGCACAAAATTTTGACAGGCAGAAGAGACCAATTAAAATCCATCAGACGGTTAAATGGAATAAGCGGCTTTCTAAAAAGGACAGAAAGCGAGTATGATGCATTCGGTGCCGGGCATGCCTCAACATCAATCTCCGCTGCGTTAGGAATGGCAGTTGCGCGCGACATTCAGAATACAGACAAAAAAGTAATTGCAGTAATTGGTGACGGCGCTATGACCGGAGGCATGGCTTACGAAGCAATGAACAATTCCGGTCTTATTAAAAGCAATATGATTGTTGTATTGAATGATAATAATATGTCCATCGCTTCGAACGTCTGGCAGATATCAAATTATTTTAGTGAAATGATTTCTCATCCCGAGTATAATAAATTCAAAGGAGCCATTTGGGATTTAACAGGCAAGCTCGACAACTTTGGAGACGGAATTAGAAGAGTTACAGCACGGCTCGGATCCGGTATCAAATCAATGTTAACACCGGGTATGTTGTTCGAAGCTCTCGGGTTCAGATATTTTGGACCAATAAACGGTCATAGTCTGGATCAGCTTATTAAGATTTTTGAACAGGTAAAAAATTATAACGGACCGATACTTGTCCATATCACCAGTGAAAAAGGGAAAGGATATAAACCGGCAGAAAATCATGTTCAAAGATTACATGCCGCAACTCCATTCGATAAAGTTACCGGAGAAGCAATTAAAAAATCCGGGGGAGCGTCATATACAACAATTTTTGGAAATGCTCTTGTAGAAATTGCAAAACAAAATTCTAAAGTAATTGGAATAACCGCAGCTATGCCGGACGGAACCGGTCTGGATTTCTTACAGAAAGAAACGCCCGAAAGATATTTTGATGTTGGAATTGCAGAAGAACACGCTGTAACATTTGCCGCAGGGTTAGCAACTCAAGGAATTATTCCTGTTGTTGCAATTTATTCAACATTTTTACAGCGCGCTTTTGATCAAATTATTCATGACGTTGCTCTTCAGAAATTACATGTTGTGTTTGTTCTAGATAGAGCCGGTCTGGTAGGCGCAGACGGTCCAACGCATCATGGATCGTTCGACTTAACATATTTGCGTCTAATTCCGAACATGATAATTATGGCACCAAAGGATGAAGCTGAATTACGGAACATGCTTTTCACAGCAATAAATTATAAAGATGGTCCGGTTGCAATACGTTACCCGCGCGGCTCGGCATTAGGTGTTCCAATTCAAAACGGATTTGTAGAAATTCCGGTTGGTAAAGCTGAAAAAATTTCAAGTGGGGATGATGTTGTTCTTCTTGCAGTTGGCAACATGGTTGAGTATGCTAAAAAAGCATCGGAAAAATTATTTGCGGATGGGATTCATGCCGAAATAATAAACATGAGATTTGTCAAACCACTCGATACCGATATTCTTGATGAATGTGCTAAGCGATTCGGAAAAATTGTTACACTTGAAGAAAGTACAATTGTCGGTGGATTCGGCTCCGGATTGCTGGAATATTTTGCAGAAAAAAAATATAAGAATGAAATTCTTAGAATTGGTTTACCGGATCAATTTGTAGATCACGGCACACAAGAAGAATTACACCGTATAATTGGAATTGATCCGGATGGAATAGTCGAAAAAGTTAAATTGTTCTTAAATAAAAATATTAATTAGGGGACTTTACGTAATGGATAAAACAAAAATTGCTGTTGTCGGGCTTGGCGGAATTGCACAATTGGTGCATCTGCCGGTTTTGTCTAAACTTGGCAACGTTGAAATAACTGCTGTTGCTGAGATTAATAAAAATCGTTTGAAAACTGTCGGCGAAAAATTTGGGATCACAAAACTGTATCACGATTATAAAGAAATACTTACTAACGAAAATGTAGATGCCGTTATTATTGCAACGCCAACAAATACTCATTCCGAAATAGCTGTTGAATGTTTGAAAGCAAAAAAACATATATTGATTGAAAAACCGATCGCAATAAATCTTGCCGAAGCAAAAGAGATAAATGAGGCAGCCAGGAAAAATAAAAAACAAGTTATGATTGGTATGAATTTGCGCTACCGTCCGGATGCAATGCTTATGAAAAGTTTGGTTAGCAGCGGCGAACTTGGAGAGATATTTTACATACGCTGCGGGTGGCTTCGTAAACAGAGCAGCGATCAAAAATGGTTCTTGAATAAAAACCAATCAGGTGGAGGCGTAATTATTGATCTTGGAATTCTTATTCTTGATCTCGCTTGCTGGATAATGAATGATAAGAAGATGAAAAGCGTTTCAGTCCAAAAATTTAATCACAACACAAAAGATGTTGAAGATTCCGCGGTTGGCATGGTTAGGTTCGATAATGATCAAATCATTAGTTTTGAAGTTAGCTGGGGATTGCATTCTGAATGGGATAAATTTCATCTTGCAGCATTCGGCACGGAAGGTACCGCTCATCTTAATCCGCTGCGTGCTTATAAGCGCCTTGGTACAAATCTAATTGATTACACATTAGCTAACGCCACTAATCCGACAAATCTCTTCAAGAAGTCATATGAAAATGAGTTGAAACATTTTATTGGAATGGTAAGAGAAAATAATCCGGGAACTTCATCGGGCGATGACGCCGTTAACCTAATGAAGTTATTGGAAGCGATCTACAAATCAGCGAAATTGAAAAAAGAAGTAGCTTTATGAAAACAAAAATTCTTCTTGCCGATGACGAAAAAGATATTGTTGAATTCCTTCAATACAGTCTTGTTCAGAATGGATTCAAAGTAATTATTGCATATGACGGAGAAGAAGCGTTAGAAAAAATTTCTCTTAAGCCGGATTTGATTATTCTCGATGTAATGATGCCGAAGATGAACGGTTATGAAGTTTGTGAGCGGATAAGAAAAATGGATGAATTTAAACACACTCCAATAATTTTTCTAACCGCTAAAGGCTCGGAAACGGATGAAGTTTACGGTCTCAATATTGGTGCGAATGATTTTATTCAGAAACCGATCTCTCCTAAAAAATTAATTGCGCGTGTGAATTCAAATCTTCGCAACAAAGAAACATCTCCAATTGAGTTAAGTTCTTCCCAAGAGATTGTAATTGGTCCTTTGGTTATAAATAAAGAAAAGTATACTGTAATGCTGAAAGGCAAACAGATTGTTCTTCCAAAGAAAGAATTTGAAATTCTTGCCTATTTAGCTTCAAATCCAGGAAAGGTTTTTCTGCGCGATAGAATATTGAATGATATTTGGGGCAAAGAAGTATTTGTAGTTGAGAGGACTATTGATGTTCACGTCCGCAAAATTAGAGAGAAGCTCGGTTCGAATGCTGATCTAATAGAAACCATTAAAGGCGTTGGTTACCGGTTCAAAGATGATGCATGATCTTAAACAAAATTTTGCTAATGCCGGGATATTCATTCCAATTATAATTTCTATCTCCGCAATTTTATTAATAGCCGAATCTTTCATCTTTAATTTCAACTCCGCACAATTAGTAACGGCTTTAATTTTAATTCTCTTACTTGACATTACAATTCTCTATCTCTTAGGAAGAAGAAGAAAATCTGATCTAGACATTGTTAAAGGAGTTATTAATCGAATACGGACAAACTCATTCCAGTCTGCCGATGAAATTAAAATGGGGAACGACTTGATTGAATTGGAAGATGAGATCAAATCAATGTTTCTGAAAACACAAGGAGATATTGCTCATCTTAAAAAACTCGAGCAATTTCGTACCGAGTTTCTTGGTAATGTCTCGCACGAATTACGCACGCCGATTTTTGCAATACAAGGTTATATTGAAACGCTGCTCGACGGCGCAATCAATGATGATAAAGTGAATAAAACTTTCTTGCAAAAAGCGAATAACCATACTCTTAACCTGAATAATCTTTTGAATGATTTAATTGATATCTCGATGATAGAATCCGGACAGATGCAGATGAGTTTCAGATACTTTCACATAGACGAGTTTTTGGGACAGATTATTAGTGAAATTAAACCTTACGCAGAGAAAAAAAATATTGAATTGAATTTTGTCTCTTCAAATAACGCGCTTCAACTTTTTGGAGATAGGCAGCGGCTTAAACAGGTTATTACTAATTTAACTTTGAACGCAATAAAATACACCAATACAGGTTCTGTAGAAGTTGGAGTTATTGATGAAAGAAATTTTGGTAAGATTTATGTGCGTGATACCGGAATCGGAATTTCTGAAAAAGATATTAACAGAATCTTCGAAAGATTTTATCGAGTTGATAAGGACCGCTCGCGTGAAGTCGGCGGAACAGGATTAGGACTTGCAATTGTAAAACACATAGTAGAAGCGCACGGATCTAGAATTAGTGTGACAAGCGAATTGGGAAAGGGAAGTGAATTTTCATTCCTCTTAAAGAAATAGGTTTGTTTTTTGCGTAAATGGGCTTTAATCGAACTTTTTAAACCAAATTTTAAGAATAAATTTTAATTCATCTATTTATTGACAAGGATAAGGTCTTTCTATTATATTTACGGCTCAAAAATCGAGTATTTGGAGGAATGATGTTTGCAGTGGTTGATATCGCTGGACAACAATTTAAGGTTCTGGAAAACAATAAGTATTATGTCCCGCGCTTAAAAGCTGAACCTAATGCTGAAATCACGTTTGATTCTGTTTTAGTTTTAGGCGATGATAAAGCAACAAAAGTTGGAACACCAACTGTAAAAGGTGCCAAGGTACAAGCTAAAGTTTTAGAGCATCTTAAAGATGAAAAAGTAATTGTGTTCAAAAAGAAACGAAGAATTTCTTATAAACGTAAGAACGGACACAGACAATTATTAACAAGAATTGAAGTTACTAAGATTTCTTAGTAACGGAGGATTTAATAATGGCACATAAAAAAGGTCAAGGTTCATCCAGAAACGGTCGCGATAGTAATCCGCAATACCTCGGTGTAAAAGCTTTCGGCGGTGAGAAAGTTACTGCGGGTTCAATACTGGTTCGTCAAAAAGGAACAAATTTTCATCCCGGTAAAAATGTAATGAAAGCCGGAGATCATTCTTTATTTGCAACTATTAATGGAGTTGTAAAATTCGAAAGGAAAAAGAACGATAGACAGTTCATCAGTGTTTACGAAGCTACCGAAGCTGCTGCATAAATAATTTATTATCTTTAAAAAAATAAGAATCCCGCCAATGCGGGATTCTTATTTTAAAACCCAATGTTTTTTTGGCTAAAGCCCTTCAAAAGTTGAAGGGCTTTTTTTTATAGCTTTCCTTTCGGTGCGTGATCGGTAAAAAAAATCATAGCAATAGTATGAACAATTAACTATTTTCTAATGGTTTGGATTACAAACCATTTATAATTTTTGCGGAGTACCGGATGACAAATTTTTCCAAAATATTTTCTAAAAAATTCTTTAGCGGAATTTTTAACAGCTTTCTTATTGTTTTCGTTTTAAGCGCAGCGTCTTATGCTCAATCGGCAAATCTTGTAAGAAGCAAACACGGAATGGTAGTCTCTGCCAGTGAAATTGCATCTCGCGTTGGCGCAAAAGTTATGGAAAAAGGGGGAAATGCTGTTGATGCCGCCGTTGCGGTAGGATTTGCCTTAGCGGTAACCTATCCTTATGCCGGAAACATCGGCGGCGGCGGATTTATGGTTATTCATTTAAACAACGGAAAGAATACTACAATCGATTTCAGGGAAAAAGCGCCGATCACCGCAACAAGAAATATGTACCTTGATAAAAACGGGAACTATGTTCCGGTATTGAGTCAAGAAGGAACAACTTCTGCGGGCGTGCCGGGGAGCGTTGCCGGATTAATTTACGCTCTTAAAAAATATGGAACGATGCCGCTTTCAGAAGTAATTCAGCCCGCTGTTGATCTGGCGAGAAACGGATGGCAGCTTGATTACAGAACCGCCGGGGTTATTAAAACTTTTTTACCGGAATTCAAGAAATATTCTGCTTCATATAAAATCTTTTCAAAAGACGGCGTTCCGTACCAAGAGGGAGAATTATTTAAGCAGACCGATTTAGCAAATTCTCTTGAACTGATTAAAGAAAAAGGAGCAGACGGTTTTTACAAAGGAAAAACAGCGGAGCTTCTTGTTAAGCAAATCAAATCTCTAAACGGATATATTTCTCAAGCCGACCTCGACGAATATAAACCCTTGGAGAGAGTTCCTGTTGAGGGGACATACCGCGGCTATAAAATTGTATCTATGCCTCCTTCCAGTTCCGGCGGAATTGCTCTCATTGAGATGCTGAACATTCTTGAAAATTACAGATTTTCAAAAGAAGATTGGGGAAGCAGCGAGTACATTCACAGACTTGTGGAAGCAATGAAATACACTTACGCGGACAGAACTTATTTGCTTGGCGATGAAGACTTTTTCAAGGTCCCGAAAAATGGATTGATATCAAAAGCATACGCAAAAACATTTTTCGATAAGATTGAAGAATATAAAAACAAAGCCGTTCCTTCTAAAGAAATAAAAGCGGGTGATCCGCAAAAATTTGCAGAGAGCAATGAAACAACTCACTACTCTGTTTATGATGAAAATGGAAATGCCGTAAGCGTTACAACAACTATAAACTCCGCATTCGGTTCCAAAATTGTTGTTGACGGCGCCGGGTTTTTGCTCAACAACGAGATGGATGATTTCAGCGCTAAACCCGGAGAGCCGAATCAATTTGGACTGATGGGAACCGAAGGAAATTCTATCCAGCCTGGCAAGAGACCTCTAAGCTCAATGACTCCCACAATAGTTTTAAAAGATGATAAGCCGTTCATCATAATTGGTTCACCGGGCGGCTCAAGAATTATCACAACCGTACTTCAGGTGATTATGAATTGTATAGACTTTGGAATGAACATAGCCGAAGCGATCTCTGTACCGAGAATTCATCATCAATGGATGCCGGATGAAATTTATTACGAAAAGTTTTCTTTTCCAATTGACGTGAAAACCAATCTGCAGAAGATGGGTTACAAGTTTGAAGACGCTAATCAGAAATTCACAATTCTAGGATTAGCCGAGGGAATACTGGTTGATAATGACAATCACGTGATTTTTGGCGCATCAGATCCAAGAGGCAGCGGGGCGGCGGTCGGTTTCTGATAAATCATAAAGCAACAATTTATTTCATTGTATTCTTTCATCTATCATTTAAGAGGAGGAAGTATGTATAATACATCTACAACAAAAAAGCAGAGTACGTTTGCTGTCTTTTTTATTTTATTCTCTCTTTCATTTGGAGTTCAAGCATTT
>JAKAKD010000088.1:0-12486 GCA_021824635.1 Bacteroidota bacterium | reverse complement strand
TTCATTGTATTCTTTCATCTATCATTTAAGAGGAGGAAGTATGTATAATACATCTACAACAAAAAAGCAGAGTACGTTTGCTGTCTTTTTTATTTTATTCTCTCTTTCATTTGGAGTTCAAGCATTTGCTCAAAGTTCGGGAAGCATCAAGGGTGTTGTTAAAGATGCTAAAACCGATGAGACCTTGTTTGGCGCAAATGTTACCGTTATTGGAACCCGCATCGGCGCCAACACCGATGCAAACGGCAAGTACGCTCTTAAGGTTGCCGCCGGACGTTATCACGTTCAATTCAGTTACGTCGGTTACAAAACCGTTCGCGTTGAATTGAATGTGAAATCGGGCGAAACTGTAACCCAAAACGTTACGTTGCAGAACGACCTAATCGGTATTCAAGAAGTCGTTATCTTGGGAACAAGAACACAAGACAGAACCGTTGTTAATTCTCCTGTACCGATTGACGTTATCACTGCAAAAGATATCGAACAATCGGGTTTCACCCAAACCACGGATTTATTGAAAGCTTTGGTTCCATCATACAATGCACCACAGGCAAGCATAACCGATGGTTCCGATCACGTTCGCCCCGCAACTCTTCGCGGTCTTAATCCAGATCAAGTTTTAGTCTTGGTTAACGGAAAAAGAAGATACACAAGCGCACTTGTCAATTTAAACGGAAGTGTTGGTCGTGGTTCATCGGGAACAGACCTCAACGCAATTCCGGCATCTGCAATAGAACGAATTGAGGTTCTGCGTGACGGTGCATCGGCTCAATACGGTTCGGATGCAATTGCTGGTGTAATAAATATTATTCTAAAAAGTAAAAAGGGATTAGATGCTTCCGCTTCTTACGGTGAATATGCAACAAGTGAGCCTAGAGGATATTCTGAATCCGAAGGAAATATTACCGGTGAAACTTCTGCAACTTATTCCTGGGATGGAAATGCTCAGAAAGTAAATATCACAGACGGGTTTTCAAAAACAGTTCATCTTGGTTATGGTTTTGATTTGAACGGCGGCACTGTTTACTTAAGCGGCGAATACAGAAAGCACAATTTTACAGATCGAGCCGGTTTGGATCCAAGGCAGCAATATTTTACAGTTAACGGACAGCCGGATCCTCGCGAAGCAACATTTGGAAGACTCAACCATAGATTTGGCGATGCAGACCTTGGAGATCTCGGCATATTTTTGAACAGCTCGATTCCGGTTTCTGAGAGCGCACAATTTTATGCTTTCGGAGGTTATAGTTTAAGAAATGGTGCTGCGGCTGGTTTTTACAGACGTGCAAATGATGATAGAAATGTTCGGGCAATTTATCCAAACGGATTTCTTCCGTTCATAGATACCAAAATTTACGATGGGTCTATTGTTGTAGGGTTGAAAGGAAGCCTGGGCGAATGGATTTACGATGCAACAGAAGATTTTGGAGGAAACTCACTTAATCTCGTTGTTGATAATTCCTTAAATACATCTTATGGAACGGCAAGCCCAACTACTTTTAATGCAGGTGCATTAAAATTCTATCAATCAACATCAACAATAGATTTTGTAAGACAATTCGATATTGGAACCGAGAATCCATTAAACCTTGCTGGCGGCGCTGAATTCAGATGGGAAAATTATCAAATTGCTGCTGGCGAACCTGCATCGTACCTTGATGGCGGAGTAAAAATTCTTGATGGTCCTAATGCAGGAAAAGTTGCTGCGGTTGGCGCACAAGTTTTTCCGGGATTCGCACCAAACAATACTCAAGACCAGTCGCGAACAAACATTGGATTATACATAGATCTTGAAAACCAGACAACTGCACAATTAACTCTTGGCGCTGCCGCAAGATTCGAAAACTATAGTGATTTTGGTTCCACAGTTACCGGCAAGCTTGACGCTCGTTACGAAATTGTTTCTGGATTTGCAGCAAGAGCTGCGGTAAGCAATGGTTTCAGAGCCCCATCATTATCACAAGAATATTTTTCGTCCGTTGCAACCACTTTTATCGGCGGCATACCATATGAATTAGGAACCTTTCCGGTTAGTTCTCCGGTTGCAAAAGCGTTAGGCGCAAAAGATCTTACAGCAGAAAAATCTGTGAACATAAGCGGTGGACTAACTTATACCGATAATAATTTTTCTCTTACCGTTGATGGTTATCAGATTAATATAACAGATAGAATAGTGCTGACCGAAAATTTTACCGGAACAGGTATTACAAACTTTTTGCAGTCGAAAGGAATTAACGCTTCGGGAGGTCGCTTCTTTACAAATGCTCTTGATACGAAAACAAAAGGTGTTGATATAACCGCAAAATATGGTGTCTCGATTGGCAATGGAACTTTAAGATTAATGGCAGCCATGAATTTCAATCAAACCGATATTACAAACAAAGATCAAATTCAAACCCCGGCTCAATTGACGGCAATTACCACCATTCCTTTGCTAGGACGTGTTGAGCAGGGAAGATTTGAAAGAGGACAACCATTAAGCTCATGGAACTTTCAGGCAAACTATTCTATTCTAGAATGGAATTTTATGGCAAGGGCTGGACGTTACGGAGAAATTACTTCGTTCAACAACAACGCCATTCAAGACCAAACATTTTCTGCTGTTTGGGTTGTTGATGCCGAAGCTGCTTATAATATTATGAAGGGATTAACACTTGGTGTTGGCGTTAATAATCTTTTCGATACGTATCCCGATAAGGTATTAAAAGTAAACAGTTTTTTTGGAATTCTTCCTTACAGCAGCATGTCGCCATCAGGTTACAACGGTCGTTATGTTTATTCCCGCGTAAACTTTTCGCTATAACGATTAACAAAACAAAAAAACCCTCCTGCCGGAGGGTTCTTTGTTTTTATCTTTGTAAGGGTATTAGAATCCAAGCCGGGTCATATCTTCAACCAATCCTTTCACCGCAGTAACAGAATTATCAAGAGCGGCTTTTTCTTCTGCATCAAGAGCAAATTCAATTACGCGTTTAACGCCTTTATCGCCAAGTACAGCGGGAACGCCAACATAATAACCTTTAATTCCAAACTCGCCGTTTAAGAATGCGCATGTAGGAAGAATTCTATTTTCATCATACAAAATTGCTTCTGCCATTGCTATAGCCGATGCAGCCGGTGAATAAAATGCCGAACCGGTTTTCAATAATTTAACAACTTCTCCGCCAGCCATTTTTGTTCTGTTTACCATTGCATCCATTACTTCTTTTGCTTTGGCTTTATCGTTGTATTTTCTTTCGAGTAATTCCATAACAGGAATTCCGTTTACGTTTGAATAACGAACGATTGGAACCATTGTATCGCCATGACCGCCAAGAACTAAAGCGTTAACATCTTTCACTGAAACACCAAGTTCCCATGCGATGAATGTTGCAAAGCGGCTTGAATCAAGAACGCCGGCTTGACCGAAAACTCTTTCGGTAGGAAATCCGGTGATCTTCTGGAAAAGTGTTACCATTGCGTCAAGAGGATTTGAGATAACAATCACTATTGAGTTAGGCGCATATTTTTTTACATTCTCCGCAACAGTCTGCATAATCTTAGCGTTTGTAACAAGAAGATCGTCGCGGCTCATACCGGGTTTGCGGGGTAAACCTGCGGTGATGATTACTAAATCTGCATCTTTAATATCTTCATAAGAATTTGTGCCTTTGATATTCACATCAAACATATCAACACGTGAAGCTTCAGCGATATCAAGAGTTTTGCCTTGTGGTAAATCCTCAACAATATCATATAACACAACATCGCCAAGCCGTTTCTGTGCGATAAGCTGAACAAGAACACCGCCGATCTGTCCGCCGCCGATTAAAGCGATTTTTTTTCTAGCCATTATTCCTCCTAATGAGTTTGTTTAAAGTTTCTCATACAAAATATATGGGATTGGACTCAAATTTCATAAATCAAATTTGAGATAATTTTTAGAGATAATGATTACAGACTGATTTCTAAAATAGTTTCAGTACCAGTAGGAGTGAAATTGTAACGGAGATCGTCAAGAAAGGAACGCATAATATGAATTCCTCTGCCGCTGTCTTTCAATATATTTTCGGGACGGGTTGGATCCGGAACCGCTTTTATATTGAATCCTTTTCCTTCATCTTTAATTGTAACAATCATACTTTTTTCATCTACATGAACGGTAATTTTTACTTTTTTATTTTTATCAAGTTTATTACCGTGAACAATGCTGTTAGAGGCAGCTTCTGAAAAGGAAAGTGCTAAGCTGTTTAATTTATCTTCGCGTAGATGTGATTTTATAGCTAACCCCATTATAAAATCCTCAAGCTGCGGCAAAAGATCGGGATCGCTGGGAATTTCTTTTACGTAAACATTTTCCGGCAAGTTCTCTCCGTTAAAAATTCATTCAAGTGTGCCGAAAAATATAACTACTTAGGCAATCGTGCAATAGTATTTCTCGGTTCCGTGATAATTCTCAAAATTTATAATTCATCTTAAAACTAAAGTTAGCCATCTCTCTTCTCAAATTATCTTCAGATTTGATGAACTCATACCAGCCGTAAAATTTCATGTTAATTCTATCACCAACGGCGTAACTTATCTCGGTTAAGGGACCGATACTTTTATAATCCGAAGCCAAGATTCTATCTACTCCATTATTAATATTAAATGTGGAAAGTGAGAAGTAGCGGATGCCGATGCCTAAACTAAGAGCATGGAAGTCGTAAAAAATTTTTGGCTCTGCATATTGCTCATTAATATAACGGAGCGGCTTATTCGAAAAATCAGTCCATTTAAAATCTCCCTGTTCGGATAATTTAGTATAAGCGGAAAGAAATAAACGTAATGTGCCGGTTAGTTTATAATTCGAAGAATCGCGGAAAACAAATTGTCTGAATGAATAACTTCTAAAATTAGGGTTAAGTTCTTCGAAATCGAAAACGGTGTAGTTGGCGGAAACTTCGGCAGAGTTTGATGATGTAAATTTTCCGGCAGTGAACGTACCGCCTGAAGAAAATTTTAGTATCCTTTGCAAATTATTATTTGAACTTCTTTCCGCAAAAATGTAGACAATCTTATTTAAACTTCCTTCCAGATTAACAAATACTTTGAAGAAGGGATTGAATTCTTTTTCATACATGATTCTTCCAATAGAGAGCAATTCATCCCGGTCGTCAAAATTAAGATCGCTGGGAGTATCATATTTTAATTTGCGATGGAATATACTGAATGTTATGCGGTCGCTTCTTGAGATGTTGAACCTACTTAATATTGAAATGTTGGCGAGTTGCGAAGTATTGTTTTTTTGTTCTTCCAGACTTTCTCGCTCTGAAAAAATAATATTGTTAATGGCGTCCGAGCGGTTTGGCTGATGCTTTTCGTTCCTTTCCGAATATGAAAACCTAAGGGACAGATTGAAATCATCTGTGATATAATCGGCTGAAGAAGAAAAATCCATTCGGAATTCCTCAATGCGGGTATCGTAATTTGTATTGGCAATATTGGAAAGTGAGATGAACCTTGTATTTCTATTGATATCTCTCCATGCAACGCGTCCTAGCATGTCTAATGATAGAGGCGAGTTGGGCTGCGCAAATTTAATCCTTTCCTGCAGATAATAATTGGATTCTGTTCGGCTTTGAATATTATTTGTAATATTAAATTCGGTCGCCGTTACGGGGTCTGCTATAAAATAAAAGTCTTTTCTTTGCTCGGAATAATAAGCGGAAATTGTGTTGTTAAAATTATCCTCAAAAATACTGTTGATGTCAAAGTCCATTAAACGGAGAGTATTTTTTCGAGGCGAAATATCCTCATTCTGAAATTTCATTAGAGAAGACAAATCGAAATCGCCAACATTGAACTTATCTACGTTTGCCTCTGCGCCGTAGTTATATCCGTTATCTTTAACTCCAATCTGGTTGTTTTGAGTAAATCCGCCGAACGGAGTTATCTCAATATTTTTACGGGGAATAAATTTTGCGAAGAATGAGGTCGAAAAGAGAGAAGCTTTATTGATTGCGATTTGCCTGTCATCGGTATAAAAATTATTGTTTAAAAGAATTCCAAGTTTCAGATTGTCAGATATTCCGTATTGACCGAGCGCCCAAAGAAATTGTTCGTCTTTTACATTCACCGTAGAAGATTTAGTTACAGTAGAATTAAAATTTTCTTTGATCCCCAAAAATATTTTGTCCGTATCAAGAAAATATTTTGCAAGCGTGCTCAAATTGTAGGTGTTAAGCTGCTTGTCAAAATTATTCAACAGCTGGCGGGTGTTAAAACTTTGCGTGGAAAAATTAAGACTATCCCGGCCTAATTGAGCTGAAATATGATTAGATAAAATTATAATCAGAAAAAATATTTGAACAATTTTTCTCAAATAAGGTTCTCAGTTCAAGGATTATATTCTAAAATGGACTGCAACTGTATTCTTAAAGTGTAACCTCGTAACCGCGGTTCGGGATTAATATTTTTTTAAATCCGCTTGCTTCAAGATGTTTCTTGTAAATTTCCTGTTGATCAATTTCTCCATGGACAAGAAAAATTTCACGCATCTGAATCTTATCGAGTTTAGATGTATAAGAAATCAATTCATTCTCATCGGCGTGAGCACTGTAGGACTGCATAACTATTACCTCTGCTGCTACGTTATATTCTTCGCCGAATATAGATACTTTCTTTTCGCCGTCTATAAGTTTTCTGCCCAGAGTGTTTTCTGCAGAATAACCCACCATAAGAATTATACTGTTCGGATTCTCAATATTGTTAGCAAGATGGTGAAGAATGCGACCTGCTTCGCACATACCGCTGCTAGAAATAATTATGCATGGTCCTTTAACGCTGTTAAGTTTTTTAGATTCATCAGAACTTGTAATATAAGTTAAACGGCTGAATCCAAATGGATCTTCATTCTTTTTCAAAAATTCATTTGTTTCTGTATCGAAACATTCAGGATGTAAACGGAAAACATCTGTAGCATTTACAGCAAGAGGGCTGTCAACATAAACTGGAATTCTTGTGGCTTTATTATTCTCAAATATTCTATGAAGTGCATAAACAATCTCTTGTGTTCTTCCCACACTGAATGCCGGCACAATAATTTTTGATTTATTAGAAACCGCTTTTCTAACAACACTTGCCAAAGTGTCTTCCGAGTTCAAAGGATTCTCGTGCATTCTCCCACCGTAAGTGCTTTCACAAATAAAATAATCAACGTTTGGAATTTGTTCTGGATCTTTAAGTATTGGAAGATTTGGTCTGCCAAGATCTCCTGAAAAAGCTAAGTTATAAATCTTTTCATCTTCCTTTATTGCAAGGTGAACTAAGGCTGAGCCAAGAATATGCCCGGCATCATAAAAAGTTAGTGTAATTCCGTCTGCAACTTGATAAGCTTGGTGATAATTTATACCAATAAATTGTTTCAAAGTTTTCAAAGCATCTTCTTGAAGATAGAGGGGTTCAAAAAGATTTTTACCCTGTCTCTTTCTTCTTTTGTTAACAAACTCAACGTCTTTTTCTTGTATGTGTGCGCTGTCTTGAAGCATAACGACAGATAGATCGCGTGTTGCAAACGTTGAATATATTTTCCCATTAAAACCTTTTTTAACTAAAGAGGGGAGATTACCGGCATGGTCAATGTGGGCGTGAGATAAAATTACAAAATCAATTTCCGCGGGATTGAAATAATCAAATGCACGGTTAATTTCGAAAGCTTCTTTTCGTTTACCTTGAAACAAACCGCAATCGAGAAGAAATTTTGCTTGCTTCGTTTTTATGTAATGCATTGAACCTGTTACTGTTTGTGCCGCGCCGATAAACTTAATTTGCATATTATCTCCAAAAATTTTGAAGCAAACTATTCAAAGAAAGAGTGAGATTCAATCTAATCAATTGAAGAGGGCAAATACTCAATATCAAGAGTGTATGATTTTGTAGTTCTTATAGCCGAGATAAATTTCACGTGAGGCAGTTTTAATTACGGTTGCAGTAGGAACGGCTAAAAGCATTCCTAAAACACCGAGTAATTGACTTCCGGCAATGATAAGAACAATTATAACAAGCGGGTGCATATCTGTTGCTTTAGAAAAGACGTTTGGCTGAATGAAGCCGTTATCTATTGCATAAACTGCTAAAAACATAATTATAATACTTGGCAGCATAGAAAAATTTCCGTACTGAATGATTGAAATAATTATTGCAGGAATTCCTCCTATGATTGGTCCGAAGTAAGGAATAAGATGACCAACTCCGGCGACAAATCCAATCGAGATCGCATTGTTTATCCCTAATAATTTCAATCCGATTCCGCTTAACAATCCGACAAGAAAAGCATCTAATATCCAACCTCGAACAAAACGACCAAGCTGAACTGAGATTTTATCAAGTACAGAATAAGAAACTTCAAAATATTTATTCGGCATAATATTTATCATTCCGCGCATTAATTGTTTTTTATCTTTCAGTAAAAAGAAAGTCATAAAGGGAACAATGACTAATATTGCGATAAGAGAAACAATGCTGTAAACTAATTCGCTGATATTACTTACCCAATTACTAATTACACTCTGTGAAAAGTTTGTAAATTTTTCTACAATGCTTACAGAGTTCAAAAACGGGAAAGTAGATTTCAACGATTTCTCAAATTGTTGAAAAAACGACTGTAAGTTTTCTTGGGTTAATGTAACAGATAAACTGTTGAACTGATTAATTACTCGTGGCATCAAGAAAGAAAAACCGGCGACTATTAAAAGTACCACCAGCGCAAAAACAGTTAATACCGCAAGCAATCTGCTTAATCCTCTTCGTTCAAGAAAACCAACAACAGGATTGAAAAGCAATGATATCAATATTGATACTGCAAGCATTGCAAGAATATCTGAAAAAATATAGGAGAGATATGCAAGCGCACAAAACGAAAGTAAAAACAAAAAATAGGTTTTACTTTTCTTGAACTGAAGTTCGTTGAGAGGCATAATTTGCTTAATCATAATTATCTCCACTTCAATATTCCTATTTCAAACGAAAAATTCAATTTGAATCGTAATTAGTCTAAAAATTTCGGTGAACTGACTTTGAGGAATTACATATATTTGTAATGAATTTTTCAACAATATTGGAATATAATTATGGCAGAGATGGAATTACTTAACCAGATCAGATCTAAAGCAGCTCAACGGAAAAAGACAATTGTACTCCCTGAGTCTCACGATGAAAGAGTTTTGAAAGCGGCTGAGATTTTAACTCAACAAAAAATCGCTTCTGTGATTACACTTGGCAACGAAGAGAAAATTAGAAACGATGCAAAAAAAATCGGAGTTAACCTTCAAGGAATCCGAATTATTGATCCCGACAAGAGCGACAAGTTGAGCGACTTCACAAACATTTTTTTCAATTTACGTAAACACAAAGGAGTAACTGTTGAACAAGCCCGCGAAACTATGCGGCGCGATCTTTTCTTTGGCGGTATGATGGTTAGCAGCGGTATGGCTGATGGAAGTGTCTCCGGCTCTTTTGCAACAACGGCAGATGTTATGCGTGCATCAATCTTTTGTGTGGGTATGAAGGAAGGGATTTCAATTGTGTCAAGTTTCTTCTTAATGGTTTTCCCTAATGCAGTTTATAGTTTTGCGGATTGCGCTGTTAATCCAAATCCTGATGCAAAACAATTAGCAGATATTGCAATCTCAACTGCGGATAATCATAAAAAACTTACCGGAGAAGAACCATATATTGCAATGCTTTCATTTTCCACAAAAGGAAGCGCCGAACATGAGATGGTTGATAAAGTCCGAGAGGCAACAAAGTTGGTTCAGCAAAAACGACCAGACTTAAATGTTGATGGCGAGCTTCAGTTTGATGCAGCTATTGTTGCCGGAGTTGGTAAGAAAAAAGCACCGGATAGTAAAGTAGCAGGCAGAGCTAATGTTTTAGTTTTTCCGGATTTGAATGCAGGCAACATCGGATATAAAATTGCACAACGGCTCGGCGGCGCAGAGGCGGTCGGTCCTATAAATCAAGGATTGAAGAAACCATTCTTCGATCTTAGCCGCGGCTGCAGCGTAGATGATATTGTCAATACTGCCGCTATAGCTTGTCTTGCCGCAGATTAATATTTCTTTCTTGTAAGGACAGATTTTTGTCTGTCCTTACATTCAATTCCCAAGCCCCCTTTAATTGAACTAAACCTCTTCCATTTCCGTTTTACAAATAAACAAAGGAAGGAATGCAATGAAAGCATTTAGATATATTTCATATTTATTGTTCTTACTTGGTTTTTCGTTTAATTCATCGGCTAAGAATAATGAAAGCGGATCTGCCTCTAATGATATTAATAATATAGTTGTAAAAGATATGAACGGGAAAGAAGTCAATCTTGCAGATTACAAGGGAAAAGTTTTACTGATAGTTAACGTTGCGAGCAAATGCGGTTATACACCTCAATATGAGGGATTAGAAACAATCTATAATAAGTACAAAGAGAAAGGTTTTGAAATTCTTGCGTTCCCATGCAACGACTTCGGCGGTCAAGAACCCGGCACCAACGAAGAGATCAAAACATTTTGCAGTTCAAAGTATAATGTGACTTTCAAACTCTTCGATAAGATCAAAGTTCTTGGTGATGAAAGATCGCCGCTATATGCCCGGTTAATTAACAATAATGTTACGGAGAAAGGCGATGTAAAATGGAATTTTGAAAAGTTTTTGATTGATAAAAACGGAAATATTGTCTCCCGATTTAGAAGTAAAGTAAAACCGGAAAGTGAAGAGATTACTAAAGCAATTGAAAGCGAGTTGGCAAAATAAATTTTATTTAAGTTGTGACCGCAAATTTAGCGGTCACAACAATTCATTCCTATTCTTCATCAACAATTATCTTTGCGTTTTCATTTTTCTTTAGCGGAGGGCGTTCAAACATTACGCACATTTCTTTATAATGATTTGCAAGCCCATCTGAAATTTGATCCCATGTAAATCGCCATGTCCAATTGCCTCCTAAAGTTCCCGGTAAGTTCATACGCGCTTCATTATTCAGATTCAAAATATCCTGCATTGGTATAACACAAATATTCGCAACAGAAGCATAAGCGGATCTTATCAATTCATATGTAAGGTTGTCGCCGTAATAATTAAAATATTTCTGTGCCCACTCATAGATGCCGGAATTTTTATTTTTTTCTGTTGTAAGAAATCCAAGCGTTGTTTCGTTATCATGAGAACCGGTATGAATAACACAATTCTTGATGTGATTATGCGGCAAGAATTTTTTATCGCCGTCAATACCAAGACCAAATTGTAGAATTTTTATTCCAGGGAAATCAAAATTATCTCGCAGCGCCTCAACTGAGTCTGTAATTACTCCAAGATCTTCGGCAATGATTGGAAGATCGCCCAGAGACTTTCTTATTGAATTAAATAATTTTTCACCCGGAGCTTTAACCCAACGTCCTTCAATAGCAGTTTTTGCATCTCCGGGGATTTCCCAGTAGGCATCAAAACCGCGGAAGTGATCTATCCTAAGAAAATCAGCCATCTCAAAAAGTTTTGATATTCTTTTCTTCCACCATGCAAAATTATCTTTCTCCATCTCTTTCCACTTGTAAAGCGGATTGCCCCAAAGTTGTCCGGTTGCGCTGAAGTAATCCGGCGGGACTCCGGCAACAAATTCCAATGAACCATCTTCGCGAACGGTGAACAATTCTTTGTTCGCCCATAAATCGGCGCTGTCATAAGCTATGAAGATTGGCATATCTCCAATAATTTTAATCCCATTATTGTTTGCAAAAATTCTCAGGTCAGTCCATTGTTTATCAAATGTGAATTGAAGAAATTTTTGAAATTCAATTTCATCTTTTAATTTATTCTTCCATTCCGGAATATTTTTTCTTAGTGCGATTGTTGGATTCCATTGAGTCCATAAAATTCCGCCATGGAATTGTTTGGCCGCCATGAACAGTGAATAATCATCTAACCAATAATTATTTTTTTCGCAGAATACGCCGCATTCATTTTCAAATTGTACATTCTTCTTTTTAAAATTATTAAATGCTTTTCGGAGTAAAGAATATTTGTAGTTGATTACCGAGCCAAAATCAATTTTATGAGAATCGTAATGTGGTATATTATCGTGCAGTTCATTATCATCTAATAATCCGTCTTTATACAGTAACTCCGGACTTATCAAGAGCGGGTTTCCGGCAAAGGCGGAGAAACATTGATAAGGAGAATCACCATAGCCTGTAGGACCAAGCGGAAACACCTGCCATAGCGTCTGTCCTGCTTTTTTTAAGAATTCTACGAACTCAAAAGCATTTGGTCCGAGATCTCCAATTCCAAATTTTCCGGGTAGGGAAGTAGGGTGAAGCAGAATTCCAGCTGATCGTTCAATTTTCATTTATTCCTCTCATTATTGTGATCTAAATCGCATATAAAAAAATAAAACAAAAAAACAATATTTACTTGCTACAATATTTCATTAACTTGCAAATGAACAAGTGATACATCATTTGAGTAATTATAAAAATA
>JAKAKD010000050.1 GCA_021824635.1 Bacteroidota bacterium | reverse complement strand
TATACCGGCATTTGCATTTGGCGGAGAAAATTTAGAATTAGCTCCGGCAAACAATTATAATGTCGGTGTATTTGTTCACCAAACTCTTTACGATTTCGGCAAGCGTGATTCACAAGTAGATTACGCCTCCTCATTTCTAACTTCAGTTAAAGATAATGAAGAATTAATAAAGAATGATCTTTCCGATCAAGCTGTTAGAATTTTTTACGGAATATTATTTTTGAAAAAAAGTATTGCCGTCAAAGACACACAATATGCGACGTTACAAGAGCATTTAAAAATTACCGAACTTAAAATAAAAAACGGAACCGCTACAGATTATGATGTATTAAGCACAAAGACCCGTATGGTTGAAATCAAAAATGAAAAAATTGAATTACAGAACGAGATGAATAAACAGGAACTCTATCTTAAAGAATTGATCGGTTTTGATCGGAGGAAAGGAATCAACATTACCGGTCATTTTGATCTCCCTATGTACAATTTGAATAGTGATTCTTTACTAAGTGCTGCATACAATCAGAGACCGGAATTGAAACTTGTTACAGATGCGCGTAACACTGCAAATCTTCAAAAAGCAATTGTAAGCCAAATAGACAAGCCCTCTGTGAGAGCAGACTTGGGTTACGGATTTAAAAACGGTTATGAGCCGAATATCGAAGTAATGAGAGGAAATTGGTTTGCAGGTGTTTCTCTTGATGTTCCAATCTTTAATGGTAATCTAACCGAGAATAAAATTAATGAAGCTAGCGCAGCCATAGATGCGGCAGATCAAAAAATCAAACAGGTTAAAGAGTCAATTTCAACCGATGTTTATCAATCAGAGAGCGATTTGAAATCGAATGTCGAAAGAATGAATTCTACACAAGAACAAATTGATTATGCGCGCGGATCTCTTGAACGTGCAAAACTTCAATACGAAAGAGGCACCGCAACAAACCTGGAAGTGCTGGATTCCGAAACAGCATTAACACAAGCTCGGCTTCTAAATATTCAGGCAAAATATAAAAGTATAATCAGTTACTACTCGCTTCGCAGAGCAATTGGCGATTTGAGAATTTTATAAGAGATGTAAATAATCTAGAAATTAAAGAAAACCTCGATTCTAACTGTAGAAATCTATCTTCGAGGTTTTGGGTTTAATGATGATTTATAAAGCCGATTTATTGAACTGCAGTTAAGATAAGTAATATTAATAGCGTTTATCTTTTGAGATGGTGATTAATTAAGCTAATTTTACACTGTAATTATTTGTAATGCTTCAGTAACATACCTTTGTTTGTAATCCTTTATAAGATTCATTCATCTTACTGCTGATCCAAAACATAATAGATTTTTAACAATACGTTTTAGAAGGAAAATGAATTAATGTCATTCGAAAAAATCAATCTTATTAAACCAATTCAAAAAGCTTTAGCAGAAGAAGGATATACAATTCCCACGCCTATTCAGAAACAGGCAATTCCTATTATACTTGAAAGGAAAGATCTGCTTGGTTGTGCGCAGACGGGAACAGGTAAAACAGCAGCATTTGCTGTCCCGATTCTGCAAATTCTTTATAACGAAAAAATTGAAGGTGATAAAAAAAGAATTATCCACGCTTTAATAGTTACTCCAACAAGAGAACTTGCTATACAAATCGGAGAAAGTTTTTCCGCTTATGGCAAACATACCGGACTTAAAAATGTGGTAGTCTTTGGTGGCGTTCCGCAAAAAGCACAAACGGATAAATTAAAAGCCGGAGTTGATATTCTAATTGCTACGCCGGGCAGACTGCTTGATCTGATGAATCAAAATCATATCAGTCTTCAACACATTAAATTATTTGTGCTTGATGAGGCGGACCGAATGCTCGATATGGGATTCATAAATGATGTAAAAAAAATAATTTCAAAATTGCCGTCTAAAAGACAGTCGTTATTTTTCTCTGCGACAATGCCGTCGGAAATAATAAAATTAGCAAACACTATTTTACACAATCCTGTTAAGGTAGAAGTAACTCCGGAATCACCAACCGTCGAAGCAATCCAGCAGAGAATCTATTATGTGGCAAAGTCAGATAAAAAAGCTCTCCTGATTCATTTGTTGAAAGACCCAGCCATTGTATCTGCGCTTGTGTTCACTCGCACCAAACATGGGGCAGATAATGTGGCTAAAGTTCTAAATAAGGCAAATATAAAAGCAGAAGCTATTCACGGTGATAAAGCTCAGAATGCGCGTCAGCGTGCGTTGACTAATTTTAAAACAAAACAGACAAGAGTATTGGTAGCAACAGATATTGCCGCGCGTGGAATTGATATAGACGAACTTTCGCATGTAATAAATTTTGAGATTCCAAATATTCCGGAAACTTATATTCATCGAATCGGACGAACCGGTAGAGCAGGATTAGGCGGAGTTGCTCTTTCGCTTTGCGATTCAGAGGAAAGAGCGTATCTGAAAGAAATAAACAAACTTATTTCAAAACCAATTCCGGTTATCGAAAATCATCCTTACGTTCTTACTGAATGGGTTTGGGAAAATCCAAAACAGTTGGTTAACAAAGAAGATTCAGCTAAAACAAAGACTAAAAAGATTTTCGGCTCTGCATTTTCAAAACCAAAACGCAGTAGGAGGGAAGGAGAAAGAAAAGTTTGGACCAACAGAGGAAGAGGCTAATATTTGGAATCTCAAGACCGCCGAAATATTAAGCAAGGATTGCATGTGGCAATAGTATTGAAGGAAGACCAACGCAGTCAAAAGCTAACGGAGGGGTTTGTAAAAGATATTCTTACAAATTCTTCCAAACATCCTCATGGAATTAAAGTCCGTCTTGAGACCGGAGAAATTGGACGTGTGAAAAAGATATTGAATTAGTAGGAAAGTCACTCATGTCAATTGTATTAACTAAAATTAGAGATCTATAGCAGAAGCATGATACAACTCAAGATGCATCTTTTTTATTTCTGCGTCATTTAAGTATTCATCAAATGTCATTCGTTTATCAATTATTCCAGAAGGTATAATTTCTATTATTCTCGTTGCGATTGTATGAACGAACTGATGATCATGTGAACTAAAAAGTACAGTACCGGGAAAATCAATTAAGCTGTTATTCAGCGCAGAGATAGCTTCCAAATCGAGATGATTAGTCGGTCCGTCAAGAATAAGAACATTCGCGCCTGTTAACATCATTTTTGCAAACAAACAACGTACACGTTCACCGCCGGAAAGAACACTGGCTTTCTTTAAAGTTTCCTCTCCGCTAAAGAGCATTCTTCCAAGAAATCCGCGGATATATGTTTCTTCTTTCTCTTTTGAATATTGACGAAGCCAATCAATAAGATTCAAATCAACGTCGAGAAATTCGGCATTATCCTTTGGGAAATAGGCTACTTTAGTTGTAGCTCCCCATATAAAATTTCCTTTATCGGCTTTTTCTTTACTTGTGAGAACATTAAACAGAGTGGTTTTTAATAAATCGTTAGGACCCACAAACGCAATTTTATCTCCGGTTTCAACTTTGAATGTAAGATTGTTCAAAAGAATTTCTTCGCCGTAATTCTTTGCTAGGTTGTTAATTTCAAGTAGATTATTACCGGCTTCACGTTCCGGCTTAAAAGCAATGTAAGGCATTTTACGTGAAGAGGGTTTTATATCTTCAAGCGTTAAGTTTTCAAGTTGCTTTTTTCTTGATGTCGCTTGTTTTGATTTAGAGGCGTTAGCGCTGAAACGGGAAATAAACTCCTGCAACTCCGCTCTTTTGGCTTCTATCTTTTTATTGGAATCCTTTGCTTGTTTTGCCGCAAGTTGACTGCTCTCCAGCCAGAAATCATAATTGCCGGTGTACATCTGGATTTTCCCAAAGTCAATATCTGCTATATGCGTACATACTTGATTAAGAAAATGTCTATCGTGCGAAATTACAATTACGGTATTTTTAAATTTCTCTAGAAAATCTTCCAGCCAACCAATTGAAATAATATCAAGATGATTTGTTGGTTCATCCAATAATAATATATCTGGGTTTCCAAATAGAGCTTGAGCCAAAAGAACTTTTACTTTTTCGTTACCGGTCAAATCCTTCATTAATTTTGTATGATTTTCGTCGCTGATCCCCAAGCCGCTCAGAAGTTCAGCCGCTTCAGATTCTGCTTCCCAGCCGTACATCTCTGCAAATTCTCCTTCGAGTTCCGATGCTCTTATTCCGTCCGCATCGCTAAAATCGGCTTTTGCGTATAAAGCATCACGTTCTTCCATTACAGAAAAAAGTTTTTGATGTCCCATCATCACAGTTTTTAAAACTGTGTATTCATCATACTCAAATTGATTTTGTTTCAAAGTTGCAAGTCTTTCGCCGGGAGTTATTATAACGTCTCCTGAACTTTGCTCAATTTCGCCCGAAAGAATTTTAATAAAAGTTGATTTACCCGAACCGTTGGCGCCAATAATACCATAACAATTTCCCGGAGTGAATTTTAAATTTACTTCTTCGAATAACGTCCGTTTACCAAATCTGAGTGATAGATTGTTTGTGCTTATCATTTTTTCTATTCTGTTTTTGTGTCGGAAATAGTGTGATATTGCTAATCAGTTGCGTAATTTTTTTTTGACTTGATGACCATAGCAACTTTTTGCATTAATAATTAAGTGCAAAGAAGAATAAGATTGGTTAAGTCAGGTTAATTTTGAAAAATGATGAGAGTAGAAACAAGAAATTTTTCGTTTAAGAGAGTTCTCATTCATAACTCTATTGTAAAAATACTAAATAATTTGGTCGGTCACAAAATGGGCGTAACTTTTCAGAATAATGAGCATATAGCAAAATCTTAAACACTTTTTAAAATATCATGGAATTTCCGACCTCAATAAATCATAACTTTTTCTTGAGTTTTTAGTCTTATTAAAAAATTTTTTCTGAAAAATAAAATTAAACCGCACTCCTTTTAGAACTGTCTTATACACAGATATGGCATTTATATTTCAACATATTTCGAAGCTTCCCAAAAACATAATAATTGGTGCTGCAGTTATTCTTACACTGCTAGTTGGGTTTTTAGATAAAGTGACGGGTGCTGAACTATCAGTTTCTCTTTTCTATTTAATTCCAATTTCAATTTGCGCTTGGTTCGTTGACAGATGGAGCGCAATAAGTCTTTCTATTTTAAGCGCGACTATCTTTTTCTATGCTGATAAAATAACTAATAGCGGCTATTCACATCCTTTAATTATATACTGGAATGCTCTTATAGAATTAGGATTTTTTGTAACAATCTCGTTAACTCTTTCGACTCTAAGAAGTTCGATTGATCTTGAAAGCAATCTTGCAATTAGAATTCAGCAAGGACTTCTTCCAAAGCAATTACCCACGTTAAAGAATCGTGAAGTTTCCGTAATCTGGTTGCCAAAATCTTTTGTGAGCGGAGACTATTACGACTTCATTAATATCAGTGATGATAAAATTGGAATTTGTATAGGTGATGTTGCCGGTCATGGAGTGGCTGCAGCGTTATTAATGTCCAACTTACAAGCGATTGTCCGCCAAATTTCGCATCGAAATGAATCTACAAATAAAATATGTTATCAGTTAAACAACTCTCTCTTAGAAAATGAAATGCCTGAAAAGTTTATAACATTCTTCTATGGTATAATAGACCTAAATACAAATACGCTAGAATATACAAATGCAGGGCATCCTCCGGTATTAATCATTAATTGTAATGGTGAAGTGAAAAAGTTAGAATGCGGGGGAACAATGCTGGGTGTTGTTCCTAATTATGAATATTATAATGATACGGTGAATTTATCCGAAGACGATACAATTATTTTTTACACAGACGGTTTAATAGAAGCAAAAAATATTAAAGGAGAATTGTACGGAGAAGAGCGGTTTATAAATTCATGTCTTAAATATTTCTCTTCTGATGCGAACAAAATGTCTCAAGATATAATTGAATCTGTAGCTGAATTCTCAGCAGGTCTTTGGGACGATGATGTTACTTTGTTAATTATTTCTTCTTCTGCCTAAGCGATATATTCTAATCCGTAACAATGATAACCTCTATATATTTTTAGGTAATTCACATTCAATAAAAATTTTTTGTCTCCTCTGCCTACAACTCTAACCCACCATTGCAAGATCACAAACGGTTGAAACCACCATATTCTGGATTACGTCTTCCTACGGCTTCGAAGTATACAATTCTCCGGTTTCTAACTGTAGATTAATCAAAGGCAAAAAAATGAATTCTATGGGCAAATAATCGGAATTATATTTTTTATCTGCTTATTTTCTATTTATAAATTAATGGAAAAATTCAAATAATGAGGAGTAATGAATGGCTTCTATTGCAACGACATCAAACAACAATAGAACAACAGAAAGCGGACAGAATTATAATTTCGCTCTAACAGTTCTTACATCGTTATTTTTTATGTGGGGATTCATAACCTGCTTGAATGATATTCTCATCCCGCATCTCAAAGCAATTTTCACTTTGAATTACACTCAAGTTATGTTGATACAATTTAGCTTTTTCACAGCGTATGCTATTATATCAATACCGGCTGGAATGATGGTTGAAAAGATTGGTTATAAAAATGGAATTGTGATCGGATTGATTACCGCGGGTATTGGTTGTTTATTGTTTTATCCAGCCGCCGGTATTCAATCATATTATATTTTTCTTGGTTCTCTGTTTGTTCTTGCTTCTGGAATTACAATTTTACAGGTTGCTGCTAATCCCTATGTGGCAATTCTAGGCAAACCGGAAACAGCATCGAGCAGATTAAATCTTACACAGGCATTCAACTCTGTTGGAACTACAATTGCCCCTTACCTTGGCTCGCTTATCATTCTTTCTCTTGCAGTAAAGACTGCTGTAGATTTTAAATCGATGAGCCCTGAACAAATTTCTGTTTATAAGTTAGCAGAATCAAGCGCGGTTCAAGTGCCATATTTAGGTCTAGCCGCGGCGTTGTTTGTCATTGCCGCTGTCTTTGCAGTTATTAAGTTACCTAGGATTGAAGCGTCGGAGGTTAAAGCAAGCGGTGATGAGGGTGTTAATTACCACGATATGCATAAAAGCGCGTGGGGATACAAACATCTTGTTTTCGGTGCGATTGCAATTTTTCTTTATGTAGGCGGTGAAGTCTCAATAGGGAGTTTTCTTGTTAATTATATTGGACAGCCGTTCATAGCTGGATTAAAAGAATCAGATGCTGGCAAATATGTTTCATTATATTGGGGCGGGGCAATGATTGGAAGATTTTTCGGTTCGATACTCCTATCCGGAATTACCAACACAAAAAAGAAAAATATTTTCTCCGCATTAGTATTTATTCTTGCAATTATTCTTTCTGCTGTTGTTACTGATGAATATAAAAATCTATCAGACATTTCGATAATTAATTTCAGCAGAACGTTAACGTTTTTGCTTTTTGTGGTTGTAAATTTTGCGGCATTCAATTTTGGACTGCGAAAACCGGCTAGAACTTTGACCATACTAGCAATTTGTGCTGCTTGCTTGGTTGTTGCATCGATGTTAACTTTTGGCGCTGTTGCAATGTGGACAATTCTTGCCGTTGGAATGTTCAATTCAATAATGTTTCCAACAATTTTTACTCTTGCAATTGACGGTCTTGGAAAACATACCGGTCAAGCATCCGGAATTTTATGTACGGCAATAGTTGGCGGCGCTATACTTCCAGTTGTTCAAGGATTCTTTGCCGATAATATCGGAATTCATCACGCATTTTTTATTCCGGTTCTTTGTTACATCTACATTGCTTATTACGGATTTAAGGGACATAAACCATCATACATTACAGTAAAGGCATAACAATGAATACAAAAATTGCAATAGGAATTGATGTCGGCGGTACGAACACAGTTTTTGGTTTTGTAGATAAGGAAGGTAACTGCATTTATGAATCATCTATCCCTACTCATTCTGAACAAAATGCAGATCAATTATTCGAAAGGTTGTTTTTGAACATCAATAATGATTTCAAAAAATTTTCTAATGATTATAAATTAGCCGGAATCGGTATTGGCGCTCCCAATGCAAATTATTATAAAGGAACGGTTGAACTTCCTCCAAATCTAAACTGGGGAATGGTAAATGTTATTGATCTGGTAAAAAAATATTCTTCTCTCCCTGCCGCCATAACAAACGATGCAAATGCAGCCGCGATCGGCGAAATGATATTCGGTGCTGCAAAAGGGATGAAAGATTTTATTGTAATAACACTCGGCACCGGGCTTGGCAGCGGAATAGTAGTAAACGGTGAACTTGTTTATGGTGCGGATGGATTTGCCGGGGAGATCGGTCACACAATTGTTGATATGAACGGACGCGAGTGCGGGTGCGGAAGAAGAGGTTGTCTTGAAACTTATGCATCGGCAAGCGGAATACGAAGGACTGTTTTTGAATTAATCGGAACTACTAATATCCCCAGCGGACTACGTGAAATCAGTTTCGGTCAGTTGAGTGCAAAAGATATTGCCGATGCTGCAACTCGCGGAGATCAACTTGCATTAAAAGCATTTGATTACACAGCTAAAGTGCTGGGATTAAAACTTGCGGATGCTGTTGCACATTTAAGTCCGGAAGCCATAATTCTTTTCGGGGGACTTGCAAATGCAGGCGACTTGATATTTCTTCCGACGAAACAATACATGGAAGAATTCATGCTCAACATTTTCAAAAATAAAGTAAAGCTTATTCCATCGGCATTACCCGGCGCACATGCCGCAGTTTTAGGTGCGAGCGCATTAATATGGAATGAATTGAACAAGCTTAATTGATAAACAACAGACTCGGTAGCAAAATCAAACTACTTTTTGATTAATTTGGTCGTTGTAGATGTTAATTAGTTGAGATGTAATGAAATCTGTGCTAAAGTATTTGACTACTCTTTGCCGCGCAGCATTTCCTAACTTAAACCTATTCTCCGGGTGAGTTATCAATTCAGAAAGTTTTTTTGAAAGATCGTGATAGTTTTCATTTTGGAATAGGAATGAAGTTTCCCTGTCAACGGCTATATCAAGAACACCATCTGAGTTTGAACATACCGAAGGTAATTTCATACTCATTGCTTCAACAAGGGCTAATCCAAATGCTTCTGCATGAGATGGGAAAACAAAAATATCGAGAGATGCCAGTATCTCCGGTATATCATTTCTGAACCCCGTGAAAATTACTTTACCATCCAGATCTAAACTCGAAGCCATCTCTTTAATTTTGGTTTCATAACTATCTTCTCCTTTGCTTGGACCTCCCACTACAAGATATTTTATATTCTTGAACCGTTTGTTTAATTCATTAGCCGCATACAAAAATTCTTCGTGACCTTTGCCGGGGCTAAACCGCGCATTCATACCAATTAAAATTTCATCATCGGCAAGGTTAAATCCATTTCTTATGATCAGATTGTTTGTTTTCTCCGGATTAAATCTATCCACATCAATTGAATTGTGGAGTAAAATTATCTTTTCCTCCGGAAGCGGTGTTGTATCAATAAGGTTTTTCTTGATGACTCCACTTATTGCAAGAGCAATATTTACTCTTTTATAAATCCATTTGTGCATGAAATCTTTTTTAATGATATACGAACCCACATGCTTTGTAAGTAGCAACGGAGTTTTTAGTGAAGCCAATTTTAGTGCGGGTACAACCAACCATAAATCTCGAGTGGCTTCAGCATGGATTAGATCGTATCTTCGAATGTTTAGAATAGAACGAAGCTTTACTATCTGAATTGGACTAAAGTATTTTGAAAATTCTAGCTGGTAAGTGGAAATTCCTCTTTTTTCAGCTTCTATGTGAAGATGAGAATTCGGGAAGCACAAAAGGTCAACTTCAAACCCAGATTTAATTAATAGTTCTGCCGTTTGAAGCGAATACATTTCCATTCCACCCCAACTTTGCGAAAGACATGTTATTAATATTCTCAACTTAGCTGCTTATTATTTAATAATGGAATTATTCATTGGTTTATTAGATGTTTCATAACAGCAAAAGGTTTAAACAATTACTGTAATAGAAAAATATTCTTTGAAAAATCTGCAAAGGTATTTTAGTAAGGCGAAATAGTAGAAAATCTATACTAATTTATGAGGCGGACTCGAGCAATTATTCCTTCTAATCATTTATGCTGAGCTAGCAGGTAGATTTTGATCAAACTGAAAAATCTAATACAACAACCGGTTTGAGAATAGGTCGTTTTGATGAATCACCCGCTGCAATTTTAATAATAATTATCAACGCAAGTATCAGAACCGCTATTCCAATAAATAAATAAGATTTTTTTGTAAAATGCATTGTGTTTCCTTTTACAATATCAATTTCGTTTTAACAATTATTTATTAAGAATGTTTCCTTCTGTTAAATTTTATTCCAATCGCAGAGTAATTAAACTAAAAACGAATGCTTGTTAAAAAATAAAAAATCATGTAGTAAAAACATAACATAAGATACACGGCGCAAAAATCTTTCGTGAGAATTTCAACGAAACTATTTACATTACTACAGTTCTTGATTTACAAAATAAGAAGAAAGGCGGTTATCCTTTTTTATCCAGCCAATCAAGTAATCCATTTATGAATGTTAGAGGATGAGGAGGACAGCCCGGAATGAAGAGATCAATTTTATTTTTCATTAAAAATTCTCTTTCAATCTGATCTGAATTTTGAAAGATACCGCCGGAAATTGCACAAGCGCCGAAAAGAATAATTATTTTTGGATGAGGAACTGCTTCAAAACAAATATCTGTTGCCTTTGTCATATTTTTTGTGATTGGTCCGGTTAGAACAACGCCGTCTGCATGACGTGGTGAGGCAACAAACTCAATTCCATAGCGGCCCATATCAAAGTTAACATTGCTAAGAGCATTAAGTTCAAGTTCACATCCGTTGCAGCCGCCGGCAGAAATTTGTCGGAGCTTAAGCGATTTACCAAAATACTTTTTGATTTTCTCCGATGCCTTTTCGGGAGTGATTTTATTTGTTTCTTTTGTAACTATAAGTTGTTCTTCAAAACTTGCCGATAAATGATAATCGTTCGTAAAATGAATTATTCTTTCGGGACATGTTTCTTCGCACAGCGGACAGAACACACACAACCCCAAATTAATTCTAACCGGATTCAATTCGATTGCACTCGTTGGACAAACGTCAACGCATTTTCTGCAATTATCAAAACAAGGTTTATCTGCAATAGAAGGTAAGCCTCTGTATAAAGGCGGAAATTGGGCATGTCGAACATCATGAACAATCGGATCGCCCTGAAGTATTCTAACTTTTATTACTTCTTTCATAAAAATATTTTGATGACCTTAATGAAATTTTATAAATCGTGTCCGGCATAAGACAGATCAAAACTTTTATTGCATAACGGAAAATCTGAAATTGCAGTCCTGCGTAACGCCAGACTTAATCCATACCAATTATTAAATGAAGGATCTTTGATTTTATACAGTGCTAAATTTCCTTTTTCGTCTGTGAAAACCGTATGGATTATTTCTCCCCTCCAACCTTCTGTAATTGATATTACTCCTTTTTTCGCAATTATATTTTCAACATTGGTTTTTATCTCACCTTGCGGAAGGTTTTCTAATTGGTCATTAATGAATTTTAGCGATTCATCTATTTCTAATGCGCGTAAGCGAGCCCGTGCAAAAACATCTCCGCTTGACAAAGTTATTAGAGACACTGGATTGTAGCGGTAAGCGCCGTATGGGAATTGAACTCGTGCGTCATTCTCAAGTCCGCTCGAACGCGCGGCTAGACCTACCATTCCAATCTGTTGTGCGGATTCTTTTGATATGATTCCGGTATTCTCAAATCTGGTTAATACACCTGTAGAAGAAAATAAATATTCGTTGATTACAGCAACATCATTTTTTATGATCTGAAGATTTGCAATTGTTTCTTCAATGATTTCATCTGTATAATCAAAACGAACTCCCCCATAGATAAATAAGCCGCGTCCGAATCTTGAACCGCATAATAAAGCAAGACTATTTATTGCGAGTGTGCGAAGTCGGCCGTATGAAGAAGAAACCAACGCAAATCCGATATCGTTGGCAACACCTCCTAATCCCGATAGATGCATTGCAATTCTTTCAATCTCTTCTGCGATAGAACGAACAACTTGCGCGCGAAAACTTACCTGGGTATTGGATAAATTTTCTATTGCATTACAGTGTGCGTGAGAATGTCCTATAACAGTATCTCCGGCAATTGATTCCGAGAGAATAATTCTTTGTAGCGGATTTGAGTTGAGTAATAATTTCTCAATTCCTCTGTGCTGATAACCCAAATTAATTTCAAGATTATAAACCAATTCTCCATGGCATTGAAAGCGGAAATGTCCCGGCTCAATAACACCGGCGTGAATTGGACCGACAGCAACTTCGTGAATTTCTTCCCCATCCATTCTGTAAAAATGATACGGCTTGTCACCCAAAATAAAATTCTGTTTTCTAACCGGTCTAAGCCATGGATGATTTAACGGTAGATATCCATAATTTTCTGAAAGTTCGCATTCGTAGTAATTTGTCTGTGGAAATTCATTTGCCCAGCTTTCAAATTGTAGATTATGCTCGTCAAATATTCCACCGATAATATGAATCATTGAAGAATCCGGTTCAGCAAAAAGAGCTATTAATTTTTCCGAATGAGTTTTTTCAATTGGATAGAGTCCGATCATTCTGTTACCGTTAGATAATTCCTCTAAGACTGCATCTCTAAAATTTTTTCTATCCTCAAAAGGAATTGCGGCAAGATCGAATGACTGGTTGTTTTGAACTTCGAGCGGCATCATAAATTCATACCAAAATCTTTTGTGATGTTAATAATGTTCTGATAAATAACATCCGGCGAAAGAACGGATATTGTTGTTAATAGAATTAAAAGAAGAATTACAGTCAAATGGATGAAATCAAAATGTTCATTTCCTATTTCAGAATTGTCGTTATCGTTTTTCTTATAAAGCATAAAGAAAATAATCTTGCCCATATTAATAAAGATAAAAAGAAGGAAGAACATTGTTAATACAAGAAGGGCCGGTTTGTTTGAAAAAAGCATTCCTTCAAAAATTTTTATTTCACTGAAAAATATTCCGAATGGTGGAATACCGGAAATTCCTAAGAATGCCAAAAGAAATAACCAGCCGGTTTTCGGCATTCTATTTAAAACTGATGTTACTTTTGAAACTTCTCTTGATTTGTATTTGCTGTGAATATTTCCGGCAGTAAGAAATAAAATTACTTTCATTATTGAATTATAAATTGCATGATACATAGCGCCTACAAAAGCTAGACCTCCGATTCCTATTCCTAAAGTTATTAATCCCAAATGTTCAACACTCGAGTAGGCGAGCATTCGTTTATAATTGGTTACTTTGAACATAAAAACGAACGCTACAAAAAGTGAAAGCAATCCGCCGATTATGAGAATTGTTTTTGCAAATTCATACGAAGATGTAGGTCGAATTATTTCAAAGATGCGGAGAACACCCATCAGCGCAGTTAAACGAAGAGAGCCGGACATCAATGCGGCAATTGGACTCGGCGCATTACTCGTAGCATCAACATCGCCGGAATGCATCGGCGCTATTCCTATTTTTGTGCTTAATCCAACAAAGATGAATATGAAACTCGCTTTTAACCAGATTGGATTTAATTGTTTAGCGTTCCTAATAAATTCCCAAAAGAATAATTGTTTCCCTTCGAGAATTGAACCTTTGGCTGAGAGTGTTAAGAATAGGATGCCTATAAAAGCAAATGCAATTCCGATTGATACTAAGAAAAGATATTTCCACATTGCTTCGAGGGCTTCTTCGTTGCGGTAGAAATAGATTAGAGGGGCAACACTTAATGTAGTTGCTTCTGCAGCAACCCAATACATTCCGAAATGGTTGCTTAACATTGCCGCGGAATTTGCCGCCAAATAAAAATTAAGAAGTAAAAAGTAAAATCCTTTGCTCTTCTCGGCTGCATGTGTAACCGGTCTTTTCAAATATGAGAAAGAAACAAGCACAACCCAGAAGTAAACATTTGAAAGAATCAGAAGGAAAAATTTGCTCAACGAATCAACGCTGAAGAAGAACGGTAAATTTGTATGATAGTATCCAAGAAAAACACTTAGTGCCAGAATTAAATGAAGAACACTTACACTCAACGAAACAGAATACTGAATGCGAAGGTTCTTTACAACAGAACAGAATAACGATGTTATTAGCGGAAGCAATATGAAAATGAAAAACTCGAACATCAGTCTTTTAACCTCCCAAGCGCGGTAACATCAAACCCATCTAGGGTTGTACTGATTTTATTTATCGCGATTCCCATTAGAAAGACAACAACAAACACATCAAGTAATGTCCCCAATTCAATCATCATCGGGAGTTCTGAGGCAACGGCAGTACCGAAAAGGAAGATCCCGTTTTCCAAAATCAGAAAACCGGCAACATGAACGATAAGTTTTCTACGAAACATTATTATATAAATACCAATTACGATTGCAGAGAATCCGCTTGCAAAAGGAATCACATTCAATTCGGTGCTTTGGGAAAGGATGTTTGAGACTACAAATATTACAACCATTGTCGCAATGACAAGAAGTAAAAAAGAAAATTGCTGTATGGTGGGATCTATCACTCTTCTAATATCGAGATCAAGAATAATTTTATTTATATATCTAGGAATAAGAAACACTTTAACCAGTAAGAGTGTAGCGGGAAGGATTATTCCGTAAATGGAGAACGGGTAAATAAACGGAATTACAATTATTAAGGATAGCAGTACGCCTTGTATTTGCAAAACAGTTACGTATCCTTTTACTCGTGAAGTAATAGAGACATAGAACAACGATAAACAAAAAAGAATGCTTAACACATTTCCCATAATTAACTCATTTGGTAAAAGTATAGATCAACAAATTCAGTATTCCTATTGCTGTTGCAAATAAAAGATATTGCGGAATATTCTTCATCTTAAACCGTGACGTTATTGTTTCAACGATTGCCAAAGTGAGAGAGAGAATAATGCTGCCGACAATAAAAATTACTATTCCGAGCAGATAACTTTTAGCGCTGAACGGGTAGAAAAATGATATTTCTAGAATAGCATAAATAAATAATTTTATATAACTAGAGTATAGATAAAGAAACAAGTCGAAACCGGAATTATCAAGAATCATTACTTCATGAATCATTGTAAGTTCAAGATGTGTATTGGGATCATCTACCGGCATTCGTGAACATTCCGTTATTGCAAGTATGAATGCTGAGATCGAACAGATTATTATAAAAACGATGTATGAAATATTATCCAATCTAATCGAATGATAGATATCATAAATGGAAGTTAGTCCGCTTATAAATGCTACACTTCCAAGAGTGAAAAAGAAAATTGGCTCTGCAAACAAAGCAAATGTTGCTTCACGTGAAGCGCCCATTCCTTCAAATGAACTTCCAATATCCATTGCCGCTAATATCTGGAAGAATCTTGCAAGTCCTAATGTATATGCAAATAAAATTATATCGCCGTTAAAACTAATTAACGGTTTCCAATAACCGATTGGAAGCATTGCGGCTGCAACAATAATCACAATAAAATTTATGAGTGGTGAAATTTGACTTATAAAAGAGGAACTCTTTGCATTGATTGTTTCTTTTCTGAAAAGCCGAAGCAGATCATAATACGGCTGCAAAACCGGCGCACCGATTCTTCCGGTCAAAATTGCTTTTTGTTTGTTGATAAATCCGGCGAACAAAGGAGCAATCCCAATGATCACAAAAATTGCGATAGGTCCTTGTAAAATTTCTATATCCATAAGAATGCTATAAAACTATAAATTATTATCATAACTAAAATGAAAGCAATGTAATACCTAATATCGGTCCGACTTAAAAATTCTATCTTAGAAATTATTTTTCCTAATAAACTATAACCCGGCAGAACAATTTTATTGTCAACAAAATCGGAGGAGTGACTTTCAAAACTTGACGGCTTGGGAATTACTCGTTTGGATGAATCAACTTTTTTATTGTATAGTAAAATTGTTTTTGGAATGGTGTTCAGTTCATCAGCAAAGGATGAGGCTGTGTATTGCATTCTTGGACTTTGATTTTCATATCCGCAACTCCAGGCTGCCGAGGTTCTTCTTCCATATCTTTTATGAATTTGCATCTTTGCGAAATACAAAACTATTACACCGAATAAGATTGAAGAAAAAATAATTGTAATAGATAACCAATTCATATTTAATAGTGCGGAAGGGGAATTTGCAGCAACAAAACCATTACTTATTACTTTATTTACTATTCCTATAAATGGCTGGGGATAAAATCCAATTACAATGCAGAGTAAAGCTAAAATTCCAAGAGAGATGTAATCAAAAACCGAGATGTGAAAATGTTTTACTTCTTTTCTCTCGGTTCCCAAAAACATTATGGAATTAATTTTTGTAAAACAGGCAACAGCTAATCCGCCGACGAAGGCAAGTCCTACAACAAACAGTAACATTAAAAGCGGATAATAATTTTTCAATTCTTTCGCGGTTTGGAAAAATCCGGTATATATAATGAACTCTGAAATAAATCCGTTGAACGGTGGAATACCGCTAATTGCAATCGAACCTATTAGGAAAAGTATTGCTAAATATTTTGCCCGATGAACAAGTCCGCCCATCAATTCAATATTTCTTGTTCCTAAGTTCTGATAAATTACACCGCTTCCAAGAAACAGAAGACTCTTGAAGATTGCGTGATTTAATGTGTGCAGAAGAGCGCCGCCAAAACCGAGCACTTCTATAACCGGCAAATTATTTGCAGAGCCGATAAAACCGATACCGATACCAATTCCAATAATTCCAATATTCTCGATCGAGTGATAAGCGAGAAGACGTTTAATATCGTGCTGGGCTAATGCGTACCACACCCCAAAGATTGCACTGAAAATACTTACAACAAGAATCAGCCAGCCACACCATTCCGGAATTGGTTTTAGAAATTGAAATGTTCTAAGTATTCCATAGATGCCGGTTTTGATAATAACACCGGAAAGAAAAGCGCTCAATACAGTTGGAGCAATAGGATGAGCTTGAGGCAACCAGAAATGAAACGGCATGAATCCCGCTTTTATTCCAAAACCAACAAATGATAAAATGAAAAGAATAGGAATAAGGCTGATAGTTGCTGCCGTTAAGTGATAATCGCTTAAAAGCCAGCTGTTGGTTTGATGGTGAAGCAAAAAGAAAAAAATGTAAAGAATAAATACTAAAAGGTGAGAGGCAACAAAATAGTAAAAACTTCCTTTCTGAACTTCTTCTTTCTCTTTCTCCAGCAACATTCCAAGATAAGCTGACATACTCATGACTTCCCAGCTAACCAGAAAGAGGATAGCTTGATTAGCCATTACAACAAACTGTGTTGAGATAAGTAGAATAATATAAAACGTAACAAAACTTTTTATAGACCGCTTTTGATCAATGTAGTGCTGAAGGTAGGAGAAGTTGTAAATAACGGTTGGTATTGCAACAAGCTGAATGATAAATAAAAAATAAAGCCCTAATCCGTCCAGCCGGATCCAATTACTAAAAAGCAAAGTGTCATTGCTTGAAAACGAAGCAAATGAAAAAAGTTTAGATGATAACGTGGATATGAGTCCCAACACTAAACCGATAAGCAAAATAAAATTGGAAATTACGAATGCTTTCTTTTCATTTTTTAATATAGTTAGAGGAACAATCGCCAAAAATTGAATGACAAATGCCGAAATAAATAAATAATTCCCAGGTATTAATGAGTTATTCATTGATCATTATTTTTCTTTGTCTCTCGTTTCTTCAATTTTACTTATTATATCTAGAATCTCTTGATAATTAAGGCGATTTTCCAGAGCGAAGCGGAAAGTTTCTTTCGACAATAAAAAACTCAGATGTGCAATCAAACTTAAGTGCTGTTTAATCGTTTGCGAAATTAAAAGTATAAGTGTGTGTACCGGTTTGCCGTCAGTTGATTTCAGATCGAGGTGTTTCTTTGGAAAGAAAAAATTAATAAGCGGCTTATTTTTACCAACCATCAATGGAACCCTCGGATGAGGCAAACTTATTCCGTTTCCAATAGCAGTACTCATCAATGTTTCTCTATTCTTTAGGAGTTGAATTATAATCTCTCTATCTACATTTTTTTCAAAATCAATTTTAGAAATCATTTGTTCTATATAAGATGATTCCGATAAAGCGCAGCCATAATGAAAAGATTCTTTGTCAAGCAATGTATTTAAAGTCTTTATATGATACTCGCTTAGTTTCATGTGACCGGAAACATTGATCGGAAGATTACGCCCAAGCGCCCATTCAATAATCTGATGTTTATTAAAGAATACTTTTTCATGAAGTATTTGGAAAGGAATTTCTTTCTTCTTAACTAACAGTTGAATTTCTTTCTCCGATAGAATCAGCAGATGAGAAATATCTTTTATCGTAAGGTCCAATCTTTAATCTCATTTAATGTTTGTTATTATTTAGAATTATTTCAATTAATTTTTCATCTCTCTTTTAACGGTCGGCACAAAATCTTTTGGTCTTCCTAATTTTGATAGTCCAAGAATTTCACGTGCACGATCTAAAGCATCATCAATATTGCCGTAAATATTTTCTTCTCCTACCAAATCAAAGATACCGGCTTGAGTCATTGCATACAATGGTTGAGTATGAACTCCCGAAAGGATTATATGCGTTCCCTGCTTTTTAGCATCATGATAAAAATCTTTTATGGTTTGCAAACCTGTTGCATCAACAGCCGGAACATTTCGCATGCGAATAATTCTAACTTTCGGCGGTTCTTCAATTACACGCATTTCTTCTTTGAATTTAGAAGCGGCGCCAAAGAAGAAAGGACCATTTATTTCGAAGACTTCAACACCTACCGGAATTAATTTTTTATCTACTGCATTTGCGTCAGGTTGCTCGTCTTCATCTTCCAATTCTCTTGTAATGACGCTTACATTGGAAACTTCCGCCATCCGTTTCATAAAGAGTAATACTGCCAGCACCATTCCAATCTCGATTGCAATAGTTAAATCAAAAATTACAGTTAGAAAGAATGTTGTAAGCAAAACAATAATATCGCTCTTTGGACTTTTCAAAAGAGTTTTAAAAGCATGCCATTCGCTCATATTATATGAAACAATTACAAGAATTGCCGCTAATGTTGCCATCGGAATTAACTTGGCGTAGCTTCCAAAGAAAAGCATAATTAGTAATAGTGTAATTGCGTGAATGATTCCAGCTACCGGCGTTCTTCCTCCATTCTTTATATTTGTTGCAGTTCTGGCGATTGCTCCAGTAGCCGGAATTCCTCCAAATAGGGGAGTAACTATATTAGCTAATCCCTGCGCAATCAATTCCATATTACTGCGGTGTTTCCCGCCAATCATACCATCGGCAACAACAGCAGATAATAATGATTCAATTGCAGCAAGCAATGCAATAACCGTAGCCGGGGCGATTAGATTTTTAATGAGAGTTAAATTTATTGTAATGAGATGAGGCGCCGGTAAGTTTGAAGGAATTTCGCCGTATTTACTTCCAATTGTATCAACGGGTAAATGAAACACCATAACTAAAACAGTAGCTACAATTATCGCAACTAATGAACCTGGAATTTTATGTGTAACTTTTGGCCAGAAAATCATTATTAATAATGATAACAGAGCAATTCCCAGTACGTAAAAATTTATGGTTGGCATTGCCGTAAAATACGCTATCCACTTTTCATGAAACTCTGATGGTATTTCTTTTATCTGCAAACCAAAAAAATCTTTTATCTGAGTCGAAAAAATTAATAGCGCTATTCCGCTTGTAAAGCCCACAATAACGGGATAAGGAATAAATTTTATTAATGATCCGAATCGGACTAATCCCATTATGACTAAAATAATGCCGGCCATTACAGTTGCTATAGTTAATCCGGTTACACCATAATTCTGGATTATTCCATAAACAATAATTATGAAAGCTCCGGTGGGTCCGCCAATTTGCACACGGCTTCCGCCAAACACCGAGACTATAAACCCGGCTATAATAGCAGTAATGATTCCTTTTTCCGGAGTAACACCGCTTGCAATTGCAAACGCAATTGCTAATGGAAGCGCAACAATTCCAACTATAACTCCTGCGGTTGCATCTGCAATGAATTGTTTTTTGTTATAATCTTTTAGTGTCGTGAATAATTTTGGCTTTAATAACGGCATTTCTTTCCTCTATAAAAAATATGTTTCTAAAAAACGAGTGTAAATTTACTCATATCATTAAATAAATGCTTCGATGATCTGGAATTTCCAAAATTATCGGATTAATCATTGTTTGATTAAGAAAAACTTTTTATTTGTATTTTTAATTAAGTAAAAAATTAGCGATGACTATTCTGTGGGCACCAACATATTTACTCTGGTGCGGAAAGTGGAAATTAAAAAAATAAAATAATTTTTAAGATCAAAAAAAGGAGAACAGAAATGGAATACAGATATCTTGGCAATTCCGGTTTGAAAGTATCCGCTCTCTCATTCGGAGCGTGGGTTACGTTCAGCGATCAGATTGGTGAAGATGTAGCGTACAAATGTATGAAAGAAGCTTACGATGCCGGGGTTAACTTTTTTGATAATGCCGAGGTTTATGCGAATGGTGAGGCTGAAATAATGATGGGAAACATCTTAAAAAGGACCGGTTGGAAAAGATCTGATTTAATTATTTCAACTAAATTATTCTGGGGTGGCGGCGGACCGAACGATACAGGACTTTCAAGAAAACATATTCTTGAGGGAACAGATGCCGCATTGAAAAGATTGCAGCTTAATTATGTTGATCTGATCTTCTGTCACCGTGCGGATTTTCATACGCCGGTTGAAGAAACAGTTAGAGCAATGAATCATGTTATTAATCAAGGCAAAGCTCTTTACTGGGGCACAAGTGAATGGCCGGCTGAAAGAATTCTTGAAGCATATGATATTGCCAGAAGAGAAAAATTAATTCCGCCGCTGATGGAACAACCGGAATACAATATGTTCCGCCGAGAAAAAATTGAAAAAGAATTTCTTCCTCTCTACGAGAAATTTAAACTTGGCACAACAATTTGGAGTCCGCTTGCTAGCGGTGTACTAACCGGAAAGTATAATAACGGAATGCCGGATGCTACAAGGCTATCGCTTCAAAGTTACGAATGGCTTAAGAATAATATTCTTAGCGAAGAAGGTTTGAGAAAAATTGAAAAGGTGAAAAAACTGGAACCGCTGGCAAAGGAAATTGGAACAACACTTCCGGAAATGGGTCTGGCTTGGTGCTTAAAGAATCAGAATGTGAGCACCGTTATAACCGGCGCATCAAAACCGGAACAGGTAAAGCAAAATATGAAAGCGCTCGACGCCGTTCCAAAACTAACAGATGATGTCATGAAAAAAATTGAAGAGATAATTCAGACAAAACCTAAGCTTGAATACGATTGGCGAGGATAATTATACGATCTCTAAAAAATGCTCATGTGTAAAAAGTGGATTCCAAAGAACAATTAATTATCAATTTTGCTGTTCTCTAGCTGATGAATCTCAATAGAGAACGACTCAAGTCTAGTAATTGTATATTCTTTTGCTTGGTGTTTCTTCGACGCGGCGTTAATAATAACTCCAATTTTGGGATTGTTCTTGTCAGATAATTCTTTGTATTTCATAAAAGAAAACACTGTGCCAAGCAGCGATTGTAATAGTCTTGTCAAATCACCTTTCCCGGCTCTTGTTATTTTTTTGAGGTTGTCTTTGTTAATTAATACAGTACGCAGTGATTTAGATTTGTCATTAAAAGTCTCGAAAATTTCGGTTACAATTCTTTGAATAAATTTTAATATATCTTCTTTTTCAAATTTCTTCTCAACGGAAATGGTTTCTTCAAAAGAAGCTTTCATTTTAAGGTCGAGTACAAAATTCTTTATGCTGCTTTTCCCATCTTCAACAACTTCCCGCTGAAATGAATAATGAAAATAGACTTCTATACTTTTTTCATCTTTTCTAACAAAGCCGTTCGCGTTCAGTTGTATCTGGTTGAAAGCATTGAAAACGAGATTGAAATTAATTTGGTCCTGCGAAAGCGAGATCGCGGAATTCTCGGAATCAATATCTTTCAGATTAAGTGAGTCCTTAGAGATTTTCTTCCCATCGGAACGTATTTCCGGCAACTCTTTTTTTATCTCCGCACTTCTAATCTTTTGTAATTCAAGCAAAGATTGCTGAACCGCTTTAATTTTTCCGGAATCAATTTTTACATTCATAAAAAGAATTTTCTTTTATTATCGGTAAGAATTTAGAGAAGTATAGCAAAAAAATAATTTATAACATCAGCTTTATTCATCTTGATAAAGGCATGCGGTATTGCGCTTCTCAGTTGTAATAATATTCATTTAAATATTATTTTAATGTTGCTAAGGAAGATAGTTGAATGTAAATGAAAGTTAAAAATATAACTTTCTATTAGGAGGAAACGAAAATGATTATTCCAAAAAATAAGTTTCTTGCTGTATCGTTAGTTCTCTTTCTTATTACATTGTTTTCAGTCGTCAATGGATTTTTCAAGACGACTCACGCTACAGAGCCGGGCATGAACATGGATAGTCTATTTTATTATTCTATCAATATTGTCTTTTGGCTGTCGGGCTCTTATTTGCTTAATACTTTTATACGCAAAATCATTTGGGGAAAAATTATTAAAACGTCAGCTAGTTCTAAGACTCTTGGACTGATAGAAGATCTAACGGTTACTTTTATCTATCTAACGGCAGTATGGATAATTGTTACAGCGGTTTTTGAACAGTCAACGACCTCATTATTGGCACTAACATTTCTAATTCTTCTTATAGCATTGACATTTCTTAGACCAAAAGCTCTCAAATATTTTAGCAAAGAATTTATCAATACAACTAGACCGTTTAAAGTAGGAGATTGGATAAAACTAATAAACAAAAACGGGAATGAATTAATTGTTGGTGAGGTAATCCAATTTGACAGAATGGCTATACAACTCAGGAGTGAAAAAGATACACTTCTTTTATTCCCCAATAATCTCCTGGATGAATTTCTAATAGAAAATTTCAGCGGAATCAAAAAAGAAAATCGGTTTAGTCTTTTTATAAAATTAAATGCAGATCTCTCAATAGAGAGAATAAAAAGAATATTGTATGCAAGTACCAAGCAGGCGCTATTAGAATTGGAGAATAAAAGTGTTCAACCTCAAATAAATGTTTCCAAAATATCTAAAGATACAATCGAATATAAGATTAATTTCTGGATAGCGCCGTGGAAGTCCAACTCACCGGAGACGGCCAAAGATTTTGTGCTGACACGTATAATTAATAATCTAAAAATTGCCGGTATTGGATTTGGCATCTCCGGCGATAAACATGATTTCAATATTATTGAGAATGTCGCACTCTTTAATTCACTAAGTAAAGAAGAATTAGAAAAACTTTTTTCGGAATCAAAAAAAGAATTTTATACCGAACGAACGCCAGTAATCCGGCAAGGAGAGAAGGGGGATTCTATGTATATCCTTGTAGAAGGATTGCTGAAAGTATTTATAAGAACCAATGGAAATTCAAATGAAGAAATCGAAGTGGGGATAATTACTCCCGGGCAATTTTTTGGCGAAATGTCTTTATTTACCGGTGATGAAAGATCTGCTACAGTAATAACTGAGACAGACTCTATTGTTCTTGAAATTACAAAAGTTTCTATAAAGAAAATTTTGGAAAACCGACCGCAATTAGTTGATGAGTTCGCTAAAATTATTGCTGAACGGCAGAGCGGAAATATTCAAAAGCTGGAGTTTCACAAGATCAAAGATGATTCATTTATTAAGAAAATGATTGCAAAAATAAAATCCTTCTTCGAATTGTAAACCACATTTGCTCAAAGGAATTTATTATCCTAAATGAATTGGAAAAAATCTTCTCCCCCCAGGTAGATCTTTAATTAAAAAGATCTTCCCCCATTTGAAGATTAAACCCCAATAAAATCCTTCTTCGAATTATAAATTCTCATCTGCATAAATAAATTTGTGGCCGTTCATAACTTAAAAAATCTTCTCCCCCCAGGTAGATCGTTCAATTAGAAGATCTTCCCCCGAATGAAGAGTTAAAAACTATTTAATTCAATTTTCAATTTGCTCGAGCGTTACATCATCTTCTGTCGAATCCCAGTCCTTTATTATTTTCTCCAAATTGCTGGCAAAAGAATCCAATGTTTCTCTATAATTTTTTATCCCATCTACGGTGCCGCTCAAATTGGCAAGCGCTGCCGTAATTTTTTCTTTAAGAACCGCCACTTTTTCATCGGGTCCTAATTCTTCTAATAAATTCTCTAATTCATTCTTGATGATTGATGACAGATCACTATCATCATGATTGGGTTCAATTTTCTTACTAAAAGAGCTGCTCTTAGTATCACTCAATAAACACATTTTTTACCCCCAATCTGATTTTATACAAATAATGGTTGCTGTATTTCTATCTGAGATCATCTTGATTCAGCCACTTAACTAAAACAACAAGTTAATTATTTCCTACACCTAGCCTTTTGCCAAACTTGTATAAAACGAGGAGAGAAAATGCGACTCTCCACGTTTTTTTTAATGATGAACTAATTTGCCGTTAGAACGAACCGCTATTTGGCTTCTTGTATCTGCCTTGTGTGAACCTTTTTCGTTAGCCTTTGAACCACCATCAATTTTAAATCTTAATACCAGCTCTTGGAGATTTACAGTTAGTCTATTTAAATCTTCTGCGGCGCGTGCAATCTGCTGTACTCCGGCGGCACTCTCCTGGGTTACATTACTGATTGCTTCAATATTTTTACTTATCTGTTCTGCTGCAGAGGATTGTTCTTCGCTTGCTGCTGCTACTTGTGTAGACATATCTACTACATCCTGTGCACCGCTTATAATTTGTTTCAATGATTGTCCTGCTTTATCTGCCAATACTTTTCCTTTTTCTACTTCTTCTGTTCCTCTGCTCATTGACTGGACTGCACCTTCTGTATCTTTCTGTATCTGTTTAATCATTGTTGCAATCTCTTTTGTGGCTTTGGTTGTTCTCTCTGCCAGTTTTCTTACTTCGTCTGCTACAACCGCAAATCCTCTTCCTTGTTCTCCGGCTCTTGCGGCCTCAATTGCGGCGTTTAATGCCAATAGGTTTGTTTGATCTGCTATATCATCTATTACTTGAACTATCTCTCCAATCTGATCGCTGCTCTTCCCAAGTGTTTGAACTGTTTCTGCCGATTGTTTTACTACTTCAGCCACACGGTTCATTCCAATAATGGTTTCCTCCACAACTTTTCCTCCTTCAATAGCAATAGCGCCAGAGTTCTTAGCTGCTTCAGCCGCGTTACCGGAGTTCTTTGTTGTTTCGAAGATTGTTTTTGTCATCTGTTCAACTGCGCTTGCTACTTCGGTTGTTTGAGAACTTTGTTCTTGAGCTCCGGCTGCCATCTCTTCGCTGCTAGATGAAATCTCATTGCTTGCGCTTGCCGTTGCCTGTACTGCTTCGGTTACGCTTATCATAATCTGTTTTATGTTGTCCACAACTTTGTTAAATCCATTGAATAGTTTACCAATTATATCTTCTTTGTTTTCAGAGACAACTTCGACTGTTAAATCGCCATCGGCAAATTTTTCCATTTCGATCAATAATTTACGGGCATGCAGATCAAGATATTTTTCGTGTTCTTTAACTTTTGTTATATCTGTTACAAATTCCGAAGCGCCAACAACCTTGCCGCTTTTATCTATTCTTGGTTTTGCAACGTACATTATTGGAATATCTTGTCCGTTTGGTCTGGCAATTGTCTCTGCCATCTGTTGTGAACGTAACTGCATAGCTTTATGAAGAGCACAATTTTCAGTTTGGCAATGATCTGTCTTGAATTGATTATAACATTTTTGACCGAGTAATGATTTTTGATCTTTACCTACAACTGCGGCTGCCATTTTATTCATATAAGTTATACTGAATTCTGTGTCAACCATCATTACCGGTGTAGGCATACTATCAAGATCTTCCACAAGCTGAGAGATGTTAAGAGACATCTTATTAAAAGATTCTGTTAACTCACCAATATCATCTTTGGAAATTATTTCGGTAAGGACATTTAATTCTCCGTTAGCTACTCTTTTAGCAGCATCACTTAACTGTTCGATAGAATGGGATAGTCTTTTGGCAATTATCAACCCGAGTCCAATTGCTGAAATGCTCATTATGACTGTTAAAATGATTACAATATTTTCTATTCTGTTAGCAAATTCACGATTTTCCGCCATTATTAATTTTGCTTCATTTGCTTGAGATGCTTCCACATTTTTAGTTAACCGGTTGCACATTTCTAAGGCATTTTGGTCCAACTTAGAAAGACTGAAGTAACTGACCGTGCCTATGATAATTGTAATTATCACTACTGAAACACTACTAATAACGATTTTTGTTTTTACTTTTAGATTATAAAACCAATTCATTTTATTCTCCCTTTCTTTTGTCTTTCGGCTGATCAAAAAATAGTTCTTCAATTTCTAAACTCATTCCTCTTCAAGCATTGTGCTTAGTTCTTTTTCATAAGTTGTTGTAAGAATTTTTTTCAAATCAATCAGAATTAAAAGCCGGTCTTCAAGTTTTCCAACCGACTTAATGAAATCTGAATCAACGCCGGTTACAATTTCCGGCGGAGCTTCTGTGATGTTTACAGGGATTCTTAAAACTTCGTTCACAGAGTCAACAATAAATCCGATAGTTTTATTCTCAATTTCAACTACAATAATTCTCGTATCCTTATCGTGTTCTTTTTTAGGAAGATGAAGTCTAATTCTTAAATCAATTACCGGTATAACTCTTCCTCTCAGATTGATTACGCCTTCAACAAAATCGGGAGCGTTGGGCACTTTTGTTAAGGTCGTCATTTTGTTTATCTCCTGAACGTTCAGGATATCCACTCCAAACTCTTCATTACCAATCTTGAAACTGACTAACTGAAGAAGTTCAGTTGAATCGTTTTTGATTTGAACAGAATCACCCATAATAAACTCCTTAATCGGTTAATACGTCTACTTTATAGTCCAATAATTATCGTTTACTTATAGATATTCGACTGGTATAAGAAAATGTTAATATTCAATGTTGTGAAAGGGCTGATTTTGAAGCAAGCGGGATTATTTTGGCGCGAATATTACTCCTGTGTTGTTGAAGAACTACCCGGAAGGAATAATGATTTTATAGCCAGTACCTGTTTAAAATAAAAAAAGAGGAGAGCCATCTTTGTCTCTCCTCTCTATCTTTTTAATGATGAACTAACTTGCCGTTAGAGCGTACTGCTAATTGACTTCTCGTCTCTGTCTTGTGTGAGCTTTTCCCATTACCATTTGTACTCTCATCAATCTTGAATCTTGAAACTAATTCTTGCAAGTTGACAGTAAGCCGGTTCAAATCTTCTGCGGCGCGTGCAATCTGTTGTACTCCGGCTGCACTTTCTTGTGTTACACTGCTGATTGATTCAATGTTTTTACTGATTTGTTCAGCTGCGCTTGATTGTTCTTCACTTGCCGCTGCTACCTGTGTTGACATATCTACTACATCTTGAGCACCGGTGATAATTTCTTTAAGTGATTGTCCCGCTTTTTCTGCTAATGCTTTTCCTTTTTCTACTTCTTCTGTTCCTTGTTTCATAGATACAACTGCACCTTCTGTGTCTTTCTGAATTTGGCGGATCATTGTAGCAATTTCTTTTGTTGCTTTGGTTGTGCGTTCGGCTAATTTTCTAACTTCATCCGCTACTACTGCAAATCCTCTTCCTTGTTCACCGGCACGTGCGGCTTCGATTGCAGCATTCAATGCAAGTAAGTTTGTTTGATCTGCTATATCATCAATGACTTGAACGATCTCGCCAATCTCATCACTGCTCTTACCTAATACTTGGACTGTGTCTGCTGATCTCTTAACTACTTCTGCTACTCTGTTCATACCTTCAATAGTCTCCCCAACAACTTTACCGCCTTCTTTAGCTATCAAACCTGCATTTTTAGCCGCATCGGATGCTAAGCCTGAGTTCTTTGTGGTTTCGAAAATTGTCTTTGTCATCTCCTCAACAGCGCCTGCTACTTCTGTTGTTTGAGCACTTTGCTCTTGCGCACCGGCTGCCATTTGTTCTGTGCTCGATGAAATTTCGTTGCTTGCACTTGCTGTGGCTTGAACTGCCTCATTCACTTGTGAAAGTAAAGAGCCAACGTTACTAACTGCTTTATTGAAACCTTCGGATAATTTACCGATCTCATCATTTTTTTCAATAGCAAGAGAAACGGTTAAATCACCGTCAGCAAACTTGTTCATTTTTTCAAGGATAGTGTTTACACTTGCTGTTAAATATCTTTTTTGATTTTCAGATTCTTCAACTGCATCTTCAACTTTCTTTTGGATACTCAGCTTTTCTTCCTGCAACTGGTTGTTTAGCACCTGTAGATTTTTGACCATGATATTAAAAAGTCTTGAAAGCTCGCCAACTTCATCCTTTGAAGAATTTTCAAGCTGAACGGAAAGATCACCTGATGATATTTTTGTTGCGGCTTCTGAAAGCGATTTTATTGGTTTTGTTACTAAATTTGCTATGAATGTTCCTACTACCGTTCCAATCAAAATTATGATAAGTCCAACGATTAAAGAAACATACCTGCTCGATGCAACATCCTGAAAAAATTTTGTTTCATCAACTCCAAGAATTAGTGTTCCGAGCCTGTCCGATCCAGATTTTATAGGGGAAATTGCCACCCACATATTGCTTATTTCCATTAATGTTGTTTTGTCGATTGAAAGATATTTGGATGCCTCTGCAATTTGTGTTTTTCCTTTTTCATTGTTGAGTCCTACGAAGGTTTTACCATCCGGCGAGAGGACAGCAGAAAAAACAATATCATTCACATCTTTCATCGATTCAAGAACTCGTTTTAAGCCTTCAGTATCACTAAAGGTCATCCCATTGACGGCGCTGTTTGCTGCCACCATAGCCATTCCTTCCGCCTTACCTTTTAGATATTCTTCCATTTTGGTGTGAAGTGTCGCTGGAAAAAATAAAAAGATGAAGAGCGCTATCAGGAGAACAATCCCAATGGTTGTTCCGACAAATTTTTTTTTCACACTCAGGTGACGAAATTGCTGTAACATTTTAACCTCATAAATTATTTCTCAAAATTTTTTTCGGCAAAGGGAAAAAATAGTTATCACATTCTGATGCTAAAATGGGTGTGAAATAATTCACACCCGTCTCAACCGGCAAATTCTATTTCATAAAACCATATACTGCACAGCAGACAATATATTTGTCGTACCTTTCAACATATACAGTTTTATCAACTAACTCATTACTGCCCAGTCTCTTTCCTTTATAATTTGCCCACCCTTTTCCATTTTGTTTTGCAAGAGCTAACCTTTCTTGGAGTACTAATTTTCCAGTTGGATCTTTTTCTTCTGACAAATCAACTTTATTCTTTTTTGGATCTGGATGAGAGACACAGAAACCTTTCATATCGTATACAGAGATATATAAATCACCTTCAATAAATTTTCCTTTCGGGTTGCTGAATTCTGCGAACGCTTTGTCCGTACCATTTGCTTTGATGTATTCAATTGCTTTTTTCACATAGGCCTCTGCATCGGCAGGTTTTCCTATTTTCACTTGTGCTGAAACTATTCCTCCAAAAATAAGAGCAGCAAATAAGATTGTAACTGATGTTTTCATGGTGTTTCTCCTTTTGTTTTGTTGTGTAATTAATTCTTATTTAATGATGTTAGTTATTTCAAATACATATGTGTCTAGAATTCTATAATTAATAATTAAAATGTAAACGCTAATGTTACTCTTCCTACAAAATTGCTCGAAGAAGTGGATCCGTTTGCATTCACCGGTTTCTGATAGCTTGTAATTTCAACGTTCGGTATAATGCTTACGTTTTTAGCAACTTTGTAATCCAAACCGGCAATTATAAGCCCCACTTTATCGTTGTCAATATCAGAATTCGGATCGAAGCTGTCATATCTTCCTACTAATCTCAGATTTTCTGTTACGCTTACCCAAGCCCAGAACGACAAGCCCATTGTGTTCTGATCATTGAGAACTGAAGTTAAAGTAGGGCGATATTTATTTGCCCAGCTGCGTGTAAATCCTTCAAATCCTAAAGCGAAATCACTCTTCTGCTGATAGTTTAAGAATAGAGCAACTACGTAAACACTATTCGGTTTTGATGTTTTATCAATGTTATCTGTTACATCAACCAAAGAGGCATAATCATAATAAAGTGTGGCCTGGAATCCGTCAGCGGGTTTTACCTGAACCAGCGCATAATACCTTTTGTGTTTATCTGTTTCAGGACCGTTGCTGCTGTTATTGGCAATTTTAACCCAGTAGTTAACTGAACCAGCATCTGTGATCTTACCTTTTAAGTCAACACCAAAATCGCGTGATCCAACAATACCGTTAAGATCCATGATTGTCTTTTCCAACGAGCGGTAACTCCATGCTGCTTCAGAAACGTCAAAGGCGGGAGTTGGAGAAATACCAAAAACCAAATCGGAACCAGAGAAGATACCTTTCCATTTCAAATAAGCATCCTTTACCATGACGCCGAGTTTTCCGCTCGCTGTGTTGGAATTGGTGCTCTGATCTGTTTCTAACCGGAATCTTGAATCGAAATTCTCGGCGACTGAAATATCGGTTGTTAGATAAATTCTTCTGAACTGAAAACCGTTCACATTCTTAACATTACCATCGACATTGTCGATATTGAAGAAGTAATCGGCAAACATTAAACCGCCGACTTTAATACGATCTTTTATATCCTGAGCGAAAGATGCTTGACCGAGGAGTGATAGTAGAGAAACAAAAAATAATAATGATATTAGGTTTTTTTTCATTGATGACTCCTTTTGTTAGTTTGATTTATTGTCAGGCCACTGCCTTTAATTTTTCTGTTTCTGTCTCAGTTAAAATTTTATTTAGATCTATGAGGATCAATAAACGGTCTTCCAACTTGCCAACAGACTTAATGAAATCCGAATCAATACCGGTTGCTATTGAAGGCGGCGCTTCTGTTATATTGACCGGAATGCGTAATACTTCATTTACCGAATCAACTATAAACCCGATAGTTCTTGTCTCAATTTCTACTACAATGATTCTTGTGTCTTTGTCGTGTTCTTTTTTCTCCATATTTAAACGTGTTCTAAAATCAATTACCGGGATGACTCTTCCTCTCAAGTTGATAACACCCTCAACAAAAACGGGAGAGTTAGGGACTTTAGTAATTTGAGTCATCTTGTTGATCTCTTGCACATTGAGAATGTCCACCCCAAATTCCTCACTTCCAATCTTGAAACTGACCAACTGAAGAAGTTCTGAAGAATCGTTTTTGGTTTGAACTGAAGTATCCATTTTAAACTCCTTAATAGGTTGATACATCTACTTTATTAGTTCAATAATTATCCTTTACTTATAGATATTCGACTGTTAAAAGAAAGTGTTGATAATCAATGTTGTGAGTGGGCTGATCTTGTAGCAAGCGGGATTATTATGGTGCGAATAGTAATGTTCAGAACGGCTTATATAGTATTGTCAGTTAACTTTTTGTTTTTTGTGTCAAAATATTTTCTTTGCTGTTCTCCCTTTGGTCTTTGAACTTTAGACTTTGTACTTGCGCTTTAGCGCGCTATGAATAACGTCTAGCGGTTTATAAATTATTCAAGTTGACCGCTTGCAAATAAGAGATTCAATTTCTGCCACTAATTACACTAATTTTCACGAATTCTTACACGAATTTTAATTAGAAATGACTCTGAATTATTCTAAGTCTGTCACTCTGGAACAGAGTGAAGAGTCTCTTTACATTCTAAAATTGAGATGTTTCACTTCGTTCAACATGACAATTGCGTAACTTCAGTTAATTATTTTGTTTTCCGGATAGATTAGCATTTTTTATATCATGCCTACGGCATTTTGTTCTATTTTTTTTCTTTTTTACCAATATTGGTAGAAGAATAAAGCATCCCCGTTTGTCACTCCCGAATGCTTTTATCGGGAGTCCATCAGAGTTTTAATGGATTCCCGCTTAAAACATGCGGGAATGACAAAGCAAGCTTCGGGGGTATTGAACCCGAAAAGGAATAAAAGCAGCAAAAAAATCCCTTTAGGAATGACATATAAAAGCTAATGGTATACCAAATTCAAAGGTTGTATGAGAATTTTCTTTGCTGTCAATTTTTATATAACCGTTATTTAGCTCTACTATTTTTTTTACTATTGCTAAACCCAATCCTAATCCTTCTTTTGTTTCATTCTCTTTTCCAAATTGATTAAAAGGGCTAATCTTTTCAACGCCAATTGATTTAATCCCTGTTCCCGTATCCTTTACTATTGTTTTATAAAATTTGTCGCTCGATTGACCAATGATATGGATAATGCTTCCTTCGTTTGAATATTTAATTGAATTTTCTACCAGCTCATTTACAATAAATTCATAATGCTGGTCGGTTATCATTAGGACATTATTTTCAAAATGGGCTGCAAGATCGTTGGCTCTATTAAAAATGGAAGCTTTCTGTGATAACCGCGAGGTAAGAAAATTATGATCAATTTGATATGCGTTCTCTTTTGCTTTCAACCGGGTCTCCGGACTATTTTCATCCAAAAGCAAATCAACATACACCAATAGTTTTTCCACTCTTCTTAAAAGTCTGCTTCCGGAGTGCAGTATTTTATCAGCCATCTCCGATAATTCTTCTTTTGTAAGCGATTCAATATCTTTCAAAATCATTTCGGAAAGACCTAATATAGAAACCAGCGGAGTGCGTAATTCATGCTGAACTCTTTTAACTAAAGAGAATCTTAAAATTTCGCCAACGGATTGACATCTTTCTTTTTTCTTAAACCGTGAATCAATTGCAGAAAGAAGGTCCGTAGATCTGTAAGGCTTAAGTAGATAATCATCTGCGCCTAGTGTCATTCCAGCCCTAATATCTTGCGGTTCAACTTTGGCAGAAAGAAAAATAAATGGTATAGCGGATGTTAATGGGTTGTCCTGAAGTTTTTTCAACATATCAAATCCATCCATTTTAGGCATTCTAATATCGCTTAATATAAGATCCGGTAATTTATTAAGTGCAATATTATAACCTTCATAACCATCTTCTGCGCATATAACTT
>JAKAKD010000106.1 GCA_021824635.1 Bacteroidota bacterium | reverse complement strand
GAGTATAGTTTTTTCTTGAGCGAGGCCTAGACTTGCTCAGTTCTTTCTTGGTGTGTGGATAGTTGTACATTTGTTTATTTAGTTACTATTATAAAATAATTATTTATATACATAAGTCTAATGGAGCGAAGCGAAGAGTCTCATTGAAAGTAAGATTCTTCACTTCGTTCAGAATAGCTTAGCTGCTTTTCTTAAAACTTCTAAATGCAAAAGTAAATTGTTTGAAAAAATTATCCGGGAAGAATGTCTTCAATCCGTACTCTGCCGCACGTTCTTCCGGAAAAAATCCGGTTTCGAAAATCCAATCCCAGACCGCAAGTTTAGTCGCAAAATTCCTATTTCGTCCTTTGCCAGTTGTATGATGAATCCGGTGCATCTCTGGACCGTTAATGATTTTTTGTAGCCATCCTGTTTTCACATTTAAATTGGAATGAATATACATTCCCCAGATTGCGCTAATTACTCCTTTGTAAGCAATAACTTCCGGCGGAGAACCAAGCAGAACAATCGGAAAAAATTCAACGGTTTGGCTGATCAAAATTTCGAATGCATGAGAACGTGAACCTGAAAGCCAATCAACCTTTTTTGTTGAATGATGCGCTTCGTGCAATCGCCATAAATATTTGTTGCTGTGTTGCCATCTGTGCATCCAGTATATGTAAAAATCATGCGTGACAGTAAAGAAAATTAACTGAATCCAAACCGGAACATTGGTAAAAATCTGAAGACGAAATAAACCGGTTGGTCCGTCAATTGTTTTTATAATGAATGTGAAAATAATTATTCCGAGAATGTAACTTTGCGCAATCGTATAAAGAGCCAGATCGTTGAAAAAACCATCACGCAAAATTTTCTGATCTTTGTTGTAGGGAAAAATTCGTTCAAGAATTATAAACAGAAGTGCGGCTGTTATAATAACCGTATAAGAAATTATCTCAAACGGTTGAAAACTTGCTAATAAATTATGAAACATAATTTACGCGGTGATGTTTGGTTTTACTCTTCTGAGTTTTTCTATGCTGGTGTATTCGCTCTTGTAAACTTTTTTTATTCCGTCACCGAGTGATTTCTCTATGTCACGTATATCTTGCACCATCTTAAGCATTCCATTTACTTCAACTGAAGCCGCCTGATCGGTTCCCCACATTGCGCGGTCGAGTGTGATGTGTCTTTCGATGAATGAGGCGCCGAGTGCGACCGCCGCTAATGTTGGTGCTAAGCCGGTTTCGTGTCCGGAGTAACCAATTGGTACCTCGGAAAATTTTTCTTTGTATGTTCTAATCATATTAAGGTTTAGCTCTTCCAGATTGCATGGATAATTAGAAGTCGCTTGTGCGATCATCAAATAATCTGTTCCTAAAATTTGCACAGCATCTTCAACTTCTTCAATTGTTGACATGCCCGTTGAAAGAATGACCGGTCTGCCAGTGGTTTTAATTTTATTCAACAGTTTATGATCTGTTAAACAAGCAGATGCAACTTTGTGTATAATCGGTTTGAATTTTTCCATAAAGCTCAACGCCTCTTCATCCCATGGCGATGCAAACCAATCAATTCCTTTTTGTTTGCAGTAGCCGTCAATCTCTAAATATTCTTCAAAGCCGAACTCAACTTTACGTCGGTATTCGATGTAAGTTATTCTACCCCATGGAGTGTCCCGTTCCATATCCCATTGATTTTTGGGAACGCATAGTTCGGGTGTCCGTTTTTGAAATTTAACTGCATCACAGCCGGCAAAGAGAGCACCATCAATTAATTTTTTTGCCAGCTCGATTGAACCGTTATGATTGATTCCGATTTCTGCAATGATGTAAACCGGTTCTCCTTCACCGACCCATCTATTACCCACCTTAACTTTGTTACGCTTCATTCGCTCCCTTTCTTTTTTGTTTTTGCTTCGATGATTAATTCGGCGATATCGCGAAAAGCGCCATAACCACCTTTGCTTTCTACAATCAGATCCACAACGTCTTTAGCAAACTTTGTTGCGTCTTTAGGACAAGCGGATAAACCAACGTTTTTCAAAATTTCGATATCGTTTGTATCATCGCCAATAAAAGCAATTTCTTCCGGCTTGAGATTTTTTCTTATAAGAATTTTTTCAAGAGTTTTTTCTTTTTCATAAACTCCCATGTGCAGTTCGTCAATTTTTAATTTCTCCGCCCTGGTTTTAACTATTAATGTGTCTTCGCGGGTTATTATTCCGGTTTCTACATTTACAAGTTTTCTCAATCGTTCAACACCCATTCCATCGCGTATCGAATAGCGTTTCATCAATTCACCTTGTGCGGAATAATAAACTCCGGTGTCAGTAAGAACACCGTCAACATCGGTTAAAAGTAATTTTATTTTAGAAGCACGTTTCAGCAGCTGGTTCTTGGTCAATTTTTTTTTCATAGAATGCCATTCAATTGTTCTAAAGGTATGAAATTATTTCCTTTCTTCTTTTCTTTATTCCTTTTTCCTTTCCTCACCAACACGTCCATCCGCCATCTACAACAAGATTAGCGCCGGTCATGTAACTTGATGCGTCGCTGGCAAGAAATATTAATGCGCCTTTATAGTCATAAGGATTAGCCATTCTTCCCAAAGGAGTTTTTGCGGAATATTTTTCAATAAAAAATTCATCTTGATTATTTTCAACACCGCCGGGAGTTAAAGTATTAACGCGCACTCCGTCTTTTCCCCAGTAAGCGGCAAGATATTTAGTAAACATTATCACAGCGCCTTTTGTAGCGGAATAAGCGGGGGGTTTGAAAAATGACTGCGTTCCATCTTGTTTGATGTAAAGAGATTGATCCGGTGCGGCTATTCCGTATGTTGAAGCAATATTAATAATGCTTCCGGATTTTTGTTTTGCCATTTCGGAACCTAGAATCTGCGAGCATAAAAATACTCCGGTCAAATTTACGTCAACAGATTTCTGCCAGAGTTCCAAAGGATAATTCTCAAATTTTGATTGTTTGCTTGCTGCTTTAGGATTTTCGAACATATCATTAATTGCCGCATTGTTTACAAGAATGTTGATGTGTCCGAACTTTTTTAAAATTTTATCCCGCAGATTTTTTATCGTTTCCGGTTTTGTAACATCAAGAGAAGCACCAAACGATTGCGGCGAAAGAGTTTTGGCAAATTCAGAGCATTTTACTTCATCAATATCGGCAACAACAACATTGGCTCCGGCTTCGCTCAATGCTTTGCAATGTTCTTTTCCAATCAATCCCAGCGCACCGGTAACAATTGCGGTTTTATTTTCCAGACTAAAAATTTTCATTCTATACTCTAGATTATTTCTTTACCGGTTTCATGTTGAAGTTATCAACTTTTCTAAATACCGGCTGAACCGGTTCACCTCTAAGCATTTCTCGTATATTATTTTTTTGAACTGCATTTTTCAAAACGGCAAGTGATTCTTCAAGAGCTTGAAGCGTGTATTCAACATCGGCATCGGAATGAGAGAATGACATATTATGGAATCCCTGCCACAAAACGCCGCGCTTAATCATCTCCTGCTGCATCAAAGATTTTTGAACAAGCGGATCGCCGGCTTTTTCATCAAAGGTTGCCATTGAACGCCAGTTGTATCCAATCGCTTTTGTGTAATCCATTCCAAGCTTTCGGACGATTGTGTTGTAACCATCTTTTAATTTTTCTCCTTGACCGTTCAGAAACTTAGGAACATTCTTATCGCGTAGTTCTTCAATTGTAGCTTTGACAGCGGCAAGAGAAAGTGCTTCGCCTCCGAATGTTGTATAGAAGAAAATATCTTCATCGGCAAGATCCATAATTTCTCTTTTGCCAGTAAGAATTGAGATTGGCATTCCGTTGGCAACAGCTTTTGAGTACGTTGCCAAATCCGGCGTAATTCCAAAATATTCTTGCGCGCCGCCAAGCGCCATTCTGAATCCAGTCCACATTTCATCGAATATTAAAACGACATTTTTTTCTTTGCATAGATCGGCGAGCTTGTTAAGAAAGTTATCTTTCGGCTCGGCAAAAACCACAGGTTCAAGAATTATTGCAGCAACATCATCGTCAAGAGAATTTTTTACAGAATCAATATCGTTATAGTTAAATGTGTATGAGATTGCCTGAACTGCTTCCGGAATTCCATGATTGCGTGCGGTAACCGCTATGTACCAATCGTGCCAGCCATGGTAGCCGCAGCATAAAATTTTATTTTTGCCGGTATAAGCACGTGCAAGTCGAACCGCTGCACTCGTAGCATCGGCGCCTGTTTTGCTGTATCTGACAGCTTCTGCATTCGGCACTATTTGTCTTATCATTTCGGCAACTTCAACTTCAAGCGGGTGCATCATGGAAAAAGTAATTCCGTCTTCCAATTGTTTTTTTATTGCATCATCAACTTTTGGATAAGCATAACCAAGCGAAAGGGGACCGACGCCCATCATGTAATCTATGTATTCGTTTCCATCAACATCCCATACATGCGAACCTTTCCCTCTAACTAAATATTTTGGTGCTATTCCTTTAACCCATTGTCCCGGTCCTTTTGCCAAAGTTTGTGTAACTGATGGAATTAATCCAAGCGCACGATTGTATAGCTCATCGGATTTTGAAATGTCCGGAAAATTATTGTTAAGTGAAATTTTGTTAGGCATCATTTCCTCTTTATGGAACGCAGATTACTAAGATCCTTTATGATTTATCATAGCATATCATAATGATCATAAAAATCAGTGTTCTATTTTAAGTTTATTAAAAATTTTATTTGCAATCTGTTGTGCAGTAAATCCTTCATACTCAAGAACATCGTTCAGCAAACCCGGCTTAAACCATTTGTTCATCAAAGCAAAGGGAAGAACGTTCGCGGTTTTTCTGTTCCGCAATAGAACTTCTGCAAGAATAGTATAAAGTCCGCCGGTTATAAAATGATCTTCCAAGGTTACAATCAATTTACATTCATCAACAGTTTTCAGAACCGTTTCTTCATCAATTGGTTTTGGAGTGCGGATATTTATCAAGCGAACAGAAACACCTTTTGATTCCAATATTTCTTTTGCCTTAAATGCTTCTCTGAATAAAAATCCATATACAAGAATTGCCACATCAGTTCCTTTGCCAAAAACTTCAGCTTTCCCAATTTCAAATTTGCTGTGTTCAACAATAGCTTTCGTGGGATTGTAGCGAATATAAAACGGAGCTGGGTGAGTGAATACGCTCATCAATCCTTTCAGCATGTCTTCTTCGTCTGCGGGACAAAAAACATTCATAGGCGGAATTCCGCGCATGATTGATACATCTTCTATTGCCTGATGTGTGGGACCATTTCCATCCGATAGAAATCCTGGTACAGCTCCGACAATTTTTACGGGAAGATTAGCAATGCCAACATCTGTCCGGATAAATTCAAACGCGCGCATTGTTAAAAATGTAGCAAGTGCGTGAACAATTGGGACTCTTCCGCGCAATGCTAAGCCAGCCGCCATTCCGATCATAGTCTGTTCTGTAATTCCGGTATCAATAAAATTATTTTTGATCAGCGGAGGAAGATTTCTAAAAGCCGCTCTGTTTTCCGATGTCATAATCATGTAGCGGTCATCATTATTTATAAGGTCAAGTACTATATCTGCGTATGTCATTTTCATCTCGCCACAATTGTTTCTGAAGTTAATTTAGTTTGTTTAGCGCCGTGAAGTTCTTTTAGAAGTTGCTCAATCTCTTCTTCCTTAAAATTTACAAACCAACGGTCCGCGCGTTTTTCTATACTCGGTAATCCTTTCCCCCGTACTGTTTCAGCTATTACTACCGAGACTTTCCCTTTTTCGAACGGAAAAGTTTTGAATATCTCATCCATCTTTTCAAAATTATGACCGTTTACTTTTTTGGCTTTGCACCCGAAAGCTTCAAATTTTTTGGCAAGCGGTTTTAAAGGAATTAAATCTTCCGTCTGAATATTAGCTTGAAATTGATTGCGGTCAACGACAATTAGCAGATTATCCAATTTATAAGCTGAAGCAACAAGAAGAGCTTCCCACATCGAACCTTCGTTAAGTTCTCCGTCACCGACAACAACTACAACTTTATTTTTCTGTTTGCGTAGTTTGCAGTCCATTGCCACACCCATCGCAACAGATAAATTATGTCCAAGAGAGCCGGAATGAAATTCTATGCCGGGGATATTTCTGTTAGGATGCCAGTAGATAAAATCGTTTGTCTTCAGATGGTTCTTCAAACGTTCTTCTTCAAGCCAGCCAAGTTCAACGTAGGTTCCATAAAGGGCGGGCACGTCGTGTCCCTTTGATAAGAAAAAATAATCGCGTTTAGGATCTTTCAAGTTTTCTTTAGAAACATTAAGAAACTCTTTGTAGAGATAGACAATTAAATCCGCGCAAGAAAGAGAAGCGCCTATAAAACAGCCGCCGTTGCCGCTCATACGAATAATGTGTTCCCGGACTCGCAGTGAAGTCTGTTTCAATTCATGTAATTTTTGTTTTTTCATTTTTGTGAGATTTTGTTTTTGTATTCGTCAATGTGTTTAAGTTCATTCAGATGATTTTCATACCAGTAACTGCCCAGATATTTACGGTTGATCTTTGCAATTTCCGGTTTTCGCTTAAGCAAATCTAATATTTCGTTGAGACTAAAAGTAGGATTGTTTGGATAAAGTTCTTCATAAATATTTTTAATTAATATGTAATCTTCCTCGAAATCAATTGTCCACCGGTGAGAAGTGGAATAATCCAAACCGGTTTCCCACTCAATATTTGCAATATTGAATTTATCCGGATTTTCCCAGATATAGGGTGTTGTGTGTTCACGTTCAAAATTTTTATCAGCTTCTTTCCAAGTCTTTTCAAGCGCTACGAATGAAATTACTTCAACATCATTTCCATCCGGATAAGTTGCCGGATGAAGATTGCTGACGAAATCATATTTCTCTGAGTTGTTGAGATAAAACCGCAGAACTTTATCAATTACTTTTGGATCAATCAGCGGGCAATCGGAGGGAATTTTCACAACAGCATCGGCACCAAATTTTTTGCCGGATTGATAATGCCGGTCAAGAAGGTCGGTTAAATGTCCGCGGAAACATTTTATCTTTTCTCGTATACATAATTTTTCAATTTCATCATCATCATGATTTGTTGATGTGGCAACTACAATTTGGCCCGCCAGTTCGGAAGCGGCGACACGTTCAACCATCCGAACTAAAAGCGGTTTGCCAAGAATTGGCAACATGACTTTGCCGGGCAATCTTGTTGACGACATTCTAGCTTGTATGACAGTTGCGATTTTCATCTCAGTTCTGTTTTATCTCTAATGCAGAATGAATCTCTCCCAATGTTGCATTTGGAAAATCAATTAGATGCTTTCCTACTTTTGCGATATTTTGTGCAGAGGTGCCATTGTTTTGTATAGGTAAAAGTTTTTTCAGTTCATTGATATCATAATAAGAATAAACTTCCTTGCCAAAGAAAATTCCCACATACACAGTAGAAGAAAATCGCGTTATCAATGCATCACAGTTGGCTATCATATAATTTATATTTCCGCTGGAATAAATCAGCGCACCAGGCGCGAATCTGTTTATTTCTTTTGTTGCGCGTTCAATATTTTCATTCGGGTGTAATTTGAAAATAAGTTGTCTGCCGTTGGCAATCTTAACGCAATTTTTAATCAATTTTTTTCTGTTTTCTATTTTGTAAGTTTCGCGTGCATCGGAAGTTGCCACAAGAACAAAATTTTTATGAGGAAAATCGCTTTTGGCAAATTGTTGTAAGTTATCAAAATTCGGAATTCCTGTTACAATAATTTTTTCTGCTTTAACGCCTTTGCGAATGAAAAAGTCTTTGTAACCGTTTGAAGCGACGCAAAACAATGTATACAAGTTGGATATTCCCATTACTGAAGTACTTGCGAGCCATCGGGTGAGCTTAAGATATTTGACCAAATAGAACATTAAATTTTCCGGGTCGGTCATTCCTTCCTGAACAAGAATCACTTTTTTATTGCGGATGTTCTTGGGAATTATCAGATCGGCACATGTGTATACTAAATCATAATTGTTGTTCATACCGCGGGAATCTATCTTAAGATTATGTTGGTTTAAATACTTCTCGGTGTTCCATTTAAAAGTACCATTTAGAATAGAAAATTTTAAATAACCTTTGTCAACAAGAAACTTGATATATCCGTCACCGTAATACGGCGTAAAAAAACAATCATAACCCTCTAAATGTTGGGAGATCTGATGCATCATAGAAGTCTGGTTCAGTGAACCGCAAATGAAGAGGATTTTTTTGCTCATATCTCTTGGTCAATGGTTTCAAAAAGTGATGTATTAAAATCAGCAGAAAATGTTACTAAAGCATTAATCGAATATTAATTTTTTGTTAAGAAAAATATCTAAATGAACAATGAGATATCGTTAGAGTAAATTTAATTATTTCTTTCTTCAAAAGAGCAGTTTGAAAGGGGAGGCAGTTTTAGCTATTATGACAAAAGCTAATCAACAAAAAAGATTAAAATGGAATTATCTCAAAATCAGTTAATGGTTTATGGCGCAAATGGATATTCCGCACAGCTAATAATTGAAGAACTTCTTTCTCGAAAAATCAGACCGGTTCTTGCCGGGAGAAATGAGACGGCTTTGAAGAATCTTTCGCGGAAATATAATTGCGAATACAAAGCGTTCGACCTTCATGATGAAAAGATAATTGATGCCGCTCTCACGGAAATTCACACGGTAATAAATTGTGCCGGACCGTTCATTCAAACTGCCAAAGATTTAATAGAAGCATGCCTGCGGACAAAAACAAATTACTTAGATATAACCGGCGAGATGCCGGTGATGCATCTCGCTTTTTCAATGGATAGCAAAGCTAAAGAGAGCGGAATTGTTATTTTACCAAGTGTCGGCTTCGATATTATTCCAACAGATTGCCTTGCAAAACGTTTGAGCGAAAAGATGCCCGATGGAATTCACCTTCAACTCGGCTTCATGAATAAGGGTGGAAAAATTTCACGGGGTACATTGCTTACTTCTCTTGGTTTTCTTGGCGGAACCGGAAAAGTCAGACGGGATGGTAAATTGATAGAATCCATGATCGGCGAGTTTGTTGTAGATATCAAATTGAAAAATTTTTCTTTTTCAGGCATCTCAATTCCTTGGGGAGATGTCTATTCATCTTTTCATTCGACCAAAATTCCTAATGCGGAAGTTTATCTGGCAATGCCGGGCATAGTTATTAAATTTAGAAAACTGTTCTTATCCTTTTTGAAAATTTTGAAAATGCAGTTTGTAAATAAACTTGTAACAAAATACATCAAGAAAAATTTAACCGGACCAACTAAAGCCGAACGTGATTCTGCGGAGACATTTATTTGGGGACGCGTTGAAAATGCAAAAGGGGAAATGATTGAAGAAGTATATCAAGTAATGGAGGGCTATAACCTAACCGCTAAGGGCGCTGCTGAATGCGCTGTAAGAGTTTTAAAAAATGAAATTAAGCCGGGTACTTATACGCCTTCGCTTGCATTCGGGAGTAAATTTTTAGATTCGTTCGTTGTTGAAAAGATTATTTGATAGAACTCTAATCTGAATTATTTGATTAGTTCGCCCTCTTTATATTCAGCTTCGCGTAAAACTTTTCCGTCCGTATCGTACGAATAACATTTGCCGTCAAGCAAATTGTTCTTATAAACGGAAAAATCTGAGATGCTTCCGTTAGGGAAATAATATTTGGAAATCCCCTCTTTCAATCCGTTACGATAGTCAATTGCTGCGCTAAGAGAACCGTTCTTTAAAAATAATTTTATTGTGCCGTTTAGTTTATTGTTGTGGTAAATCTGTTCTGACTCAACCTCTCCGGTCAAATAAAAAGTTTTTGCATTGCCATCTAGAATATTATCTGTGTAATTCTGCTCGGCTATTTTAACTCCGTCTTTATTGAACTTGGTTGATAGTCCATTTTTCATGCCGGCGTTAAAATTTGCAAGTTCGGAAAGTGTGCCGCCGTCGTGATAAAATTTATTCTCACTTTCAATTAATCCGTTTCTATAATTAAGCTCAGCTTTTAAGAAGCCGCTTGCATAGTATTCTTTTATCAATCCATCCAACTTTCCGTTCCGAAAATTTACGTGGCGTTTCAATGTCCCTTCATCATAATATTCATCAAAGTCTTCTTCAACTTTTCCTACTTTAGCGCCGTAATCGTAACGTTCTCTTCTGATAATTTGACCGTTCTCGTATGTGTCTATAACTTTTATTTTACCGTCAGGATAATAGAAGTACGATGTTCCGTCTAGCTGATCATTTTTATATTTGGCTTCCAGTGCAAGTGTTCCGAAATCGGTATAGACTTTACTAATGCCTTCAAGTTTATCATTTATATAATTTCGTTCGACTTCGACTTTCCCATTCTCAAAAAATATTTTTGAAATTCCGTTTAGTTTTCCGTTGCTGTAATTCCATATAGCCTCGAGTTTACCGCTTTTGTAATATGTCTGGCTTGGTCCTTCTTGAATATTATTCAGATAAACCGGTTCTGCCCAAAGTTCTCCGCTTTCATAATACCATTTTGATTTGCCTTCAAGTTTTCCGTTGTGATAATTCCACTCCATACTTTTTGTGCCGTCCTCGAAGTACCAGGTTGAGATTCCTTCTTCTTTACCGTTCTCGAAATTCCATTCTTTCCAAAGTTTGCCGTTTTCATAATATTCTTTATAAATACCGTTGCGCACACCGTTCACATATGTGCCTTCGGATTTCAACTTCTTATCGGCATAGTACTCTTTTCTTATTTCCGACTGCTGTCCCGAAATATTATTTAACGATAAAATGAAAAGTGCGATGAAAAGTATGTATAGATATTTTCCGGTCAAGATTTTTTCTTTTTTATTTATAACGAAATTAAACACAAAAAAGTTAATGTGAAATGGAGAAGAGTTGATTAAATTTATCCTTGTAAAAGGAGAGAGTTTATGTTTACTACTAAAGTTAAAGTTTATTTCTACGATGCCGACCCGGCGGGAATTATTTTTTATGCAAGTTTATTCAAATTTGTTCACGCCGCTTATGAAGATTTTTTGAGAAGTCTACATACGGAAAGAGATTATTTCTTTGATAAAGATTTTATCCTGCCGATTATTCACGCGGAAGCAGATTATGTTAGACCAATTAAAGTGGGCGACGAACTTCGCGTTGATGTTGTTGTAAGCCTATTGAAAAATTCCTCTTTTGAGTTGAGCTACAAATTTTATAAAACAGACGGACAGTTTACTGCCATTGCAAAAACGGTGCATGTATGCGTTCTTAAAGAAGCTTTTAAGAAGATAGAATTGCCAAAAGAGTTTTATGAAAAAATGAAGTCTAACTTAAATTAAGCTGTTTAAGAAGTGCGGCACGCATTATTTTCCCAAGTTCGTTTCTTGGAATCTCATCCAAGAAAAAAAATCTCTTAGGAATTTTATATCCGGCAATTTTCTCCCTAAGGAAATTTTTAATTTCATTTTCATCCAAGCCGCGTGATACTATTGCCGCGCAAACTATTTGTCCCCAGGTTGTGTCCTGAAGAGCGAAAACAAAAGCGTCTATAACTGAAGGATGAGATTTAATGACGGTTTCAACTTCCTTAGCGCTAACATTTTCTCCGCCTGTTATTATTAAATCTTCCCGCCGAGATTCAACAAATAAGTAGCCGTCTTTATCAATCAAACCGAAATCGCCGCTATTAAACCAGCCGTTTTGAATACTCTTGCTGGTTGAGGCATGATCATTATAGTATTCCTTGAATAATGATTTAGCTGAAACAATAATATCTCCAACTTCTCCAATACCGGCTAAGTTATCAGAATCGTTCATTCTCTTGATCATAATCTTATTTTCATCTAATGCTTTTCCTGCAGACTCCGATTTCTCTTTTATTTCATTCGGAAGTAGGGCGGTTATCATTGAACATGTTTCGGTTGAGCCGTAAACTTTTACAATAGGCCATCCTTGATTGACAGCATTAAGAATTAATTCTTTTTCCGAAGGTCCGCCTCCGAGAAAAGCGTATTTCAAATTTGCGTTTGGATGAAGATTCTCATTCAAGAAACGGAGAAGAGTTGTGGGAACAATTGAAATATGCGTAGGAAGAAATTTCTGAATTGTATAAACAACGTTCCTGTGTTCAAGTGAATCCGGAAATGCTATTGATGAGCCAACAATTAGAGAGCGGACGAGAATCATGAATCCGCCGATATGAAAGAAGGGAAGAGAAGAAAGCCAAATATCTTCTGTTGATAAATCCGCGAATGAATCAATCGCCTTCACGCTTCCAAATAAACTTTCGAATGTGTGAACTACCGCTTTGGATTTTCCGCTGCTGCCGGAAGTGAACATGATTAAAGAAGAATTGAGAATTGAGAATTGTGAATTAAGAATTTTGTTCTCTTTATTTTCCCTTTCAAGGTATGAATTCTTTGAGAAGTAAATTCTGTTGCTAAAAATCAACTGTGAGAATTGTTCTGATAAAATTTCATCTATCAGAAGAAAATTTATGTCTGCTTGTCTTGTCTGTATTTCAATCTCTTCCGTTAATAAACGTGTGTTAAGCGGAACCGGCACAGCGCCTATAAACCAAAGAGCATTAACGACTAGATAAAAATTGTAATTGTGAGTAGCTAAAATTCCAACGTGGTCATTCTTCTGAATTCCCTTGCTTTGCAAAAAATCCGCCGCGGCTGAAGACTCATTGTATAAATCTTGATAAGTAATAGTTCTTTCTGATAAAATAACAGCTTGTTTGTTCGGCTGGTTCGTTGACTGCTCTATAAGCCAATGTTTTGTATTGCTAACCGAAATCATAAGCGTGATAAATCAAATTGTGGCGGATAATTTTCTATATCGAATTTAATCTTTCCTTCTTTTACTTCATACGGATCTTTGCAAATGTCTCTCTCAAAATATTCCGAAGTATCAAGTCCATGAGCGAACGAATGATTAGTTGCTGAGGCAAGTAGAACTAAAGCGCTTCTGCCAACAGCACTTTCAAACGATGACGAGATAACAATATTTTTCTCTTTTCTTTCGGCATCTTTAATTAGCTTTAATGAAGATATTATTCCGTTCAATACCATTGGTTTTAAAACGATAAACTCAATCTTGCTGTTATTAATAATTTTTGTAGCATCTTCTATAGAAGAGATAGATTCATCAATGGCTATTGGGATATCGGCTGTAACCGACAAATTATTTAATGTGCCCAAATCTCCGCAAGGTTCTTCGATGTATTGAACATTAAACTGCGAAAGCTTTTCTAGATTTGCATTTACAGTTTCACTATTCCACTTTCCATTCGCATCTAACCTAATTTTAATTGATTCGCCAAATTTTTCTCTCACACTTTTTATCAGATTAAAATCATCTTCAAAATTATTTCTGCCGACTTTAAGCTTGAAAGTGCAAAATCCATTTTTAACTTTTTCTTCAATTCTTGTTAAAATATTGTCTGTTTTATCGAATCCGATAACCGCATTCATTTCAATAATGGAATTTGTATCGCCAAAAAATTCAACAATGAAATTCTTATTACGTTTAGCGCAAAGACTTACAATTGCTTGCTCAAGTGCAAATACTATTGAGGGAACAAGCTTAAATTCTGAAATTAAATTAGAAATAGCAGTAAGATTCTCTTCAAGACTAAAACCGATTATTTGATAACGAAGCCCTTTCAAAATTCTTTCTACGTCATTAATGCTTTCGTAACTAAATCCCGGAAGCGGAGAACATTCACCATAAGCTGAACTACCTAACTCATCGCTAATTGAAATAATAAATCCATTGCGTTCCGTAATTATTTGCGAAGAAGTCTGGAACGGAGTTTTTAAATTAAGCGAGAAAGGAAAATATTTAAATTCTCTTATTGTCATAAAAGAATTCCGGCTGCAAAGAGCAAACCGTACAAAGCAGATAGTTTTGCGGTTAGTTCGAGTGTCTTATTAAGCTCTCGTCCGCGCAATGTGTAAATCATTTTAATAAGTTTTATAGCAAGCGGTAAACTCAAGAGTGGCAAAAAAACAAAAACATCTTTCTTGAACGTAAAGTAGACAACAAAAAGTATAGCATATGATACTAGCATGAAGAATAAATATTGAATACGTCCGAACCGTTCGCCAAAAATGACAATAAGAGTTTTCTTCCCATTCGAACGGTCTTCTTCGCGGTCGCGGTAATTATTTACAACTAGAATGTTTGTTATTAGTGCACCAACGGGAACAGACGACCAAAAAGCCATTGCCGTAATTTCCTTTGCTTGAACGTAATATGTTCCTACAGTTCCTACGAAACCAAAAAATAAAAAAACTGCAATATCGCCAAGTCCATTATATGCCAGCGGAAAAGGACCAGCAGTGTAAGCAATACCGGCAAGTATGGAAAATATTCCAATGAAAAGAATAAACGCGCCGCCTAAATAAACAAGATATAAACCGAGTAGGAAACTAATTCCAAATGTTAAATAAATTCCCATTTTCATTTCTTGTTTAGAAATTAATCCGGATGCAATTACACGCAAAGGACCGATCCGGTCTTTCTTATCAGTTCCGTGAAGGAAATCGAAAAGATCATTCACAAAATTTGTCCCGACCTGAATGAGCAAAGAGCAGATCAGTGCGAGTAATGCTGCAAAAGGATGAAACACCCCATCATGTACAGCAATTGAAGAACCGATTATAACTGGCACAACTGCAGCCGCTAAAGTTCTTGGCCGGCTTGCAAGAATCCATGCGTCAAATTTGGTAATTGTATTTATTTCTGAATTTATCATTGTGGTAATATCTTTTTAAAAAGCTAAGCGTTGAAAAATCTCTGCAAGTTTATTGTGAAAGTATTCATTCCAGTTGTTGTGATTGGAATGACGATGCAGCTTTATGGAACTCTTGGAAATTTTTTAAAATCCGGTTTTCGTTTTTCGTTATAAGCGTTTTTACCTTCTTGTGCTTCTTCGCTCATATAATAAAGAAGCGTTGCATTGCCTGCTAGTTCCTGGATTCCGGCTTGTCCATCGAGTTCTGCATTGAAGGCGGATTTTATCAAACGTAATGAAAGAGGACTCATTTCTAAAATTTCTTTTGCCCACTGAATGCCTTCTGCTTCAAGCTGGCTAACCGGAACAACTTTATTTACCAATCCCATAGCAAGAGCTTCTTCTGCATTATATTGACGGCAAAGAAACCAAATTTCCCGCGCTTTCTTCTGACCAACTATTCTAGCTAAATAACTTGAACCAAATCCGCCGTCAAAGCTTCCGACCTTTGGACCAGTTTGACCGAAGATAGCATTGTCTGCTGCAATTGTTAAATCGCATACAACATGCAATACGTGTCCGCCGCCGATTGCATAACCGGCAACCAATGCTATTACAGGTTTGGGAATGCTTCTAATTTGTTTTTGTACGTCTAGAATATTCAAACGTGGAACACCGTCATTGCCCACGTAACCTTTATTACCGCGGATTGATTGATCCCCGCCTGAACAGAAAGCATACTTACCATCTTTAGCGGGACCTTTTCCGGTCAATAATATCACGCCTATATTTGTATCTTCGCGTGCATCTGCAAAGGCATCATAAAGTTCTAATGTAGTTTCTGGCCTGAACGCATTTCTCTTTTCAGGACGGTTGATTGTAATTTTAGCAATTCCGTCCATCTTTTCATAAATGATGTCTTTATAATCTTTGGCTTTAATCCAATTTAAACTCATTTTTCCCTTTCAATAGAATCTAAAAAATCCGTTACTAATTTAGTAAAAAGCTCCGGCTTTTCTATGTGAACATTATGACCGCATTCAGAAATAGCCTTGTGTTGAGCATTTGGAAATTTAGATTTCATTGCTTTGTTAATTTTAGTGTATTTATTATCAAACTCGCCACTGATAAGCAAAACTGGAAAACTGAGTGAATTAAGTTTTTCCCAATAACTCATCATCAATCCTGTACTGAAACTTAAAAGACTGTTAGCTAAACCCGTTTTATTATTTTCCAATCTTTTTCTCTTGATCTTATCAAAGTCCGGTAAATTTTTTAACGATTTGAATAAGGGAGTATCAAACCAAAAATTAAGAAACGATTCAACGCCTTCATTTTTAATCTTTTCGGCTAGGAGCAAATCAAACTCAACGCGTTCTTTCTTCATACAAATGTCTTCGATGCCTGGAGTAGAACTTTCCAAAACAACGGCTCTAATTTGTTGAGGATGTTTTAAGCAATAAGAAAGAGCTACACGTCCTCCCATGGAATATCCGGTAAGAATAATATTCTGAAAATTTAGCTGTGAAAAAATTGAATTGAGTTGGTGGACTATTGCCGTGCAAGTATAATGTTTCGGATCAACGGGAGAACTGGATTTGCCATGACCGATAAGATCAATTGCAACGGGCAGTAGATTGTCGGGAAGTTTATTTAAAATAAATTGCCAATCGCTTGAATCACCGGTAAAGCCGTGAAGAAAAACGATTGGTGTTTTGTTTTTGTTTAGCTCAGATTCGTTTAAGAGAAGGTTAAACTCAATATTGTCAACTTTTAATATCATGTATGAATTTTACAATTCTATTAGAAACTGCGTTCCAATATTCCAGACGCTGATCCTTAGAATCTTTTGCGTCGGTTTGAATTTCAAGAACGGTAAGTTTTTTATTCCTCGAAGATAATATCACTTTTTCTTTCAAATCTTTCCAGTTTTTAATTCTATGGTGAACCGCACCGTAACCTTCGACAATCTTTTTAAAATCAATTTTTAATGGTGTTGAAAAATTCTCTTTGAAAAATTCTTTGTATTCGGAAATTGGCAATGATTCAAATATTCCGCCACCGCTGTTGTTTATTAAAACTACTGTCAAGGCAATATTATGTTTTGCCGCGTTGTGCAGACCGTTAAGGTCATGATAAAATGCAAGATCGCCAACAAGAAGAAAAGTTTTTTCTTTTGATGTTTTTGCAATTCCAAGCGCAGTAGAATTAATCCCATCAATTCCGCTTGCACCGCGGTTTGTAAAAATGTTTATCTGTTTCCCGCTTGAAGAGGCAAAAAAATCTGTATCGCGTATCGGCATCGAGTTAGATATCATTAAGTTCGATTTGTTTGGTATTGAGTCTAATAATTCAACTGCAATTTTAGCTTCGAATGGGAATTTTGATTTTTTGAAGTATTCGTTTTTAATCTCTTCGGAAAAATTGTTCATTGCTTGAAAATCAATTAACCAACAGCTGTCACGATTACTTTTGCTGCCGGCAGCTTGAAGCGAAGAATCACAAAACTCAGAAGGATTAGCAAGTAAAACAGTTTTTGCTGTAAGCGAAGGATCGTTTTTATCACCAAACTCATTCACTAAAATTTTTTCAGCTTTGGAGGTTTTAAAAAATTGCTGTACAATATTTGATGTAGGTGTGCCGCCAAATTGTATAATTATTTCCGGGTCAAAATATTTTTGAAAATCTTTCGTGCGGATAATCGCAGTTAGGTTATCTACTAAATTTTCTTTCGAATGATTTCCGAATCTAAGTGACGAAGAACCATCAACATAAATCGGGTACCCGAACTTTTCTGAAAGGCGGACGACTTGTTTTGCAAAGTCATTCCTATAGTGCCCAAACCCAATTAATATTATGCCGCGCTCTTTGGAATAAAATTTCTTAGTCAACGCATCAAAATTTATTTTATTCTTAACCCATGGTGTTATTTCAAGGGACGAATTGAAAAAAACTTTATCAATTGCACCGACTTTAATTTTGTCTGTAAAGCTTAATGGTTCAAAAGGTTTTTCAAACGGAAAATTTATATGAACCGGACCTAAATCATCTATTGAAGAATAATGTATTGCTTTCTCAGCTGTCTGTTTGATTGCAGAAAGTTTTTTAATATCCGGTAAACCCGCATCAATAAATAACCGGATATGATTTTTGTAAATATTTTCTTGATTGATGGTTTGATTCGCACCGCGGTTTCGTAAAAAGGGAGGGCGGTCCGCAGTACAAATTATCAATGGAACTCTTTGATAATAAGCTTCAATGATTGCCGGATACAACTCTGCAACAGCCGTTCCAGATGTTGTAACAATAGCAACCGGCGTATTGGTTTTTTTAGCAAGTCCCAGAGCAAAAAATGCAGATGATCGTTCATCAACAATTGGGAATACTTCAATCATTTTATTTGATGCAAATGCTAAAGTTAATGGAGTACTTCTTGAACCGGGCGATATACATGCGTATCGAACACCAAGTTGAGCAAGGCGATTAACAAAAATATCGCTCCAAACAATATTACGATTTATAGACAGTTTCATTGGCAAAGAGATTAAGGATTGGTTTTAGTTTTAATTCTGTTTCATTGAATTCCGAGAGCGGATCGGATCCGCTAACAATACCACAACCTGCGAAGGCATGTAAAGTATTACCACATAAAAGCGCAGAACGAATTCCGACTGCAAATTCTGAACTGCCATTTAAATTAAACCAGCCGATTGTTCCGGAATAAAGACCGCGGTCAAAAGCTTCAATTTCATTAATCGTTTTTAATGCATCTTCACTTGGAAATCCACAAACTGCAGGTGTTGGATACAATTTTTCCAACAGAGAAAAAGTTGTTACACCTGTTTTTAATTTCCCGCGTATTTGAGAATATAGATGCTGAATGTTAGAATATTTTTTAATAGTGGGTTGTGAATCAAAAAGTATTTTTTCTGTAAAAGGAGTTAACCGATTAAGAAGAAAATCTACAACACTTTTATGCTCGGTTAAATTTTTGTTGTCTTCAAGAAGTCTTAATTCCAAAACATGATCCTTGTCAACGTTAATCCCGCGCTCTATTGAACCTGCAAGCGCGTCCGTTTCTACAAAACCATCATTAATCGTAAAAAGTTTTTCCGGTGTTGCCCCGAAAAAAATAGACCCTCCGGACTTATAAGCAAAAGTAATGCAGTTTTCGTAATTAAATTCCAATTGCTGCAATTGACTAAAAATGTTTGGGGCTAAATTGAATTCAATTTCATTGGATCGAGCCAGTACGACTTTTTTTAATTTTTGATGAGAAAATTTTTCAAGCGCAGATTCGACCTGAACAGACCATTGAGTGAAATCAGAATTTGTTCTATTTGAGAGAATTTTGATCTGACTTTCTTCCTCAACTGTAATTTCTAGCTCAGGTTGATTTTCAGTTGAGAGAATGCTCTCAATATAATCCCATGTAGATTTATCATTCAGTTCATTTCCAAAGACATTAATAACAATTTTATGTTTCATCCCTTTTCGGAATAAAAGGATTTGCGGTATACTCCACTTGGCAAATTCAAAATCGTTCCATAAACTTTCGGTTTTTTGAGAAGGAAATTTAATTCCGCCAACGAATAAGGGATGTGATGAGCTACTCTTGTCTTCTGTTTCGGGAACAATTTGGAAAGTCATGCTTTTTAATAGATCGTCTAACTCTGATAAATTCTTGAACTCTTTTCTGCTTATCGAAAAAATTTCTCCATAAGCTAAAAAAGAAAAATTTTCAGAAGGACTGCACCAGTAGAACAAAAAATTATTATTTAGTAATTTTTTCTTGAGTTCCTGATATTCTGTTTCATCAATTGTTTGAGTAAAAGAGTATAAACTGGATTCTTCAAATTGTTTACTGTTATTGTCAGAACCTTTATCTAAAAATATTTGTTTATTTAGTATCAAGTTTGAGATTAGAAATGTTGTTATTCCTTTAGATAATATAATTTATCCAAACGTAGTTTCAAACTATGTTTAAATTTTATAGCGAAAAAGAGGAAGGAAAGAGAGAAAAAAAACAAAAAAGTTGAAAAACTGTGAAATATCTTTATTTTCAAGTAAGAAAAATTTATTTTAACTGTAGCTATATTGAATAATAAAAAATGATAGCCCAAAATAATCAGTCAATTAATAATCAAAAAGTTTTCTGATTTTTATTTTAAATAATTAAAAGAAGGAATGAAGATATGGCTAGCGAAAAAAAACAAATGGCATTAGATTTATTCGAAAAATTATCTAAAGCTTACGACAAGTATCATAAGGTTCAAGCTAAGCAGATGTTTTCAGAAAACTTGACAGCTCCTCAATTTGGAGTTTTAGAAATTCTTCATAAAACCGGGCCTGTACCATTAAAGAGATTGAGTGAGGAAATGATGGTTACCGGTGCTAACATTACTTGTGTAATGGACAATTTAGAGAAAGAAGGATTTGTAAAACGAATTTTTTCTAAAGAAGACAGAAGAGTTATTCTTGCAGATTTGACTGCTAGCGGAAAAGCAAAAATAGGTTCTATAATGCCAAAATATTCCGATAACATTGCATCGCTTACTTCTGTTTTAAGCGATCACGAGCAAAAGGAATTGGCAAAATTATTGAGCAAGTTCGAAGCTTAATATTTTAGTTTAGTTGAAGAACGAGAGCACACCATTCATCCATCTCGTTTTTATCTTTAAGCGCGAATCCTATTGGGGAAAATTTTTCTACAATATCTTTTTCGTCAGTTATTAAAAGACCGGACAGTATCAACGTTCCGGTCTTTTTTATTTTTAGTTTAATCTCATCTGCTATTTCAAGAAGAATATGTTTGTTGATATTCGCAACTATCAAATCAAAATTATTTTCTTTGATTTGGTGAATTTCAGCTAAACGAATATCAACCTTCTCTTCAAGTTGGTTCGCCTTCACATTTTCATTCCCGTTTAAGGAACACCATTCATCGTTGTCTATACAAATAGCGGATTTTGCGCCGAGCATGACCGAGCAAATGCCCAGCACGCCGGTTCCGGATCCGACATCCAAAACGTTTTCTCCTCCTCGCAAATATTTTTCAATGAGTTGAAGAACAAGTTTAGTGGTAGCATGTTCGCCGGTTCCAAAAGACATTTTAGGATCTATAGTAATAATAATTTGATTCGGCTTTGCCGAGTAATCTTTGAATGATGGTTTAATTACAACTCGATCGGTTACTTCAATAACGCGCACGTTTTTTTCATATTCTTCGTTCCAGTTTTTGTCTTCAAGCGTTTCTGCTTCAATGGAGAATGAATGAATCTGTCCATCATCAACAAGCTGATCTAAAATATTTTCTAAGTCGTCTTGAGAAATATTTTTTGTCGAACCGGCAAAAACAATTAAACCGTTATCGGTCTCGTTAATTCCGTCGAGATCAAGCTGCCAGAGTAAACCGCTGACAAGTTCAACATTAACTGGCTCTGTTTGAATTCTGAATTGCTTATAAGTTTTCATTACTCATTACTCTCGTTAATTATTTTCAAAAATAACTTTACAGATATTGTCTTGAATTATTCGCGCTTGATTTGAGCTGCCGGTGTAATTTTGAATCAAAATTGAAAAAGCAATCAAATGATTATTGCGGCTTTTCAAATAGCCGGATAAATTGCTTACACCACTCAAAGAACCGGTTTTGGCAAATACATGTTTATACGTAGGTCCTTCTTTCATGCGGTTTTTAAGTGTCCCATCGTAACCCGAAATGGGAAAGGAAATAAAAAGTTTTTCAAAATTTTTTGGTTCTTTGTAATAAAAATATTTTAGCACTTCTGTAAGTAATTCTGCAGAGAGTAAATTGTAAAAAGATAATCCGGAACCGTCAACGATTGTATAATTTTTAGGATTCAATCCGGTAAGAGTTATTAAACTATCCACCAGTGCAATTCCGTTTTTGGCAGAAGCATTCTTACCTGAATGGTTGAAAGAAAGAGCTCTCAACAGTAATTCCGCACTCAAATTATCACTGATTTTATTTGTGTTTGTAATAACCGGAACAATACTTCTTTCAAAAGAAAAAATGTTGACCGCATCCTTATTCATTTTTAACGTATCAATTTCCCCGTTGAATGAAATTCCATTTCTACCAAAACTTTCTCTCAATAGATTCAAGAAATAAAAGGTGGGATTGAAAACATTAAGTAAAACGGTATCATGTTTTGCGGATTTAAAAATATTTCCGCTGATGATAATATTATTTTTACGGTTAATCCAATCTCTGGTAATTTTTAAGGTAGTCTTGCCTGTATCAACCGTAGCAGAAGAATTCTCCACTGTGAAAAATTTTGTATCGGGATCTAATTCTAAAATAGCCGGTTTGCCAATGCTGTTAGGTTTGGCTACAACATTAACACTATTTTTGTTAATTGTAAGCGGAGTCAGATATGCGGCAAAAGATTCCGGATCGTCATCCCACATCCATCCTTTGCCCCAGAAAAGTGAATCCATTGCAGAAACATCTGCATAAATATTCCCGGTAATTCCTTTTATCCCATAATGTTTGATTGCTCTAACAAGCGAATCTAAATCCGCTGAATTAAAATCCGGGTCGAATCCGCCAACAATATAAATATCGCCGTTGCATAGGGAATCTTTTATTTCTCCTGTATGATAAACTAATGTCTTGAAATTGAAATTATCACCAAGAAAATGATAAGCCGCGCCGGTTGTTAATATCTTTTGATTGGAAGCGGGGCGCATCAAAAGTTTTTCATTGTGCAGATAGACGGATTTATTTTCCGTTAAATCAAAAATAGAAATTGCAGCTTGGGATGATTTGAAAAAATCTGTAGTTAATAAACTATCAATTCCGTTTTGTTCTGAAACGGGTATTTCTTTGAATGTTACACAAGCCTGAAGTAGTAACGAGACAATGAACAAAAGAGCGAATAAGTTTTTATTTTGAGTTATCATATATGCTTTAGTTAAAAATATTCACGCTCGCGGAAATCAACACCGATTTCTTCAGTCACAAATTTTTTAGCTGCTTCCGAATCAATTTCGCTTAATCCAACAATTGATAAAACTACATGTGTATAATTTTTGGCTTTTTTTGCAAAGTCTAGCATTTCAGCATGCATAGAAGGATCAACGCGCATCAATTTTCCGTATTGCTCTGCGTCAATCGAATTTAAGCTAATAGAAACGGTATCAATCAATCCTTCCAGTTCCGGAGTTATATCTCTTTTGTTGATAAAGTTTCCGTGACCGTCACTGTTCATACGCGTAGAGCCGCCGTTATCTTTTATATATCTTGCAACTTCTTTGACAACATCCCAGCGAATAGTAGGTTCTCCGTAGCCGCAGAAAACAATTTCTTTGTAATTCTTAGGATCACCGATTTCTTGAATATAAACTTCCGCTGCCGGTTCTTCGGATTTTGTCATCTTAAGATTGTAACCATTAATGACCGCTTCACCTTTACGATCGCAAAAAATACAATCTGCATTACACCGGTTTGTAACATTGATGTAAAGCGATTGTCCAATTTTATAAGTATAACTTAAATTTGGTTTCATTCCAATTCCAAAAAGTTTAAATACATTGTAAGAAGTTGCTTTCCCAACGTCTTCTATTGTTAAGTGATGAATCTCTGCAATTTTTTCGGCGATCAAATTAATATATGCCGGTTCGTTCCGCTGCCCACGATGGGGAATGGGAGTCATAAACGGCGAATCTGTTTCGAGCAGTAAATTATCAATTGCAATCCTGCTTAAAACTTTGCGAACGCTTTCAGCATTTTTAAATGTTACAATTCCCGGAAATGAAATGTAATGATGCATCTCTACAAGTTCGCGTGCGTCTTCAACCGATCCGGCAAAACAATGAAACTGCGCGCGCAATCCGGAGTCCTTGTATTTTCGAGTTATGTTCATAACATCATCATTCGACTCGCGGTTATGTACAATAATCGGAAGATTGAGTTTTAGCGCCAATTGAATTTGTTCTTCGAATGCTTTTAACTGTATTTCGCGCGGAGAAAAATCATAGTAATAATCCAAACCAATTTCGCCGATTGCAACAACCTTTTTCTTTTTGGCAAGTTCTTCAAGTTCACTTATGATTGTGCCATTCCAATCTTTTGAATCATGGGGATGAATGCCTACAGCTGCATAAACACAATCATATTTGTTCGCAAGTTCTATTGCTTGTCGGGATGTAGCAAGATCGGTTCCGGGCACAACAATAAAATCAACGCCGGCCTGATTAGCCCGTTGAATTATTTGGTCAACTTCACCTTCAAAATTTTTGTAAAACAGATGTGCGTGTGTATCTATGAACATATTTAAGTCTTTCTGAATTATCTTTTGAACTTTAGCATGAGTAAGAAGAATACTTGATTTATCTAAATTACTTCTCCGATTACAATTCCTTTTTCAACTAATGTTTTATCAACATCATCCTTATCAACAATGGCAATCAATCCTATTCCCATATTGAAAGCTTCTCTCATCTCATCATCTGAAACTTTTCCTGTCTCTTGAATTAGTTTGAATATTGGGGGAACATTCCACGCGTTCCAGTCAATTTTGATATGCAGATCTTTAGGAACAACACGTTTTGTGTTGCCGATGATTCCGCCGCCGGTAATGTGCGAGAATGCATGGATGGAAATTTTTTCTTTTAACTCATTAATCAAATTCAAATACGATTTATGCACTTTCAATAATTCTTTGCCGATAGTTCCTTGAAGTGAATCATGCTTATCATTTACAGAAAACTTTTCTAATAAAACTTTTCTTGCAAGTGAGTATCCGTTTGTATGAAGTCCGTTGGAAGCATAGCCAACCAGCACATCTCCGGCTTTAACGGTTCGTCCGTCAATTACTTTATCACGTTCTACAATTCCTACAATTGTTCCGGACATATCATATTCGTTCTCGTCATAAAGTCCCGGCATCTCGGCAGTTTCTCCGCCAATCAATGCAACGCCGTTTTCTCTGCACGCAATTGAAAATCCTTTTATTATTTGTTCTGCTTTTTCGGGTACAAGTTTTCCGAAAGCAAGATAATCCATAAAGTATTGTGGCTCGGCACCGCAAACTGCAATATCGTTAACACAGTGATTTACCAAATCTTGACCAACGGTATCATGTTTATCCATTGCAAAAGCGATTTTTAATTTTGTACCGACTCCGTCAACACTAGATACGAGCACGGGATTTTTCCATTTATTCAAATCAACTTCATAAAATGCGCCGAAGTGGCCGATGCCGGATAAAACATTTTTGTTGAATGTTGATTTAGCAAGTGATTTTATCTTTTCAACAGTTTCTTCACCCGCCTGAATATTAACGCCGGATTCTTTGTAAGTAATTGCCAAAATGTCCTCAAATAAATTCTATCGAAATATAACTATAAACCTGATAGTTTATTATATCTGGCTTTCCGAAAGAAATGAATTAGTTTATTTGTGCTAAACAAAAAAGAGAAAAAATTGAAATATTATGAAAGAAGTGTGATGTGGATTCAACTACAGCAAATTTTCTTAATTTTTGATAACTTTGAACCCGCTAAAAATGAGTATGTTTGATTTACCATGGAAGAATATCAGTTAAAAGATAGAGAAAAAGCGATTCTGCGGTTTGTGATTCATCAATTTATTCTGACTGCAAATCCTGTTGGCTCGCGAAATATTTCGAAGAGATACGATATTGGTCTCTCTCCGGCTTCTATTAGAAATATTATGTCAGATCTTGAAGAGACGGGATTTCTAAATCATCCGCACACTTCTGCCGGAAGAGTTCCAACTGATAAAGGTTACCGTTTTTATGTTGATTCATTGATGGATCCTCCTAAGCTCGATCTAAATTCAAAAAAAATTGTTGATGTTAACTTGAGCTCTGCACCAACTGAAACGGAAGAACTTCTGAAAGTAACCTCATTAATTCTTAGCGATTTAACAAATCAGCTTGCAATGGTTACTTATCCAAAGTTTGAACAGGCGGTTCTTCAAAAAATTCAAATAGTGCAGCTCTCGTCCACAAGAATTTTAGTTGTTGTTAGCATTAATTCCGGAATGATTAAAACAATTACATTAGAGATTGACGCCGAAGTGAAAGAAGAACAAGTGTCTTCGGTACAACAATTATTAAATGAGCGATTGACAGGTTTACGTTTCTCCGAAATCAGAAATACGATTGAGGAGAGGATGAAAGATTTCAATTCGGAATCCTACCGGCCGATAATACGAGTTTTTTTAGATTCGGTTGATAAAATTTTTACCGACCAAAGCAGCGAAAAAGCAATCATCTCAGGCACAAAAAATATTTTAAGACAACCTGAATTCGAGGATGTGAATCAATTTCAAAGTGTGATAGAACTTATCGAGAATAAAGATATTATCATTCATATACTCGATGAGAAAAAACTTCCCATGGAAGATGATGTATCAATAACAATCGGTCAAGAAATCAAAGAAGAAAAATTTTCTGATTACAGTATGATCAAAAAAGAATATAAAATCGGCGATATGCACGGTACACTTGGAATTATGGGACCCAAAAGAATGGACTATTCCAAAATTGTTGCTGCTGTTGTTTACATTGCCGAACAACTAACACAAGAACTTACTAAACAAAGATAAATTATTAACAATGGAAGAAGAAAAATTGAATAAACAAAATGCTTCTAATAAAGAACCGGATAATAAAATTCCAATTGAAAGAGAAGAAACTCCAAAAGCAGAAAACGGAAATCAAATCAACGAGCTGGAGTTAAAGGAAGTTGAACTTAAAGCGCTGGCTGATAAAATTGCAGAAATTGAAAAGCAAAATTCCGAACTAAAAGATGCGCTTTTAAGAAAAGCGGCTGAGTTTGAAAACTACAAACGCCGTAATGAAAATGATCAGCTTAATATTATTAAATATGCGGCTGAATCTTTTATTAGAAATATATTACCGGTTTACGATGATCTTGAACGTTCACTTTCTCACATTGATGAAGGCGCAAATACTGCCGGTACACCGGGCGGATTCGACTCAACAAAAAAAGGGTTAATGCTTGTATTTGAAAAATTTGGAAAAATTTTGGAGAATCAAGACGTTAAGAAAATTGATGCTAAGGGAAAACCATTCGATGTTCATTTTCATGAAGCATTAATGCAGCAGCCCGCTGAAGGTGTAGCTCCGCACACGGTACTAGAAGTTTTGGAACCGGGATATATGTATAAGGATAGAGTCATCCGGCACGCTAAAGTTATTGTCAGCCAAGAGATGGATCATTCTCAAATTCAATCTGATGATAGCTCAAGTAAAAATGATGACAATTCAACCGTGAAAGAATAAAGGAAAGTTTTAATGGCAAAAAGAGATTATTACGAAGTATTAGGTCTAAATAAAAATGCATCACAGGACGAGATAAAAAAATCGTACAGAAAACTTGCTATGCAATTTCATCCGGACCGGAACCCGGGTGATAAGCAAGCGGAAGAAAATTTTAAGGAAGCAGCCGAAGCTTATGAAGTTCTAAGCAACGATGAAAAGCGTGCAAAGTATGACCGCTTTGGACACGGCGGATTGAAAAGTGATCCGGGTTTCACAAATGTGAACGATATCTTCAGTCACTTCTCGGATATTTTCGGAGGATCGTTTGGCGGCTCATCAATCTTCGACGACTTCTTTGGCGGCTCTCAACAACAAAGATCTCGTCAGCGTTCAACAGGTCATCCCGGTTCAGATTTGAAAATTACTTTAAAGCTGACTCTTGAAGAAATTGCAACCGGCACCACTAAAAAAGTTAAAATAAAAAAATACAACAAATGTTCTACATGCAACGGCTCAGGCGCTAAAAGCTCGTCTTCGTTCAAAACATGTTCTGTATGTAATGGTACAGGAGAAGTACGTCAAGTCTCTAAATCAATCTTTGGACAGTTTGTGAATATTGCACCTTGTAATAATTGCAGCGGAACAGGACGAATTATTTCTGAACCGTGTCATACCTGTTCCGGCGATGGACGAGTGCAAGATGAATCAACTATTAAAATAAATGTTCCGGCAGGTATCTTTGACGGAAATTATATGACCTTGCGTAGTGAAGGAAACGCCGGGAAAAATAACGGCCCGGCCGGAGATATAATTGTTCTCTTTGAAGAACTTCCTCATCAGCATTTTACACGCGATGGCGACAATGTTATACATGAATTATTCATAAGTTATCCGGAAGCGGTTCTAGGAACCGAGGTAGAAGTTCCGACTTTAAACGGCAGAGCTAAATTAAAAATTGAACCCGGAACTCAACCCGGCAAATTCTTAAAGATGCGGGAGAAGGGAATTCAGCATCTTAATAGTCACGGCGCAGGAGATCAGCTTGTAAAAATCAACATTCACGTTCCTAAAAATGTTACAGTAAAAGAGAAAGAGATGTTGAAAGAACTCCAAAAGTTGCCGAACATGAAAACTTCTAACTAATTAATATTTGTTCTTATTCTTTTTTGATCTTTTTCCCTAATCTGAACTGAATTAATCATTTTGGGGGACGGATGAAATCATTAGAAAAATTTTCGAAGAAAATTGGTTTTACTTCCACCGAGACAAATGTTATTCTTTTTATTTTGACGGCTTGTTTGTTCGGTATTGCAGTCAACATTATTAAAGATATCAAAAATGATAAGACATTCCTTGAGTTTGATCATAAACAAGAGGATAGTTTATTCAACGCAGCATCCGGTAGTTCCGGAATAGAAGATTCAACTGTTATCCAATCAGAAAAAAAGATTGCTTCTAAACCTGAACTTATGGATTTTACAAAAGGATTTAGAACAAGCACAACGAAAAAAACATCTTCTTTACAAAAGAAAATTAATTTGAATGAAGCGAATATTTCGGAACTGATGGAACTGCCCGGATTTGGGCAGAAAACAGCAAGCGCGTTAATAGAATACAGAAACAAACATGGCAGAATAAAATCTTTGAATGAGCTGCTGAACATCAAAGGTATTGGTCAAAAGAAATTAGAAAAAATTAAGAATCTGATTTTAATAGAATAATTTTCTTTAAGAAATAGAATTGAGAAACCGTGTTTAACAATCATGCCGGGATTAATTTAACTGAGTCAAAGCTTCAGCTTGTAGAGATTGGTTACAAGGATGATTCATTCTACCTGGAAAATGTAGACCAGACTATTCACACTGAAAATTTTACTACTGCTTTAACAGAAGAAAAACTAATCGGCATTCTGCAATCCTCATTCAATAAAATAGTAAAAAAAAAACCGTTCACTTCTCGGAATGTCTCTTTTGCTTTGCCGAATAATTTTTTCAAAATTTTTGAAGTGCCGTATGACGATTCCCTTGTAAAAAAGGATTTAAACGATCATTTCCGCTGGGAGATCTCTGTTCTCTTTCCTCATTGTGATAAAGACAATTTCTTCATTCAGTATATCGAGATAAATAAGAGTTCGGTCTGCCGCGAAAAGAAAGCAATTATTTTCGCATTAGATAAAAATTTAGTGGTCGCTATTAATAAATTCTGCGCTCAGAATTCACTCGAATTAAAATACATTGATAATGTTCATCTTGCATCCAACGCTTTTTTGTATCTCGATAAACGGCAGGTAAATAGCGATTTTACTCTGAGCATTTATATTGACCAAAGATATTCTTCCATCTCTGCAATTGATGGAGTTTATCCGTTCTTTTTCAAAAACCTTGACCCGGATGTTCATAATATTTTTGATGAAATGACTTCCGTAGTAAAGAAATTGGGCGAGTATAATTTAACTATTGCGGATTTTAAGACTGTTCTGCTTTTCGGACAAGATCTTACAGAAGAGTTCGAGAGTAAAATGAAAAGTTATTTTGGACAAGCACTAAAAAAAATAAATCCTTTTGAGCATCTAAAAACCGAAGAGAGTGTTCTAAACAATCCTCTTTATAAAATAAAATTCAATTCATTTGCTGCTGCAACCGGCATAGCTATAAGAATGGTCTGATGAGAATTATTGCTGGCAAATTCAAGGGTCGTACTATAAAATTTCCCAACTCAAAGTTGGTACGCCCAACAACTGATAAAAATAAGGAATCCATTTTCAATTACTTAGTTCATTCAATTGAATTTGACGGGATAAAAGTTTGCGATATCTATGCCGGTTCCGGTTCTCTTGGCTTGGAAGCTTTAAGCAGAGGCGCAGACGAAGTCCATTTTATCGAAAAAGATTTTCACGTTTCAAAAATGCTGCAAGAAAATATTTCGTCGCTCAACGCAGACGGAGAATGTAAAATATTTAGAATGGACGCATTAAGATTTTCAAAAATTACGGATCATGAAAAATATGATCTGATTCTTGCCGACCCGCCATTTTTCAAAGATGATATTCATCTTGTAGTAAAAAATCTTCTGGCAAATAACTTCATAACGGATAATGGAATTATTCTGATTGAGCGCTCTATCCAAACTAAAAAAGAAGATGAAACTGAGTTTGGTATAGAAGCATTCAAAAGATTGGGAGACAGCTTGATTTACCTATTTGAAAACAATTCGGGCAGTGCTGAATAATTTATATAGAATCGACTTTATTATTTAGTATAAAGAATTATATTTTAGCTGCAAACAAATTAGAGTAGTTATGGCAAAAGTAATTTATCCCGGCACATTCGACCCCGTAACTAATGGGCACATTGACATTGTGAGCCGCGCTGTTGCATTATTTGATGAAGTGATTGTTACAGTAGCAAGAAATCCCGGTAAGACTTCTTTATTCACTGTTGAAGAACGGGTAGAAATGTTAAAGGAGAGCTTAAAAGATTACAAACGAGTTGTAGTTGATTCGTTTGATGGTCTGGTTGTCAATCATGCCAAACAAGTCGGTGCAGTGGGAATTATTCGCGGTTTGCGCGCTATAAGTGATTTTGAGTATGAGTTTCAGATGGCATTGATGAATAGAAAACTTGCCGGAGAAATTACAACAATCCTTCTAATGCCACATGCCAGGTATACATATCTTAATTCAACAATAGTACGTAATCTTGCGCAATTTCAGGGAGATGTGTCGGAGTTCGTTCCGAAAATTGTTGTAGAGAAATTAAAAATTAAATTTGGAAAGAATAAGGAGTAAAACGTAAAAGGCTAGATGTAAGAAGTAAATTTTAAATACCTCTTGCTTCTAGCCTCTTACCTCTAGCTTTGGTCACATCTCTTTTTCGGCTTCTAATATTTTCCCTTCAACAAAAAGACCTTTTCCAATATGTAATTTTCTAATGTAAACTATTCCGTCTTCATTATGCGGTTCGCCGTAAACAGTATGACATGATTTTAATCCGCCAAGCCATTTGCGTGCATCAGAGATATAAACCAGATCACCTGTTTCTGCCGCCATCTTGTGCATATCTTTTTTAGAAAAGTTTATCACATCATTATCATCGCTTTCATTCAGTTTCCAATTAACCTTAACCATTTCGCCTTCGCGTTCATTTAGCTTTCTTCCTTTGAACCATTCTTTGGCTTTATGAATTGACCAAACAGTTAAGCCGGCTGTTTGTCTTTCAGCATCATATTTAACATAAAAGGTGGTAATCAATGCAACAAATGCAGATGCGAAAATTGTAGCCCAGAATAAAATTCCCAATGAGAGGATCTTGAACCTAAAAATTGCATCAAGAATATCAATAAGAACAACCACTACACTAAATACAACCATCGAATACATAATTGTTGTGTGATTAGGATTCTTTTTAATCTTAGCGGCAAAATGTTTCAGCTGGTTCTGAGAAAGAGTTACCAATACTGCGACGCCGGTACATACAATCAAATTATATAAAGCTGCCATGTATGTGAAGGGATGAACCGGGTCATAAGGAGTACCTTGTGCAATTGGTCCTATTAATTCTAATGGATACCTATTTCCAAGAAGCATGAATGCAATTCCGCCAACCACAGTAGTTATTAATCCAGCCGGAGTAAATTTTTTCCAGAAAGCGCCAAAGAAAATTGCGATCATTAAAGGAGGCGTAAGCGTTGCATGGAAAAATGCATGTGCTTGATAAACTGTTGGATAAGAATTGAATGCGTAAACAGCTAAAACGCCAAGCATAGTAAATGCAACTGTAGATGTTCTTGCAACAACCATCGCTCTTTTCTCATCAACCGGTTCTTCACGTTTTATTTTCTTTAACCAAACTCTGATTGGTCTATCAACATCATTAACCCAAATTGCTGCTGTGGCGTTAAGAAGTGTGCTTACAGTTGACATCAATGCAGCTGCAATTGCCGCAATAACAAATCCAAAAACACCAGGACCAGTAATTATGTTCGAGACAACGACAAAAACGCTATCAGGATTAACGTCTGCGGGAATAAGACCTGGAAATTTTACAGAAATTGCTTTTGCTACCCAGCCGCCGCCGCCAACAACTATTGCAGAGATTGGTAGCATAAAAAGAATATTTATAGTTGCCGCTTTTCTTCCTTCATGAACATTTTTTGTTGCCATGAAACGCATTATCAATCCCATGTTCATAAAGAGAAATCCTACCGAACCGGCAATCCCATCTTCCCAAAATGTACCCACGGAATTAAATTCCGCCGGAGAATTAAATCCGGCAAAAGGAAGTTTCCAACTTGCAGGCAAAAGATGCCAGAATGAATCCCATCCGCCGACATAGTAAACACCCACAACGAAAATCATCAAACCGGCAAAGAGAAGCATTAATCCTTGAACAAGGTCTGTGAAGATTACAGCGGTTTGTCCTCCGAAGGTAATATATATTCCTGTAATGACGGCAGTAACCCAGATCAATCCCATTAGTGTAACATGTATTTGAAAACCGAAAATTGTGAAGTGTTCCGGCATCAATGGCATAATTGCTTTGCCCATTGTGAGGAAGCCGATTCCAACATATCCTACTAAGTACATTAATTGAAGAATTGTAACAAAGAATCGTGCTGAAGGAGAAAATCTTCTTTCGAAATATTCCGGAATAGATTTAATTCTTGAATAGACAATTATTGGCAGCCAACCGAAAAGAAAAAAAGGAACAAAGAACCAGTCATTCATATAAGACATTGAAGAAGAAAAGCCATATTTGAAACCCATAGCAGAATATTTTACAAAACTATGACTGCTGATTCCGGTAGCTACAATAGACATTGCAATTAACCACCAAGTAAACCGTCTTCCGCCAAAGAAAAAATCGTTTGTATCTTTATTGTATTTTGCAAAGTAGCTTCCAAACAATAGCATAGCAATCATATAAACTATGAGTACTATCCAATCGAGTTCACTACCTATGGCGTGTATTTGTTCCATTTTTATCTCACAAGTAAAGAGCAGCAATTATTAAAAACGCGTGAATTACCATAAAGTAGAAAAACCCAAAAATCATGGCTTTCCACCAAAAACGATCTCGTTTAAGTCTCATATCAATTGCTTTTGTCTTTCGTATGAGGATCATACCTGCAAGAAAAAACAATCCGCCGCCTACATATAAATAAATAAACGGTAACCAGCTATCAAAAAAGGAGGGCATTTATAAATCCTTAAAATTTGCTGCACAAATTAGGCGGCACTTGCCTTATACGCAAATTAATTTTCTGTTAATTTGTCCGGCTTTTCTTTAATAAACAAAAATTGCATTTGAAACGGGGTTACTCTAAATTTAGCCCCTAAAATTTTACTATTTCTAAATCGGAGGTTGTGTTTTATGCCTATGATGGCCAGAATGAGGAGTTTAGCTCCGTG
>JAKAKD010000004.1 GCA_021824635.1 Bacteroidota bacterium | reverse complement strand
AATTGTCCAAGGTGTCTCACCCCAAGGTGTGTTTGCTTTGACCCGCCAATAATAAGTATGCCCTGCACTCAATCCCGAAATGAAATATTTCTTGTCAAGAATATTATCATTTTCAACAACCACGTTAGTAAAATTTGAATCTGTAGCTACTTGAACAGCATAATAATTTGCCTGTGTGGGAAAAGACCAGTTTACTGCAAAATTTAAAGGCGCATTGTCTGAATTGTTGAATGGTGATAATAAGCTTAACGAATTAAAAGAAGTTTCGTTATAGTAAGTCGCCCCCACGATTTGACCGTTAAAACCATGACCACTTTCATCATTAGCCACAGTCCCAACCCCTTCATTGAACTTCCAAAGCGCTAGAGTATTTGAATCATTTTGAAAATCAAGAGGAGGAAAAAAGTCGGAATCATATCTTTCAATGTTCGAAATCTTAATACCATCAATTAATCCATTGTAGGAAAGAGAATTCGGATCAGGAGACTTTCCAATTTGACTTACAAATCCTGGCCCTTCCGCTTTTATAAAGTATTGGGTCGGGATTTGAGTTTCGCCAACATTTTTTCCATCCAGAAATACTCTTATTCTTCCTGCGTTTTTATTATATGTCGCAGCTACGTGATACCATTCATTTTCATTTAAACTTATACTTGAACCAACTCCATACCACTGCCCTCCGGAAGTACCATCGTCTAAGTGAATAGTCATATTAAAATATCTAAGATCCCCGCGCATTTCAAAAAAGACGAACCCAGTTGCACCTTGACAATAAATGGGTACATTTGGCGTGTTAGATATTTTAGGTTTTATCCACGCTTCGATTGTAAATAATTCTGGATTGTTTAGGATCCCTTGTGGAACAGTGACATAATCATTTGATCCGTTAAAGCTTAATGAATAATTGGGAACTTGACTAAAAATAATTTGATGTGCAAAAAACATTAGAAATAGAAAGCTGTAGTACTTTTTCATGCCGCACCTCATTTAGAGTATTTTCATTTAATTTGGTAACACAGTCCTTATTGTAATTTCTTGTTGAATTGGCTGGGTTGGTACAGATAGTATATTCACAAATAATCCTTTTTTGGAAAAATGCTTTATGTTTTTAGAAAAAATGTTTTTACATTATTTCTAAAAAAACAAGAAATGACGTCTCGCGTTGACAATCTTATATATCTTCTCAAAACCTTATACAGTGGAGGTTTGAGTTTTTCTGAGTTACACTCAATCATCAAGATTTCAACAAGACTTGCCGAAATTATTACAAGAAGTAGATACAGCAACATATTTCCGCGTACTGTTTTCCACGGCATTACAATTCAAGAGATAATTACGGATTCTATTACTCCGCTTTTTACTTCAGTACTAGGCAGTAATGATATTCCGCTAAGAAAGGCGTTGCTTAATTGGGATGAAAATATTCAAAATGAAGAATCCGCATACTTTTTCCTTTCACAAATCATTAGCAATAGAATCGAACAGGAAATTTCTAAGAAACTCAAAGAAGCGGATCTTTCTTCGGTAAGATTTAACTGCCGATGAGGCTGTGTTGTGTCAACCTTATTCTGGCGCATATAGTTATGCAACGTAAGTTGATAAACACAAGAATTATACGTCTCACGTTTACCGTTTTACGTTTGACGCAACACTAGCCTTTATTATTAAAATAATTGGCAGCCTTTCAGCAAACCCAGACATTCAACCTTGCAAATCAAAAGTCTATCCTTTAATTTGCAAGCATGATAGGAAGGAGACTTCAAAAAAGCGTAATTGACTCGTTACAGGCATTTCCGGTAGTTGGAATTGTCGGCTCGCGGCAGACAGGTAAAACAACCCTTGCTAAATCAATTGCAAAAGAATTGCCTGCGTCATTGTACCTCGACTTAGAACTTCCGTCGGATTTTAACAAGCTTCAGAACGCTGAATTGTTTTTGAAGGAAAACTCTTCTAAACTTATAATCATAGATGAAGTGCAGCGAATGCCAATTTTGTTTCCAATCATCCGCGCGCTGGTTGATCAGGATAGAAAGCCAGCCCGATTCTTAATTCTCGGTTCAGCTTCTCCGGTTTTTATTAAGGGCGCTTCGGAAAGTTTGGCGGGAAGAATTATTTATCATGAACTTAGCACATTTTGTATTGACGAACTTAACGCAAGTTCAGATTCAGATGGCACGGACGACGGTTCCCGCCTCGTTAATGAATTGTGGTTGAAAGGCGGTTACCCGCTTAGTTATCTTAATGAGAATAATGAAGAAAGTTTTACGTGGAGAGAATCTTTCATAAAAACATTTCTTGAGCAAGATATACCGCAGCTTGGAATTCGAATACCTGCAATTCAACTTAGAAGATTCTGGACTATTCTTGCCCACAATCATGGAAAACTTTGGAACTCAAGTCACACAGCGCTTTCACTTGGAGTAAGCGCTCCTACAGTTAAAAACTATCTCGATATTTTGTCAGATACTTTTATTGTACGTCAACTTACTCCATATTTCGCAAATGTAAAAAAGAGAATTGTTAAAGCGGCAAAAACTTACGTCCGGGACTCCGGACTTTTACACGCTCTTCTCGGCATCAGAAGTTTGGAACAATTATACGGAAATCCAATTGCTGGTTTTTCTTGGGAAGGATTTATTGTAGAGCAAATAATAAATTTGACGAGAAATAATTATGAGCATTATTTTTACAGAACCGGCGCCGGCGCCGAGATTGACCTTTTATTAGTAAAGAACAATATTCCGGAAATTGCAATCGAAATAAAATTTTCTTTGGAGCCAAAGATCATGAAAGGTTTTTGGACTTCATTCGATGAGTTAAAATGCAAAAAGGGATTTGTAATTTATCCGGGTAGAGATTTTTATCCTATTCATGAAAAAGTTTCGGTTACGCCGCTTAATAGATTTTTGGAATTGATTGTGTGATGAAAATTTGCAGAGCGACAATATTGAAATGACTACACTAATAGAAATATTACGATGCAAGGATTTGAACAATCAACTTCATTTCAAGGTATTGTTGAACCATTCGATTAAGATTGCTCTTGCACTCCTAAATAGAAAATCTGCGTATTACCCTAAAATATTTTTTGAAGAACTATCGCTGCATGATTTTGCTGTTGATGCTTTGACTCTGCTTTTCGTAAAAGATAAATCCGGTGAACTCCCAATTATTAAGTCGCTAAAAAGCTGGGATAAGGAAATTAACAACGAAGCAGACGCTTATTTTTTCCTATCACAAATTATCAGCAGTAGAATCGAACAAGAAATTTCTAAGAAACTCAAAGAAGCGGATCCATTTTTTGGTAAGATTTTACGAAGTATAAATTATGTAGTAGAAAAAAATAAATATGCTAAAACAACTTACTTTGGTGTTGTCCATATAATTGAGAATTCGAATAAACCGATAACTCAAAAACCGCCAAGCGCTGAGTTTATCGAAGCGCTGCCAAATTCTCTTCTCCACGGCACAAATGAAAAAATCATTGCGTTGGTATTAGATTATCTGAAATCGGAAACTGACTTCTTTCCCGCTATCCCTCTTAATGCGCTCATTAGAAGAATTAAGAAATATCACTCGGATGATTTTTCATATTACTCTTCTTCGGGCGAAATCAATCTCGAAGACTCGATAAATGTTCAGAAAGTTGTTAGTTCCGGTTTGGAAGAAACTGTCAACAAGTTGAACCTCATGTATGTTAATAAAGGTAAACTAAATGAAGAAGAAGCCGATAATTTCAAGAAAGCTTTAAATGATTATGCCGGAGATTTAAGCGACGGCGGTGTGAGTCGCGGTTTATATGAGTACTTGAGCCGGCACATGTTAGCACTAAGTAAAACCGACTTCTATGAAAAATACCACCAAAGCTTCGATTACTTGATACGGATTCTTAAAAAGAGTATCGCGGAGAAATTGCATGAGTAATTTTAATCGCGAATTCCTAAAACTCGGTTTTTGTAACTATAACTTAAATAGCAATTAACATTTGAAAGGAAATACGTCGTTGAGTAATTATATAGAAATAACAGAGAGGGACATATTCAAATTTGTTTTCTCACCCGAATTATTACCTCATGATAAACGAGAATACCTTGAGAAGAATACCGACCGCTTCAAAGAAGAGATTGAGCTATGCCTTTCTTTGAAAGACAATTCCTTTGGTTCCGAAGTCGACGAGATTGCTAAACGAGTGGAATCTTACATTGGTAGCTGCAAAATAGTAGAGCTATTCTCAAGTGATAACCATTTCGAAAAGAATGTTCAGAGATTACGACTGTCGGCTGCTTCTGCTAAGTTAACTCAGAAAGTAAATTATTCCAGCTTCGCAGATTCCGATTCGAATAATGTTATAAAAATTATAAAAAACGGCGATCAAACTTTGATGTATCTGTTTTCTCAGCACTCGGTTACCAAAGCTAAAGTTACTCTTTTCCCTTCTGAGACAACTTATATTCTTGAAAACATTTCCCAGCCCATAGAAATTCTTGATGAAAAAAATATCGAAAAAATAAACGTCGAACTGTTTTAATATCATCTCACGCTTGTCCGCCTCTGGCGGATTTCACTTTTCACCTTTCACGCTTGCCTCGCCGATTTCTGGCGGATTTCGCGTCTCCCAACTCACGCTTGTCCGCCTCTGGTGGATTTTACTTTTCACGTCCAAGGTTCATTTCAGCAAAATCATCTTTTTCGTCTCAGAAAATGAACCGGCAGTCAACCTATAAAAATAAACCCCACTCGGTAAACTCTGCACTCTGAACTCTACACTATATTCTCCCGGCGCTTTTTCTTCATTGACCAAGGTAGCAACTTCTCTTCCCAACAAATCATAAACTTTCAGCACAACCTTGTAGGTCGAAATTCCATTTCGACCAGACGAAGGAATAGAAAATTTTATCGTTGTGCTTGGATTAAAAGGGTGTTTTTTGAATTAAATATTTTTCTACGTTAAAATATTCAATGAAATTAATATACTTCATCATGAGTCCCCATTTCAATCAGAAAAATATCATCTTCTTTTTGTGTCTCGCTTTTCACAAAATCAAAAACAATTCGTAGGTCATATTTAACACTGCAAGCCCACGATCCATTTAACTTACCTTTTAATTTGTGAGTTTCTAAGGAAGGAGAAAAAGGATTTTGAGCTAATAATTTCAAACTATCTTCAATATCATGCTTTAATGTCGGATACCTTTTGCTAACCCGTTTGAAGGCTCTTACAAAAGTATTACTCCATATTATTGTTCTCATTCTGCAAGATCTCTCAACAGATCTTCAACAGAACCTCTTTTTACTTCTCCTCGTATATATTCTTCTCTGGCTTTTTTAATACTATATGCAAGGGTTTCCCTTCTGCGCTCAACAAGTCTTTTTTTAATGATATCAACAATATCTTCTTGCTGATTCTCCGGTAGCGCTTCGATTATTTCCAAGGCATCCTGAAATGTTATATTTTCTTGAAGCGACATCTTGATACCTCTACATTATATTGTTTTTGTTAACCTCGTGCAAAAAAAATAAAGAAATAATTCTTGAAAAGCTAAATTAAATTCAACAAGAACAAAGTTTCCACCAACAAAAACCCGGCTAAAACAAAACCGGGTTCTCGTTACTTCTTACTACTTTCTCCTTATACTTTAGACTATATATCTTCTCTATTTCAGCAAAATCATCTTCTTCGTTTCAGAATACAAACCCGCAGTCAACCTATAAAAATAAACCCCGCTCGGTAAACTCTGCACTCTGAACTCTACACTATATTCTCCCGGCGCTTTTTCTTCATTGACCAAGGTAGCAACTTCTCTTCCCAACAAATCATAAACTTTCAGCACAACCTTGTAGGTCGAAATTCCATTTCGACCAGACGAAGGAATAGAAAATTTTATTGTTGTGCTTGGGTTAAACGGGTTGGGGTAATTAATATATAATTCGAATTGCTTAGGTAGATTCCTTAAGCTGTCTTTTACATCAACTGTTGAGATTATTCTGAAAGGATTGTCACTGACATCAAATATGTTTGCATCAGTATAGTCTGTTAATTTAACCTTACAACTAGATGAATTTATTTGAGGTACTGTCCATGAAAATTCTTTGTCACTAGATGCTATATTAGTGGCTATAGATTGCCATGAATCACCAAGGTTAGATGTAAACGATATATTGTATTTGGAACTATAGTTTGAATCCCATTTGATTTTATAAAGAGATCCTCCTAATACAGTTTCATCACCATTTGGTGCTACCACAGACAAATTCTTTTGAATCTCGACTGGTTTAATTGTAAAATTTTCGCTGCTAATAGCCATTACTGAAAGATCACTTGAATCTGAAATTCTGATCTTACAACTGTTTGACGAAACATTCGGGACATACCAGCTATAGGCCCACTTTGATGATAAATAGGAATTAACTATTGGCAACCACGAAGTACCATTGTCTATTGTGTATTCGATTTTAATATTCTCAAAACCTTTGCTTTCCCATTTTATTTTTGCAATTGTGTTGCCCTGTAGTGATTCACTTTTGTTCGGAAAGGTAAGTTTTATATTCTTATGAATGTTATTCAGCGGAGACTCCCAAATACCACGGCCATAAGTTGCCGCTCTTATTTTACCAATTCTTAATAAAATCTCTAATTCATTAACGATTACGTTTGGAAAATTCTTGCCAAATTCCTCCCACGTGTTACCGGCATCTGGTGAGTAAAAAATTCCAATGTCAGTGCCAGCGTAAATCTCAGAAGGAGCATCATCTTGAATTGCTAAACAATT
>JAKAKD010000089.1 GCA_021824635.1 Bacteroidota bacterium | reverse complement strand
CATCCCGGTACATTTCATCAATTTGATATTTATACCGGTGAATGAATTTTTAATTTTCTCAATATCGCTCAACCTCTGCATAGATTCGTCTGCAATTATTGGTATGGGAGATTTCTCGGTTAGCCGCGAACTGCTTTCTAAATCATTTTTGTTAAACGGTTGTTCTATCAATAAAACATTCTGATGATGAAGCCAATTAGACATATTAACCGCATAATGTAAATCTTTCCATCCTTGGTTGATATCAACATAAAGCGGCTTATCTGTTTCTTCTCTAATAAGTTTGATAATTTCTTCATCTTGCTCAGTGCCTAACTTCACTTTAAGAATTTTGAATTGTTCCGCTTCTTGTATCTTCTTTTTCATTATTGCCGGTTCGTCAATTCCAATTGTAAAAGAGGTAAATGGCAGAATACTTTTAGAGATGTTCAAATATTTATAACAAGGTTGATGATTAACTTTACCAGCCAGATCATGCAGTGCAATATCAATAGCAGCTTTAGCCGCTGTGTTATTGGGAGCTATATCATCAACATCTTTTAGCAGATGCGGCAAATCAGAGATATCTTTATAATTTTTCTTCGCTACATTTCTAAAAAATTCAATCACACTATCTTGAGTTTCCTGCAGATACGGCGGCAAAGATGCTTCTCCGTAACCTATGAACCCATTGTGTTCTATCTTTATCAAAACAACCGGTGTAGTTTTTCTGGAGTTGTAAGCTATTGTGAACTGATTTTTCAGCTCTAGCGAATATTTTTTGTACGAGATTTTCATTCTATTCTTGAAATAATTACCATTGTAATATAAGAAGTGTAATTCAGTTTAAAAAAAGGTCACCAAGATTGGTGACCTTCTCATATTAATTGCTCTATTTTTTTTATTCAGGTCTATACAAAATACGCTTGGTGACATGCGTAAAGGGCTAGACCTATTACCGCCAGCACGAACAACAAAAAGAGTGATGCGCTTATCTTTTTCATTTCTCTTCCTCTTTTCTTTTTAATTATTTGAGTTATCTCTCTTATAGTTGAATTGTTTTTACCTTACTTTAGTAATAACATCTTCTTAGTAGAGATAAAATTGCCGGCGGTTATTCTATATATGTATGCACCGCTTGCTACTTTTCCACCTACATTGTCCTCTCCTCTCCACTCAACTGAATGACTTCCGGCCAACATCTCGCTACTTACTAATGTTTTTACTTCCCTGCCTAACATATCGTAAACCTTAATGGTTACGTATGCATTCTGAGGAAGTGCATAAGTGATTCTAGTTGTTGGATTGAATGGATTCGGATAGTTTTGCGATAACTCAAATGCTGTTGGTATTGTTTCTTGTCCTTCTACGGATGTCGCTCCGCTTGTTTTAAATGTTCCGGTTGCTGAATAACTCGATATTGATCCATTATCGTTCTTAGATAAAACTCTCCAATAATAAATAGAGTTTTGATCTAACCCGGCAACTTGCATTACAGGTTCATCAATATTTGTTTTTGTCTGCGCATTACTGAAATCAGCATTCTTGGAATATTGCAGATCATATTTCAAATGAGATTCGGTTGGTACCGGAATCTTCCAAGTTAATACTGCACTTGTATTATTTATCGGCTGTCCATAGTTTGGACTGATAACTAATGGTACTACAGATGAAGATCCGGCGGCGGTTGAGAAACTAGCTACCATTGACCATGGAGAGAAAATCGCATTGTTTGTTGACAATCTCGATCTTACCTGCCAGTAATATGTAGCTCCAGCTGTCAAAGTGTATGATATTGAACTTACTAAAATAGATTTAGTCGGATCAGTAGTTACATATCCGCTCGAAGTTGCCAACGGATGATTCAACATACCATTAATATCTACACTTGAACTTTGAGCAAGTCGTACTTCATAATCGAGTGTTTGTGTAGAATATGCTGACCAGTACAAAGTTATTCCGGAAAGCGGACTGTCTAAAATTTGTCCACCGACCGGAGTAGAAGGAATTGGCGTTGTTGCCGCTCCGCTTGCAGTTGATGCAACAATAAAATTTGCTGAAGAAGACCATGCAGATATTGATGCCGGTGTTGCCGCTAGTCTTGATCTCACATGCCAATAATAAGGTTGATTCGGAATTAATGATGCATTCAATGCCATAAATAAATCGGTAGTCCAAGAAGATGTAACAGGAGAAACAGTAAAATCACCACCCCCGCCTACTGACGAACTTGTAGAATATTGAACTTGGAATTCTAATCCGGTTGCATAAACATCAATGTAATAATATAATACCGGAGGATTTACATATACAGTTGCACCACCGTTCGGCCATGATGTGTATGGAACAACAGGAGAACTGGCTAAGCTTGTATACATTACAAACGATGAATCTCCTACAGTTGACCAGTTAGAATAAACTCCGCCAATGAATGATCTAACCTGCCAATAATATGTTGAGCCGGCGACTAAATCCGTAGAAATAGTTTTGTATAATTTATTGGATGTCGTTGTTACTTGAGGAGTCAACGGATACGGATCTGTAGAAAGTCTGTAACGTATTTGATAATCTAAAAATGGTTCATTCCCTTTTATAAACCAAAAGAATGTCGGCTTTAAAGCGTAACTTATTGCACCATCTATTGGATAAGATCTATATGGAATCGGCGGCGCAGTAGCAGTAAACGGAGTTGTTACTGTTGAATAAGTTATTATAACTGTGCCCGCTGTATTCTTAGCTCTAACCTGAACATAATATGTAGTACCCTGTACCAAATTTGTTAATGTATATGAAGTTGTATCTAACCGGGCTACAGTTGTGTAACCAGACATGTTTGCATTAGTTGACCACAACAAATCATAATATAAACCGGAAGAATACGGAACGGGATGCCATGAAATATATGCAGTGGTAACACCGGTTAGAACAGGATTCATATATGGTGTTGCAGCATTTACTGTTGTAAATTCTTGTGTCGGTGTCCAATCGCTGTTAGGTGGACCGACCTTTCTAATTCTCCAGTAATATGTTGTTCCGTTTGCAAGCAAAATAGTTGATGTATTTACATATGGTGCAAAACTATATGATGTACTTGGATTTGAATTTAAAAATACAATAGGTGAACTAAAATCACTGTTGTCATCAATTTGGAAGTCGTAACTCGTTCCACCTGACCATGAGAAAGAAGGTTGGATTGTAACCCCGACTGCATAATTTGCCGGACTGGAACCACCAATTAGAGGCACTGAAGGACCGGTTGTTGGATTTTGAGTTGAAGAATTTCCGCTTGTGCCGCTTGCATTATATGCACGTACTCTATAATAATATGGAGTATTAATTATTAGTCCGGTAATGGAATAAGTGGTTACGTTTCCAACATCCAAATTATTAAATCCGGTAACAAATGATGTAAACCCGGCATCTGTTGCAACATCCAAATAATATCCTGTTGCACTTGAAACCGCAGACCAATTTGCCGAGAAACTTGTACCAGCAACATTTGATGCAGCGGATGAAACAGGCGCAGGTGGTACGGTAACAACGGTTATTGTATTAGAATATGGCGGTGTTGCCGGTGCAGTGCTGACTCTATAATAATAAATTGTTCCGGCTGTTAAACCACTCACAGTAAAAGTTGAAACCACTCCTTCATCTGTTAATCCATCGTATGGAGCTCCGATGTTACCTGCAAAAGTTGGTGAAGTAGAAACTTCTAAATAATTATTTGCTGCTGCTACTGCCCAATTTGCTTGAAACGATGTTTGAGTTATTAATGTAGCGGCATTTGCTAACGGACCGGTAGTAGTAGTCTGTGTTCCGGAATTTCCACTTGTTCCGCCGGTATTGAATGCTCTTACTCTATACCAATATTGTGTGTTAGAAGATAATCCCGTTACTGAATAAGTTGTAACATTACCCAGAGCTAAACTATTATAACCTGAAACAAAGGAAGAAAATCCCACATCAGTTGCAACATCTAAATAATATCCTGTTGCACCTGTTGAAGCACTCCAATTTGCCGAGAAACTTGTACCGGCAACATTAGATGCTGCGGAAGAAACTGGATCGGCAGGAATAGTCCACACACTAATTGAATTTGAAGCAGTGCTTGTTGATAAACTTGCACTTACTGCTTGAACAGTATATGAATATAATGTACCTGCCGTTAAACCTGTGACTGCATAAGAAGTCCCAACTATTAATGTATAAGGACTCCCAGCATCTCCAACAACTGTTAACGTATATGAAGAAGCACCAGCTACCGCATTCCAATTAGCAGTAAAACCTGAATTTGTAATTGCTGTAGCAGCAGACGCAACTGAAATACCAGCAACATCAATTGTACTTGAATTGGGTCCACTCCCCGATCCGTTATATCCTCTTACTCTATAGTAGTAAGTTGGACCGGCAGTTAATCCGGTAACAGAGTAGGAAGTAACAAGACCTACATTTAAATTATTATAACCGGGAACAAATGAAGCGAAAGAACTGCTTGTTGATACATCAAGATAGTAAGCAGTTTCTGCCGCTCCTCCGCCTGAACCCCAGTTTGCAGTAAAAGATGTTGCAGTTATCGAAGTCGCCGCTGAAGCTACAGGTGCAGCGGGGGGAACTTGTGCAAGGATAACGTTGAAACTTATTAACGTTATAATTGCGAAAACAGTTAATTTGTTTTTCATAAATACCCTCTTATGTAATTAAGAAATATTTTCTTTCGGCTGTTTTTTTCGGCTGTCGGCTGGTAATGATGAAACAAGACAATCTGTATCTTATTCAATCAATTTTATAGGGCAATATATCTTTTTAAAATTAATTGTCAAGGATATTTTGTCTTTTTTCTAAATTATTTTTCTCTATTTCCTTCTGAATAAGCTATAAATTGGTCAAAATCGCAGATTTACTTACGGCATAAAATGATTTTGCTTCTAAAAAATGATGAAATGGATTTCTTTATAAGGCAGGTTTAAAACGCAAGAAGGCCACCGATTGGTGACCTTCTTTTTAATATTGAATCTATTTTTTTTAATCTGATCTAAACAAAATATGCTTGATGACATGCGTATAGAGCAAGACCTACCGCAGCTATTACAAGAAAAAATATGATTCGAGCGCTGATATTTTTCATTTTAGTTTCCTCTTCTAGTATTAAAAATTATTATTTAATTAATACCATCTTCTTAGTTGAAACAAAGTTTCCTGCTGTAATTCTGTAAATATACATTCCAGTGGCTACTTTGATTCCTAAGTTATTATCAGCGTTCCAATCAATTGAATGATTCCCCGATACCATTTGTTGATTGATTAAGGTTTTTACTTCCCTACCCAACATATCATATACTTTTATTGTAACAAAAGAATTTTGAGGTATTGCAAAATTTATCCTTGTTGTTGGATTGAATGGATTTGGATAATTCTGTGATAACTCATATGCTGTTGGTATTGTTTCTTGTTCTTCTACCGATGTAGCACCGCTTGTCTTAAATGATCCAGTTGTTGAATAGCTCGATGTCGATCCGTTATCAGTCTTTGATAATACTCTCCAATAATATGTGGAGTTCTGATCTAATCCGGTTACTTGTGCAACTGGTTCATTTAAATTTGCTTTCGTTTGTGCACTACTGAAATCTGAATTTTTTGAATATTGTAAATCGTATTTCAAATGAGAATCGGTCGGTACCGGAATCTTCCAGGTTAATACTGCACTTGTATTATTTATCGGCTGTCCATAGTTAGGACTTATAACTAATGGTACTACGGATGAAGATCCGGCGGCGGTTGAAAAACTGGCTACCATTGACCAAGAAGAGAAAATTGCAGGAGTTGCCGTTAATCTCGATCTTACCTGCCAGTAATATGTAGCTCCCGCCGTTAATGAGTATGGTATTGCACTTACTAAAATAGATTTGGTCGGATCAGTAACTGGCCATCCGCCAGATGCGGTGGTTGAAACTGCCAGAGGATGATTTAACATTCCGCTTCCGTCAACACTCGAACTTTGCGCAATTCTTACTTGATAATCCAGAGATTCTGTTGCTGGTGCAGCCCAAAACAAAGTTACTCCGGAAAGCGGGCTGTCTAATATTTGTCCCCCAACTGGAGTTGAAGGTATTGGTGTGGTTGCAGCACCGCTTGCTGTGGTTGCAACAATAAATGTTGCAGTTGAAGACCATGCAGACTCTGTATTCGGAGGACCAGCTAATCTTGATTGAACATGCCAATAATATTGTGTACCTGGTATTAAAGATACAGCTACTGCTGAAAATAGATCAGTTGTCCAACCTAATGTTACAGGTGCGACACTAAAAGCAGTTCCTGCACCTCCCACCAATGTATTGGCAGTTGAATATTGAGCTCTGAATTCTAAGCCTGTTGCATAAACATCAATGTAATAATACAACACAGGAGGATTAGTATAAATTGTTGGCGTTGGGCTGCCGTCCGGCCAAGATGGAATTGGAACAGGGGGTGTTGTTGCAACACTAGAGAACATTACAAATGTTGAATCACCTGCAGTTGACCAATTTGAATATGTAGCACCAGCAAATGATCTAACTTGCCAAACATAAGTTTCACCAGCAGTTAAATTAGTTGTAAGTGTTTTGTATAATTTATTTGATGTTGTTAATACTTGAGGCACACCGTAAGCACCAGAAGAAAGCCTATATCTAATTTGATAATCTAATCCAGGTTCATTCCCTTCTATATACCAAAAGAATGTTGGTTTAGAAGCGTAAACAGTCGCTGCATCTATTGGGTATGATCTAATAGGAGTTGGCGGACCAAGGGTTGTAAATGTTGATACAGTAGAATATGAGATTATAACGGAACCTGTACTGTTTTTTGTGCGAACTTGCACATAGTAAGTTGTACTATTTGTTAAACCGGTTAGAGTATAATTAGGAGTTGTAAGATTGCTTATTGTTCCAACAGGTGCACTCATATCAGAATTAAGAGAGTAAGTTAGGTCATATTTCAAACCGGAAGAATAAGGAACAGGTGACCAGCCAACATAAGCAGATGTAACACTTGGAATTACCGGACTGATCATAGGTACTGATTCGTTCACCGTATTGAATTCTCTCGATACTAAGATTGCACCTGCGTTGCCGTCATCAGTTACTTTCCAATAATATTTTTTAGGGGCAAGCGATGTACCGTTTTGAAGAACCACGCTAGCAGTACTTGAATAAGTAAAAGTATATGTAGTTGCACCCGTTACTGCAATAGACGGTGCAATCACTGGAGAACTGAAATCAGCATTATCATCTACATATAAATGATAATTAGGACCAGTTCCAGGAGTAAGCGTCCAATCAAATGACGGAAGAATTGAAACACCAAGCGCATAATTTGCTGGTGTCTGTGCTAATATTATTTGTGAAAAAAATAAAATAATAATAGCACTAATCGTAAGTTTGTTTTTCATAAGCACCCTCTTATGTAATTAAGAAATATTTTTTTCGGCTGTTGGCTGGTAATACAATATAGAAACAAGTAAACCACCGCACCCTCGCGGCATTTAATTTTTAATTACAAACTAATGTTTTCTTGTTACTTCGGCTGGTAACTGAATGCAAATTACAATTTGAGAAATCTATTGTCAATAAAAATTTTCTTAATACCTTTTGATTTTCATACCTTACGTCCGTTCTTTGCTCATTCGCCTTAAATGGATTTATCAAATTTATGCATTGAGTCGTCCTAACATAGGTTGGCTGTTATTTAATGCACGAGGCCGTCTCAAAAGGGCAGCCTCTTTTTATTTAGGCAAATCCGTTTTGTATCTACGAAATATTTTACCATTTATTTCCTCTAACCAATCCGGAATTACCATCTTCAAAAGGAATGTGAAGATTAAGAAAGTGAGATATGGTAAAATGGTGAAAATAGTGCTGAGCAAAGAACCTGTAAAATTAAATCAAGATAGAATCAAAGGAACTATAACGATTAAACAAAAAGAAGGAATCCATCCAAACTTTTTCAATCGGAACAGAATAAATATCAGATATGGAGAAAGAAACAGAATCAAGATTTTCAAGATTAGAAATCCTATACTGGAGAATAATGAGATGGAGATCAAAAGATAAGCCGGTATTTCAATTCGTAGAATGGATTGAATTCTTTCTAAATGATTTTTCTCCGAAAGGAGTGTATTCAATTTATTCCTTTATTTGTTTAAAATAATCCAAAGTTAATTTGAGTCCCTCTTCCCTACTCACTTTCGGTTCCCATCCAAGAATTTCTTTTGCGCGGGTTATATCCGGCTGACGAACTTTAGGGTCATCAATCGGCAATTCTTGATGAATAATTTTACTTTTTGAATTTGTCAAACGGATAACTTCTTGGGCAAAATCTTCAATCGTAATTTCGTTTGGGTTTCCGATATTGACAGGCATTGTTTCATTTGATAGAAGTAGTTTAAAAATTCCGTCAATCAAATCGCTTACATAACAAAAACTTCTAGTTTGAGTTCCATCCCCAAATACTGTGATATCTTCTCCATTCATAGCTTGGGATATGAACGCCGGAAGTGCCCGTCCGTCATCAAGACGCATTCTTGTTCCATAAGTATTGAAGATTCTTACTATACGAGTATCAAGCCCATGATAACGATGATATGCCATTGTAAGAGCTTCTGCAAAACGCTTGGCTTCATCGTAAACACCACGCGGACCAACAGGGTTAACGTTTCCCCAATAATCTTCACTCTGAGGATGAATTAGAGGATCACCATACACTTCCGATGTACTTGCAAGCAGAAATGTCGCACCTTTTTCTTTAGCTAATCCAAGCGCCTTATGAGTACCAAGAGATCCTACCTTTAATGTTTGAATGGGATATTTCAAATAATCAATAGGGCTTGCAGGTGAAGCGAAGTGTAAGACATAATTTATATTGCCGGGAAGATGAATATAGTTTGTAACATCTAATTTGATGAACTGGAAATTTTCATTTGAAATTAGGTGTTGAATATTTTCTATTCGTCCTGTTAAAAGATTATCAAGGCAAATTACTTTTAATCCTTCATGGATTAATCTATCGCAAAGATGTGACCCTAAGAAGCCTGCTCCGCCGGTAACAACAGCAATTTTATTATTCATTTGTTTATACTTTTATACGGTTTTTCTTTGCGCCGTTTGTCGGTCTAGAATAGTAATAATAATATTTATAGTACGATCCGTAACCGCTTCTGTAAGTAAAATTATTTAGAACTACCCCAATAAATGAAGAACGGTCGTGACTCAATAACTGAACGGCTTTTTCCATCAGTTCGACCTCAGTATTATTGGCTGAAACAACAAGTAAGGTTCCATCCACCATACTCGACATGATTTCCGAATCAGTTACGGCAATAATTGGCGGAGAGTCAATAATTATATAGTCATACTCATTTTTTAATTTCTCAAGAAAAGATTCCATCTGTGTGGAGCCCAAAATTTCAGAAGGATTCGGTGGAATTGTTCCGGCAGTTATGAAATCGAGATTATTAATTTCTGATTTTCTGAGAATCTCGCTAAACGAAGCTTGACCGAAAAAATAATCTGAAAATCCTGGAAATCTCTTTTGATTAAAGACAGTATGAATCCTAGGTTTTCTTAAATCCGCATCAATAATAATTGTTTTAAAATTTGCCTGAGCAAAACTACCGGCAAGGTTGATTGAAGTTGTTGTTTTGCCTTCTTGCGACGTAGCGGAAGTGACTAAAATAGTTTTTAGTGCTTCTTTATCAAGTTTAGAGAATTTAATTCTAGTTCTTAAAGCGCGGTAAGCTTCGCTAGCACTTGCATCCGGTTTTTTAGCTACAATAAATTCAAAATCCTTATTACCAGATTCTATTCCCTCAATTTGAGGAACCCACGCTAGAACATTGATATTTCTGTTTGAAATGTCTTCAGGCGTTTTTACTGTATTATCAAGATAGTTTCTAACAAAGGCAAAACCAACTCCCAGACCAATACCAAGAATCAATCCAATAAGTACAATTAATAAACGATTCGGTTTTGAAGGAAGCAGCGGAACCAATCCTGCATCTATAATCAATGCGTTCCCCGGAACCGACTGCTCATTAATAATTGCTTCTTGATAGCGCTCCTCGACCTGAAGATAAAGTTTTTCATTTGCAGATTGTTCTCTTTGCAGTCTGGCTAGATCAATTGTGCTAGTAGGAAGTAGATTCATCTTTTTATCATAATCGCCAACAATCTCATTCATTTTTTTATAAGAAGCAGTTAGCGCTTGATATTTTACTTCTTCATCCAAAACTTTTCTTGTAAGATCTTTTATTTCTTCAGGAGTTGATGCGAGTACCCCTGCACGAAAAACGGATAATTGACTATTAAGTTTATTTTTTAATTCGCTAATATTAGCATCGGCTTCTTTAACTAATTTTTGAGAATTACTGTTCGGATTAGCCATTGCCCTATCTTTTTGAATTGTTAAGGCGCCAATCTGTTCTTGTAATTTTTTAATGTACGGCTCAGTTGCCAAATTTTCTATATAAGCAGTTAATGTAGGATCGCGTTTTTTTAACTCATCTTTATAATTATTAAGCGTTTTCTCAGAGATGGTCATATCAATTTTAGTCGCATTCATTTTTGCTTGAATATCTGAAGATTCAGTAATAAGAGCTTTCGCTTGTTCCGGCAATTCCACAATACCGCGCTGCTCCTGAAAATTTTTCATAGTTTCTTCAACACTGGCTAAAGATGCTAACTTTTCGTCTCTTTGCTTCGCAAGAAAATTTTTAATTACCGTTAATTGCTGTCTATTGTATGCCAAATTAATTTCTTTGTATGCTGAAGCATAACTGTTTGCTATTACAGCCGCCTCGTAAGGCGAAGTGGACTCAGCTGAAATTTCTACTATATCTAATCCACGTTTTTGATCTATAGAGACCTTCGAAGTTAACATAGCAACTATTGCTTCAATCGGCTTAAGAATTAGTGAACCGGATTTTGAACTCAAGTTTTCATCAATTATAAGAGAAAAGTTCTTTTTGTTAGGACTTGTTTTGAAACTATCAATAAGCGAATTGGCAACTTTATCTTTAAGATGATAACTTTTTAAAACCTCAATTTCATTAGCTATGAAACGGTCGCTTCCAAAATCCTGGAACTCAGGAATAAGAGACCCTGAAAGAATATTCCCCTGCGGTTTTGAAAGTTTAATAACAGTTGTGGACTTATATATGTTTGGAGCATTAATAGCATAGATTACAGCAACCAGCAACCCGGTTAAACTTATTAGTAAGATAGGCACAAAATTCAATCGGACAAGATTTATATAGTCCTTAAGTGTATGAGTCTCTTGTAATATTGGGGAACTTGTTTGGGTACTAATCACGAAATACTCCTTTTATTTTCTCACAATATTAAGTACTAAAATTGATAATGAAATTAGAACACTGAACACAGACATCCATATGCTAAAGTGATCACGGAAATATAATCTCGGTTCACCTGGAACTACTAAAATATCGCCTGCTTCCAATTTGGGGACTTTTCTATATTTAGTCTCAAGCTTAGACTCATAAAGAAGGTCGTTATAAGTAAATTTTATCATAGTTTGTGTTGAATCGTCATTTATCCGGTAAATTCTTAGATCTTCAAGATCCGCTGCATCTGTAGGACCGCCGGCATAGGATAAGAGATCTGCAACAGTTGAATAACTCGGCACGGTATATTTTCCGGTAAATTTGACCCATCCCCAAACAGAGACCTTAATATTGACCGCTTCCGGATCTGAATAATTATAATATCCTCCTTGCGGATTCAGTCGCGCCCCTAATACATCAGCACCTAATTCGTAATCCTTAACTTGTGCAGCTAAGGAAACGTACCCTAATATTAAGATGATGAAAATCCGAATAGTAATTTTCATTGACACTTCCTTTATCAAATTATTTTTCGTGTAGTAAATTAGAAAGCTTGAATGAAGATATAAAACTTCCAATAAATCCCAATAAGACACCGATCACAGGAATTAGGATATCCATAAACTCTAAATACATTATAAATTTAATGTTATAATATATCTTAGTCAATAAAATCAAAACACCGTGGAAAATCAGTAAAGTAAAAACCGATGAGATAAGTCCAATGAACAAACCGTTAATAATAACCGGTATCTTCATTGTCTTTTCAACAGCTCCAACTAATTTCATAGTTAAATATAGATTCCTATTCCCATACATCTGAATTTTATTATTGCTGTAGACAAGGTAAATTGATAAAAGTATTAAGATCACAGATAACATATAAATGACGTACTTGAATGATCTTAGAAAATTAAGAATACGCAGAACAGTCTTGTAATCGTAGACAACATCTGTAACGCCATTTATCTTCTTGAATTGATCTGTGAACTGTTCAATGTTGATTTCATCCAAAGATTGAGGTTGAAATTTTACTACCAACGAATTTGGCAAAGGATTTTGATCTATCACTTTTCTGAAATCTTCGCCGGTTTCGGCTAAGAATTTTTTTACAGCATCATCTTTACTGATAAATTGAACAGACTGAACCGCACTGATTTGTTTAATGCTACTTTCAATGGTTTGAATATCTGCCTGGTTTAGTGAATCCTCTAAATAAACATTTACTTCAATTGATCTTTTAATCTGATCGCTTAGTGTCTTTGTACTGAATACAAGGAAAAGTGAAATTGTCATTAGTGAAACTGCGATTGTTGTTATTGTAATAGTAACAATCGTAGCAAACGATGATTTCCGGAATATTCTTATAGTTTCTTTTAGATAGAATAGTATCATGAATTCCTAAAAATTAGATTCATCCACCCAACGGAGGATTTTCCATTTATTATTTTCTTTAATCAGTGTTAAATCCACTCTGCCGTCAATGTAAATAATATCAGTCGGGTTAAACGTTATTGTTAAATTAAAACTTCTTACAATGCGTGATGAATCATCCGTCATTGAATTAATGTTATTCCAAACCAGATCTAAACGCTGTGAATTTTGGAACAATCCGCTGCTGACTTTCATTTCTTCATCTCTTCCCCACGAAATATCAGCGCCAATATCATAATCTCGGTAGTTAAAAGTAAAATTTTTATTTAGCAATTGACTATAAATTAACGTATCCTTAAATGTGTATGCATACTGAAAATTTTGGAATACACCATCAACGTTTAGTTGGTCGCTGATCAATCCTTTTGCTTGACCGAGCGTATCATCAATTTTGGGCGCAAAAGGATTTACGCAACTATTAAGAGTAATTAAGACTATTCCGCTAAAAAGAATACGCTTAATAATATAACCTCCATTTGAGTTCGCTCCAACTTAATGAATTTTCTATGGCAAAGTCACGCCATTCAACAATAACCCATTGCTGTAGACTTCTATTATCCAGAAATATTTTGAATTCACCTTTTCCCTTATAATCCCCATTAACATTTTGGTCATTTGCTGAGATAGATAAATCATAATCAAATTGATAAATAGCGCTATCGCCGAACTGAGTTAGATTAGTATGTGATAGTCCCAATACAATTGAGTTGCCTGTTTTTGATCGAGTTTTAAGATTAACAAAATTTTGCTTCTCCATATCTAAATTCCAATTATTAAGAACTGGATACTGTGTGGTTGAGGGGAAAAATTTAAATTCTTTTTTAAGGAAGGATGGATCCACAAAACATTGTATATAATTTTCTAAAACTTTTTCTTCTATTGAAGATTTCAAGTTCTGGAACAAAATATCCGGCGATGTTGCAGGTATATTACTATTTGCAAGAGTATCCGGTTGTTCCGCATTTCTAGTAGTCAGCAAATCGCATGAAGATAAACTTAGAAAAAACAAAAAAAATATTATTTTTTTCATCGCTTAAAAAAAAGAATCAATCTAGGAGATTTATGTTCATTAAATATCGAACCTTCATAATCACCGAATAATTTAGTGAAGTTAAATCCAATTTTCTCAAATTCGGAAATTATTTTTTCTTTTGGATATAATTGAACCGATTCCAAATATGAATTTGTCATTTCTCCGCTTTGTATTGTGATTTCCTTTACAACGCGTCCATTCTCAATTTTCCGCCGTTCAGTAACCTTTTTATTCTCGGTTTCTTTAATTGTTTCCGGCACCAGGTTATTTTGCACAAAATTAGCGTTCAGAAAATCTAAAACATAATAGGAGTTTTCATTCAATAAATTAAATGCCGTTCCAACAAAGCAAAAATTTTCTTCGTCATTATCAAAGTAACCGAAACTTGTAAACAAATTTAGAATAAGATCAAATTTTTTGGACAAACAGATATTTCTTATATCTGCGCAGAATAAATCAACTTCAATTTGTTGCAGAGCAGAATCCGATTTCGCTTTTTTAAGAAGAGACTTGCTCAAATCGAATCCGGTAACATTAAATCCCTTTAACGCAAGGTTTATCGAATGTCTGCCAGCTCCACACGCCGCGTCAAGAATAGAAGCGTCTTTGTTTAATTCCGTCTCTCTTATAATTAGTTCTAATAATTTTTGAGCATCCTCATTGTTTCTATGTTGATAGACGCTTAAGTATTCTTCAGAACTGAACCAATCCTTGAACCACTCTTTCATTGTATAGATATTCTGCCAATGAATGCACGCCCAATTGTTGCCGAATCTGCAAATTCCAGATCTCCGCCGATAGGAAGTCCGCGCGCAATTCTAGAAACTTTTACAGGTAAATTTTTTAATGTATTCATCAAGTAGACCGAGGTAGCATCGCCTTCAGAATTTGGATTAAGAGCAAGAATAATTTCTTTTACTTCATTTGTCTGAAGACGAAGAAGTAATTCTCTTATTTTCAGAGAATCAATCATAACTCCAGCTAATGGATTTAACACACCGCCAAGAACATGGTACAGACCGTTATACTCATTTGTTTTTTCAATTGCTATTACATCGCTGGCATCTTCAACAACACACATCAAAGAACGATTACGTTTGGGACTTGTGCAGATTTCACATTTTTCTTCGGTTGAAATATTAAAACAAACTTCACAAAATCTAATTTTTTCTTTCAGTTCAATCAGCGACTTGACCAAAGCATCAACAGTTTGAGATTCGCTTTTCAATATATGAAGAGCGAGGCGCTGAGCCGTTTTATTCCCAATTGAAGGAAGTTTGCTTAATTCATCTATTGCTTTTTGTAACGGTTCTGCTATCAGCATTTAAAACCCCGGAATGTTCATACCAGGAGGCAACATCCCTTTAGTAACACTTCCCAATTCATCTTCCGCCATTTTACCGGCAGATTGTAAAGCTTTATTAACTGCGGCAACAACAAGGTCTTCCAACATTTCTCTATCGCCGCTTTTTGCTATTTCTTCATCAATTGAGAGAGATACTAATTCTTTTTTTCCGTTGGCTGTTGCTTTAACCATTCCCCCGCCGCTCTCTTCGGTAACAGTTTTATTTTCCAATTCAGATTGTACTTTTGCCATGTCTGCTTGCATTTTCTGCACTTGCTTCATCATGTCGTTCATGTTTAATTTCATTAATCCTCCGTTATTAAATTAAATTTGCGAATTGTTGGTATGAGTGATTTTCTTTCTTGATTTGTTCATGCGAAAGTTAGCAAAAAAAAGTTTCACAAGAAATTGAAGAGATAAAATATTACATTTGCACCGTCTTTAGCAGACGTGTTTTATAGTTATTGTTCACAAACATTTTCTATATGATTACAAAGTATGGGCTAAATACATTTTTATTCTGTGCAGGATTCTCTCTTGTACTAATACTTGGTTCATTGTTCATTCAAAATGGATGGATCAAGTACTCTCTTATAGTTTTTTCAATCGTTTTCTTCCTTTTTTCATTGAATTTTTTCCGGGATCCAGAGCGAACGTCTCCAAATAAAAAAAATGTGGTGCTTTCTCCGGCGGATGGGAAAATTGTTATTATAAAAGATGTGTACGAAGGAGAATTCTTAAAAGAGAACGCCAAACAAATTTCAATCTTTATGTCGCCGCTTAATGTGCATGTTAACCGGATTCCTATTGACGGTAAAGTAGAATATTTCAAATATGTTGCCGGAGAATATTTAGTCGCTTTTCATGAAAAAGCCGATAAACGAAACGAACGAACTGAAATTGGAATTACAAACAGTAAAGGAAAAGTCTTTTTCACACAAGTAGCCGGATTTATAGCAAGACGAATTGTTTGCGATTTGAAAGTTGGCGACTCTGTTAAAATGGGAACCCGTTTTGGAATGATAAAATTTGGCAGCCGTTCAGATGTAATTGTTCCAGCTAACTGGAAATTAAAAGTTAAACTTGGAGATGTAGTGACTGCAGGCGAGACAATTCTTTTCGAGATCGAATAATGAATAAATCTTTATTTCAAAAATCATTTATTGCTAATACTGTTACAACGTTTAATGTTTTGTGCGGATTCTTCTCAATCGTGTTTGCGTCTCAACATGATTTCCGGGGAGCTTCTATAATGATTATTGCAGCCGCAATTTTTGATATGCTTGACGGAATTGTTGCCCGTCTGCTTGGAACTTCAAGCCGTTTTGGAGTTGAACTCGATTCCCTCTCCGATGTTGTAAGTTTTGGTGCTGCGCCGGCATTCCTAATTTACAAAGCATACGCTTTTCAATTTGGCGGCTGGGGAATTTTGCTTAGTTCATTGTTACTAATATTTGGCGCATTACGGTTAGCTCGGTTCAATATTCAAGTTGAAGATTTGAATACGAAGGGCGACTTCAAAGGTTTGCCAATTCCAATGCAAGCTCTAACAATTGCTCTGTTTGTCTTGTCTTTCCATCATGACGGAAAAATCATTGAGCCATATAATTATTTTGTTATCCCGCTCGTTCTGTTTCTTTCTCTTTTGATGGTAAGTAAAATCCGTTACAATGCATTGCCAAAACTCCGAGACAAAAATTTCAGAGATAAATTTTTTCTGTTTACAATTCTAGTTGTTGTACTCATAACGACTCTTCTCACAAATGGAGAAATTATTTTCTACATCATTTTTGGAATTGTCTTATTTGGAATTCTTAGAAAGATATATTTGTTAGTCATTAATAAGAAAGACGAGAACGGAAACGGGAATAAAACACTGGAGAATAAAAGTGTATAAAGCAACTGTTATCGTAAAACGCCGCCCAAAAATTTTAGATCCGGAAGGAAAAGCAGTTGAGCAAGGCGCTAAACTTCTTGGATTCAATAATGTAAAAAAAACCCGGATTGGTAAATACATCGAGTTTTTTGTTGAGACCAATGATAAGACTGTTGCCGAGAAAGAAGTGCGTGAATACAGCCAGAAACTTCTTTCAAATCCCATTATGGAAGATTTTGAATTCACATTGGAAGAAGTGAAATGAAACCGAAATTTGGAGTTGTTGTTTTTCCCGGCTCTAATTGCGACCACGATGCATACTTTGCCGTTAAAAAAATTTTAGGATACCAATCTGAATTCCTCTGGCATAAAGAGAAAGATTTAAAAGGAAGCGATGTAGTAATTCTTCCGGGCGGATTTTCATACGGAGATTATCTTCGCACCGGTGCCATAGCCCGCTTCTCCCCTATCATGGAATCTGTCTATAAATTTGCCGAGAACGGCGGCATTGTAATCGGGATTTGCAATGGTTTCCAAATATTACTGGAATTGGGTTTACTTCCCGGCGTTATGATGAAGAATGAATCGCTAAAATTTGTGTGCAAAGATGTCTATTTAAGAGTTGAGCACAACGACAACATTTTCACAAAATCAGTTCATCAAAAGGTTTTGAAAATTCCAGTTGCTCACGGAGACGGCAATTATTTTGCCGATGAAACTACATTAAATGAACTCGAGACAAATAAACAAGTTTTATTCCGTTATGTTTCTCCGGAAGGTAATGTCGCTGACGGATTTAACCCCAACGGCTCTTTAAATAATATTGCCGGAATAGTAAATAAGAAAAAAAACGTTATGGGACTTATGCCTCATCCGGAAAGGTGCTGCGACCCTATACTTGGGAACACTGACGGCGCACTGTTGTTCAATTCGGTAGCTGAAAATTATTTAAGCTAAGTAATCAGTTTTGAATAAAAACACAAAATAAAATATTGAGGTCATTATGGGCAATCTTGGAGCTGGTGAGATACTTTTAATTGTGCTTGTAATTTTAATTCTTTTCGGATCGAAAAAGATTCCTGAACTTGCTCAAGGTATTGGCAAAGGTATGAGAGAGTTCAAAAAAGCTTTGAACGACGTTCAAGAAGACATTAAAATTTCTGATAAACCCGATTCTAAAGACGAGAAAAAATAATTTTATAATCTTCTCACAATTCTTCCGGTGATTTAATTTGCTTAATTACAAAAATCACTCAGAAAAGATTTCTTTGATTAAAGAAGGGAGCATTTCTTTGCAAGAAAATGTTTCCTTCTTTCTAAACAACATCAAAGAAAATTCAAATCTGAACGCATTTAATTTTGTTTTTGATGACTGCATCGAACAGACTTCATCAATTGAACAAAAGATTAAAAACGGTTCAGCGGGTAAACTTGCCGGAATGGTAATTGCCGTTAAAGATGTTCTTGCCATTAATCAAAAACCGTTAACTTGCTCATCTAACATTTTAAGAGATTTCATTTCAATTTACACCGCTACCGCTATTCAAAAATTAATTGATGAAGATGCCATTATAATCGGTAAAACAAACTGCGATGAATTTGCAATGGGTTCATCAAACGAAAACTCTGCGTTCGGAACTGTATTAAATCCAGTTGATACATCACGTGTGCCCGGCGGTTCAAGCGGCGGTTCTGCAGCGGCGGTTGCTGCAGATCTTTGCGATGCATCTATTGGAACAGATACGGGCGGATCAATCCGCCAGCCGGCAGCATTTTGCGGCATTTATGGATTGAAACCAACTTACGGACGAGTCTCACGTTACGGATTAACCGCATTTGCTTCTTCGTTCGACACTGTAGGACCATTTGCCAGAAATGTTGATGACATTGCTTTAGTTCTTTCCGTTATATCAGGTTATGATGAAAACGATTCTACAAGTTTTAAAACAGATGTTCCGAATTTCGTTACTAATCTGCACTCAAGGAAAAAACTTAGAATCGGTTTACCGAAAGAATATTTTGCAGAAGGATTGAATGAAGAGATACGAAATGCAATTTTTGAAAAAGTAGAATTCTTGAAAGAACAAGGATTTGAAATCTACGAAATTGAACTCCCCCACACCGAATACTCGATAGCAACTTATTACATATTAACTACAGCGGAAGCATCATCAAACCTTGCACGCTTTGATGGAGTCCGTTATGGATTCAGATCAAAAGAAGATAATAATTTGCTGAACATGTATGTTAATTCCCGCTCGGAAGGTTTTGGCAGTGAAGTAAAAAGAAGAATAATGCTTGGCACATATGTTTTATCATCCGGTTATTACGATGCATATTACCGCAAAGCTCAAAAAGTACGCCGACTGTTAAAACAAGATTTTGACAAAGCATTCGAAAAAGTTGATCTCATTCTTACACCTACAACTCCAACAACCGCATTTAAGATTGGAGAAAAAACAAGCGATCCCCTTGAGATGTATCTTGGCGATATATACACCACTTCTGCCAACCTAGCAGGTATTCCGGGAATAAATATTCCAATCGGTAAAGACATGCAAGGTTTACCAATCGGAATGCAGGTGATGTCAAGACAGTTTGATGAGCTAAGTTTACTTCAATTCAGTCAAATTTTTGATAGGTAATATTCCCTAACCTTTCTTAATTTTGGCCAGTCAATTTTTAGAATCAATTATCAAGGAAAAAACATGAGTATACTACTCGACAAAAAAACACGCGTGGTTGTTCAAGGAATAACCGGCGGTGAAGGTTCATTTCACACAAAACAGATGATCGAATACGGAACAAACGTTGTTGCAGGTGTAACACCCGGCAAAGGTGGTCAAAAGTTTGAAGACACTAACGTTCCAATATTTAATACTCTTGCCGATGCAGTTAAAACCACAAAAGCAGAAGCGTCTGCAATCTTTGTACCGCCATCCTTTGCCGCAGATGCAATTCTTGAAGCAGCTAATGCAGGGATCAAACTGGTAGTCTGCATTACAGAAGGAATTCCGACTAAAGATATGGTTGCAGTTTATAATCTTATCAAAGAAAAAAATGTTCGTCTGGTTGGCCCAAATTGTCCCGGTGTAATTTCACCAGGTAAAGCAAAAATTGGTATCATGCCCGGCTTCATTCACAAGCAAGGAAAAATTGGCGTTGTATCCCGTAGCGGCACTTTAACTTACGAAGCCGTAAAACAATTAACCGATCTTGGCATTGGTCAATCAACTTGCGTGGGTATCGGCGGCGACCCGATCATTGGCTCACGTTTTATTGATGTCATTAAATTGTTCAATGAAGATCCCGGTACAGAAGGGATTATTATGATCGGAGAAATTGGCGGAAGCGCTGAGGAAGAAGCAGCTGATTTTATTAAGAAGAATGTCAAGAAACCTGTAGTTGGATTTATTGCAGGAAGAACAGCACCTCCAGGACGCCGTATGGGTCATGCAGGCGCAATAATTTCTGGCGGAAAAGGAACAGCCGCAGAAAAAATGGCTGCAATGAAAAAAGCAGGAATTCATGTTGTTGAAAGTCCCGCTGAGATTGGAATTACAATGAAGAAAGCATTAGATAAAGAGAAGAAGAAAGAAGTAAAGAAGAAAGAAGTAAAGAAGAAAATATCCAGTGAGAAAAAAACAGTGAAGAAAGTTGCAATAAAAAAAGTATTACCAAAGAAAAAAATATCTAAGAAAAAATAATATGAAAATTAATAAAGGAGTTAGAGATTGAACAACAAAACACTTGCGATTCTTAAACCAGATTGTGTTAAGAAAAATTTAATTGGCAAAGTTATCACACAAATTCAAAGTGCAGGCTTTAAAGTAAGCGCATTAAAGATGGTTAAGCTTACAGAAGATTCGGCAAAAGGATTTTATGAGATACATAAAGAACGTCCTTTCTTCAATGACCTTATTGCTTATATGACTTCAGGCCCATGCGTTCCCATTGCTCTTGAGAAAGAAAACGCTGTTGAAGATTTTCGCAAACTAATTGGAGCTACTGACCCAACTAAAGCTGCGGAAGGGACAATTAGAAAATTGTATGCAGATAGTATTCAGGAAAATATTGTACATGGTTCAGACTCGGACGAAAACGCCGCAAAAGAAATTTTACATTTCTTCTCGCGCAAAGAACTTCTTGATATAAACGGTTTCTAATTTATTTAGACACTCTCCCCTTCTTAAAGGGGAGTTTTTTAATCATACAGAGAGAATTAAATGACAAACAAATTTTTTAAAATAGTCTCGGTTCTGCTTGCTCTTACAATTGTAATTGCCTGCGGTAAAAAAGAAACTATACCAAACGCCGCTTCAATCAATGTTAATAATCTCAAAAGCATTGATATGGGCGGACAAAAAATATTATTGAAATATAAATTCAAGAAAGACGAAAAACTGCGTTATAAATTAACTACCATTTCAAACTCAATTCAGACGATTAAAGTAGATTCTTTAATGAAATCGAATTCCGATCAGTCTCTTACTTACGTTTTTGATATTGAAGTAGTTGATGTTGACAAGGATAACGTTGCAGAACTAGATGTAACAATTTCTTCTATCAATTTCAGCACTGATGCAAATGGACAAAAATTGAATTACAATTCAACTGCAAAATTATCAAAAGAAGAGAAAGATAAATTTGCTGAGTTTGAAACTATTGTTAACTCGCCATACCGCATTCGTATAAATCAGAAAGGTGAAATATTGGAAGTTACACGAATTGATAAGATGGCAGATAAGATGATCAAACTAAAACCAGAAATGCAAAAAATTACTGCTGACCAGAAAGCAACTCTTATAAAGAATATTAGCGAAGGAGAAATAAAACCTAAGACTCAACTTCTTTTCCGAGAATTGACTTCAAAGGAAGTAGCTAAAGATTCATCTTGGCAATCAACATCTACGGCAACTTTAGCTGTATTTCAGGTGGAAACAAATTCCGTTTTTAAGGTGGAAGATTTTGTAAAAGCCGGAGAAGATAAGATTGCAAAGTTAAGCGCTACACTTACATCTAAATCTACCGGAAACAAAAAAGGCACACAGGAAGGAATGGATTATGTTTTTGATGATCCTAAAGTTATAGGCAACGGAATTATTTTATTCGATGTAGATAAAGGTATTATGATTAAAAGCGAAACTTCTACAAACGTAGAAATGGGTGTTACTGTTGACGGAAAAGACGCCACTCAAAAGATGAGACACTCAATTAGAAAAGACTTATCAATAAATAAAAATATTGTTGAGCTATTGTAGTAAAATCTATGTAGCACAGATTCTTAATCTGTGCTACTTTTTTTAATTCCCACCACAACTTTTGATCCTTCTACTGCCTTGACTACTATTTCAGAATCGTGATTTATATAATCGCCTTCCGTAACAACATCAATTCGTTCTCCATTAATCATTGCTGAACCTGCAGGACGCAAAGTTGTTAAGGCAGTTCCCTCTGCACCAATCAGATGATCAAATGACGGTCTTGTTGCGTATCCGGATTTAGTGACAATGTTGTCTTGAAGTATAAGTCTATTCCAAATAGTTGATTTAGGCAATAATTTAGAAAGAATAAAAATAAAAATAGCAGCTAATACGAAAACTGATGCAAATTGAACAATAGCCATAGAGAGAGTTGAATAGTCGGTCATAACAAAGTCCGGAACTAATCCAAAAAATAAACCGGCAATCATCATAAGAATTCCAAGAACTCCAACTATTCCAAATCCAGGAATAACAAATATTTCAAGGAGCAAAAGAATTACACCAATAATAAAGATTACAATTTCAAATGCCGAGGCAAGTTGAAGAATGTATCCTGATCCGAAGAAGAGAGCGAGAGCAATCACAGCAATTGTTCCAGGTAAACCCCAGACTCCCATTTTTATTTCGGTAAAAATTCCCAACATTCCGATAAGAATCAGCAAAGAAGAAATTATTGGATTGTTTAAGAATTTTACAAATTTTTCTGCCCAATTCGAAGTAACAATAACGTCTTCTGCATTTTCAAGTCCATAAAGCTTTTTCACTTCATCTATACTTGTTAAAACAGTATCAGCCATTTTAAATTTTACAGCTTCTTCAGAAGTAAGTGTTATTAATTTTTTATCATCATCATTCAAATCCGCTACAACAACAGATTCATCTACCATGCCTTGAGCAATATCAGTACGTCTTCCATTCTTCTCTGCAGTTGCACGCATCTCTGAACGCATGTATGATTGGTATTTCTCGGATTGCTTTTGCCCGGATTGATCTACAACAGTAGTAGCACCAATGGAAGCGCCCGGTACCATTACTATCTTTTCGCATGAAAGAGCAATTAAAGCGCCGGCAGAGATGGCGCGCTTATCAATAAAAGCAATCGTTTTAACTTTGCTGTTGAGAATAGCGTCTTTAATTTGAGTTGCGGCATCAACTCTTCCGCCAAAAGTATTGATGCGAAAAATAATTGCCTTGGCATCATTTTTCGCCGCTTCATCAACAACTCTAGTTACATAAGGGGCAAGACCGAGATCAATTTCTCCTTCAATATCCGCAATGTAAACTTTTGAGTGTTGGGCAAGAATATTTGTGAAAAGTGAAAAGCTTATAAATAAGAAGAGTAACCGTTTTACCATATTAGTCCTCCGGACAATAATCCTTTGAGACGTGAAAATTTTCTAACATCTACTTACTTAAAAAGAATAACTATTTCAACACATCTTATTAACGGCGCATAAAAGCGTAATTCAAAATTTTGTATACCAATTTAGCAGCAACAAAATTCGATGAGGGATGAAATTTGTTCGGTGCTAATTCGACAACATCAAATCCAACAATATTTTTTTCTTGTCCTACAATTTTCAATAAGTTCATAGTTTCATCCCAGAACAAACCGCCCGGTTCCGGTGTTCCGGTTGCCGGCATGAACGAGGGGTCAAAGCCGTCAACATCAAATGTAATGTAAACATTCTCTTTCAAATTTTTTACAACAAGTTCCTGCCAATTGTCGCCATACATCCCCATCTTAATTTCACGTGTGTAAAATGTTTTAATCTTTTTTTCTTTCCGAAATTCAGATTCATCTTTACACTGTGCACGAATTCCGACTTGGACAATATCCGAATTAAATTCGGCAACGCGTGCCATTACGCTTGCGTGAGAATATTTAGATCCTTCGTAGCTTTCGCGCAAGTCCGAATGAGCGTCAAATTGCAGTATTGAAAGATTTGGAAAACGTTCGTGATACGCCATAATAGGAGCTGTTGATAATGAATGCTCTCCACCTAACGTTACAACAAACTTTCCGGCGTCAATATGTTTTGCAACTTCTTTGTGAATCTTATCAAGAGATTTTTCGATGGAAAGTTTTTGAAGATAAAGCGGCTCAAGAGTGCAAATTCCTTTTTCAAAACAGAGTTCTCTATTTTGCTCTTCATCATAAAACTCAACATAGTGAGATGCTTCCAATATTTCTTCCGGACCTTTAGCTGTTCCTTTTCCATAGCTGACGGTTTTTTCTAATGGTGCAGAAACAATTGCAATTTCAGAATCATTGTAATTAGAATATTCTTTCTCTATGGCAAGAAAATTCTTCTTGATACCGAGTTCTTTCATTTTTCCCTCAAACAAAACTCAATTTTAAAAACAAATCAAAATAATTATAGTTGTCATTCTGAACTTGATTCAGAATTCAATTGTATTTTTATAGATGCCGGGTCAAGCCCGGCATAACAATAATATTTCCAATAAAAAGAAAGAGAAGAGCTATATTATTTTTTGTCGCCGTTATCTTTGATTACGGCAGCTATCGCTGTGCGTTCAAATTTAATTTTTACGTTGTTGCCAACATCAACTAAAACAGTTTTATCTTCAAGTCCGGCAATTGAACCGTGCATTCCTCCGGTAAGGACAACTTTATCTCCCTTTTGAACTGCTTCGAGCATTGCTTTCTGTTCTTTAGCTCTCTTTTGCTGGGGACGAATAATCATAAAATAAAAAATGGCGAAGATTGCGCCGAACATAATCAGTGTGCTTATCATTGAACCGCCGCCGCCCTGTCCGTCTGGTGTTGGTGCCATTGCTAATAAGATTTCCATTTACTACTCCTCTTTTGTTTGTACGTTTATTGAAATTATTTTTGAATAATTATTTTTCCACTCCATAAAACTTCCGTCTAAAATTCTTTTGCGTGCTTCCCGGACCAAATCTAAATAAAAAGTTAAGTTGTGTATTGTTGCAAGTTCAAGCGCTAATACTTCTTTTGCGTTAAAAAGATGACGCAAATACGCACGAGAAAAATTTTTACAAGTGTAGCAGCCGCAATTCGAATCTAGCGGTGCAAAATCATCTTTATAAGCCGCATTTCTCATAGAGACAATTCCTTGCGACGTAAACAAGTATGCGTTACGCGCATTACGCGTAGGCATTACACAATCAAACATATCAACACCGCGGGAAATTGCTTCTAAAATATTTTCAGGTCTGCCAACTCCCATTAAATATCGCGGCTTGTTCTCCGGAATAAAATCTGTAGTGAAATCAACCAAGTCGTACATTGTTTCAGCCGGTTCGCCAACTGCAAGTCCGCCGATAGAATATCCGTCAAAATCCAAATTGACAAGATCTTTTGCTGATGATTCACGCAAATCTTTATAAACACTTCCTTGAATGATTCCGAATAAATATTGAGGAGATCCGTACAAAGGTTCGGTTTCTTCAAAAGCTTTTTTATTTAGAACTGCCCATTCGGATGTAAGCTCTTTCGATTTTTTCGCGTATTCGTATTCGCACGGATAAGGAGTACATTCATCAAGAGGCATCATAATATCTGAACCGATACTCCGCTGAATCTCAATAACTTTTTTCGGAGAGAAAAAATGCGAAGAGCCGTCAAGATGAGAACGGAACTCAACGCCGTCTTTTTTCAATTTACGCAAATCAGAAAGACTGTAAACTTGAAATCCGCCGCTATCTGTAAGAATAGGACGATCCCAATTCATAAAATGGTGAAGCCCGCCCGCCTGCTCAAGAATTTTTGTCCCCGGCCTTAAATAAAGGTGATAAGTATTTGAAAGAACAATCTCTGCATTTACTTCAGTTTCAAGGACTCTTTGAGTAATTGCTTTTACTGTGCCTTGAGTTCCCACAGGCATAAAAATAGGAGTTTTAACAACTCCATGCCCGGTTACAAACTCGCCTAGCCGTGCTTTGGAATTTTTATCTTTATAATTAACGGAGAATTTTAACAATATACTTCTTCTAAATTTGGTGCGAAAGATAAAGGAAAATTGGAACATCTTCCATCGAAGATGTTAATTGAGTTGCTAATGATTTTCATCCTTGTTCAGATTTACCGCTCCAGCCAATAATACCGCCTTTGAGATTGTAAACATTTTCAAATCCCGCCTGTTTCATAAAGTTGCAAGCATTTTTACTTCTAACACCGGAACGGCAATAAACAAGGTAAGTTTTATCACGCTCTAATTTTTCAATTTTCCCGGAGAAATCCGGCTCGTAAATATCAATCAGAATAGAATTTGGAATTCTCTTTTCAAAGTTTTCTTCTTTAGTCCTAACATCTAACACTATAACATTTTCTTGTTTAGCCAAATTTTTAAACTCAGAATTATCTAGATCTAGCAAATCTTTCGTCTTAGATAAAAACGAGGAAAGGATATTCATTGTTTCTCCGGTCTTTTCTAGGGTAACAACTGAATTTGAGAATTAATTCACTCTTGAGGTTCTTGTTCGATGGTTAATTTAAGCAAGTCAATTTTTGTATTGCTCGATTTCAGAATCATAATTGTAAAGTTATCTATCTTAAATGTTTCTCCCTTTTTGGGAATCCTTCCAATTTTGAAAGTTACAAATCCGGCAATAGTCTCGTAATCACCTTCCGCAATTTTCAAATCCAGTTCCTCATTCAGATAATCAATTTCAACTTTGCCGCTTAGAAGATAAGCGTTTGCATCAATTTTTCTGGCAACTTTTTCATTTACGTCATCATACTCGTCACGGATTTCCCCAAACAGTTCTTCAATTAAGTCTTCTACTGTAAGTATTCCGGCTGTACCACCGAATTCGTCAACCACAACAGCAAAAGAAAATTGCTTGTCCAGAAATTCATTAAGCATTTCCATACTTTTTTTTGTTTCCGGGACAAATGAAACTTCTCTTAGAACTGATTTCAAATCTTTAGGCTGTTTAAAAATATCTTTGGTAAAAACAGTCCCTTTTATGTTATCAAGGTTTTCATCATAGACAACAATTTTTGAATAGCCGGATTCGATAAAAGTATTGAGTACTTCTTCCATTGAACTGCTTATTTCAACACCAACAATATCGGTACGCGGCGTCATGGCTTCGTAAACACGCTGTTCTCTAATGTCCATTACTTTGCTGATAATATCGGATTGTTCTTCATCCATCTTCCCCGCTTCTGAACTTTCTTCAAAGAGATTTTGCATATCTTCTTTATCAAAGATGTGCATAATTTTTTCTTCCTCTTTTCGGTTTGTTCTGCTCAATACAGTTGAAATGGTAGAAATTGTTTTTACGAACGGGTACATAACAATTGTTAGAACACGCAGAGGAATTGCCGAGAACATTACCAGCCGGTCGGCTGCTTCTCTTCCGAAATATTTTGGAATTAGTTCACCGAATATGAGTATCAATGCCGTTGTGATCAGCAGTATAGTGAATTCTTCTAGACCGAAAATCTTAAAAAGAAATATTGAGCTGAGTGAAGCGAAAGTGATATTTACGATATTATTAGAAATCAAAATTGAAGAAAAGAATAGATCCGGGTTCTTCATGAAATAGTGTGCATTCTTTGCAGACAAATTATTTTTTCTGGCACGAATTTCAACTTTAATTTTGTTGGCAACAACAAATGCGATTTCTGATGCGGAAAAAAACGCACTTATTATCAAAAGTAAAAACAATATTAAAAGATCATCTGTCATCATCTATCTCAGAAAATGGTCCATATTTTATAAAAATAAATTATAAATAAAGCCGAGGCGACATAAAATATTAGATTAATAATCATCGGCGGATCGGTTAGTATCACTTCAATAACATTCTCACCTTTATCTTTTTTATAGGCGAGATACATGTATCTAAAAATGCCAAATATCACAAACATTGTTGTGAAGATTAATCTTTCTGTACCAAATTTTTCTACGGTTTTATCTGCAACTGAATATAATGCGTAGCTGAGAATTACTCCGCTTCCCGTCATTGCTACTATTTGATCAATAAAACTGAGCGAGTAATCCTTTAATACGGATCTCTGTTCTTCGGCATCCGGACTGTTTGCAATTTCTACACGCCGTTTCATTACAGCCAGAAAAAGACTTAGAAACATTGTAGTAAGAATTAACCATTTGGAAATATATACGGATATCAACAGACCGCCCCCGATTACTCGCAACATAAATCCCGATGCGATGCAAAAAATATCTACAATTACTATCTCTTTAAGGAACACCGTATAAAGAATATTGATAAAGACATATACCCACACAATAATTACAAAAGCAAGATTCATTTTAAATGAGATTAGAACAAGAAGGAGATAAAGAAAAGCTCCAAATGCCAGTGCGTGCTTGCGGGGAATTTTGCCGCTTGCAATTGGGCGGTCCTTCTTGTGCGGATGCAGAGCATCTTTCGGCGCGTCAAAAAAATCATTTAGTACATAAACCGCGCTCGATGCTATCGAAAATGTTGCAAACCCCAATACGGTAAGATAGAATGTGTCCGCATCGAAAAGAAGTTTTGCAAAGACCGCCGGGACAAACACAAAAAAATTCTTCGGCCAGCTTGTTATCCGCAAAAGTTTTAAATAACTGCTAATCCTAGAAAACAGCTGATTCTTCATAGATACCAAAATGTTGTTTTAATTCGTCAACCATCTCGCCAAGAGTAACATAATTATTTGCGGCTTTCACAAAAACGGGCATTAGATTTCGTCCATCACGTGCAGCAGCACCAATCTCTTCTAAACTTTTTTCAACCGCTTCTTGATTACGGCTCTGCTTTAATTCTGCAAGACGTTTTCTCTGCCGCTCTTCAACATCGGGAGAGATTTGTAGAATCGGTATATCAACTATTTCATTCTCTTCGACAAAATCGTTAATGCCGACAATTATTTTTTCTTTTCTCTCAAATTCTTTTTGATAGCGGTAAGCCGAGTCAGCAATTTCTTTTTGGAAATATCCATGTTCAATAGCTTGAACAACACCGCCTAGTGAATCAATTTCGGAGAATATTCTTTCTGCTTCGGCTTCCATTTTATTTGTGAGAGATTCTACAAAGTAACTTCCGCCTAGAGGATCAACTGTGTTTATAACTCCGGTTTCATATGCTAATAACTGTTGAGTTCGTAAAGCAATTTTAACAGCTTTCTCACTTGGAAGCGCAAGAGTTTCATCCATAGAATTTGTATGAAGCGACTGCGTTCCGCCAAGAACTGCTGCCATTGCCTGAAACGCCGTGCGCACAATATTATTTTCCGGCTGTTGAGCTGTTAATGTGCATCCCGCAGTTTGTGTATGAAAACGTAACCACCACGAGCGCGGATTTTTTGCACCGTATTTTTCACGCAATCTTTTTGCATAAATTCTTCTCGCCGCTCTGTACTTTGCAATCTCTTCAAAAAAATCTAAATGTGAATTAAAGAAAAATGAGAGCCGCGGCGCAAATGAATCTATATCCATTCCCCTTTCCAGACAAGCTTCTATATATGCGAATCCGTCTGCTAACGTATAAGCTAATTCCTGCGCTGCGGTTGAACCAGCTTCCCTAATATGGTATCCGCTGATTGAAACCGGATTCCATTGAGTTACTTCATTTGTGCAGTACTCTATCATATCTGTTATGATACGCATTGAAGGACGGGGAGGAAAAATAAATTCTTTCTGCGCTATATATTCTTTTAAAATATCATTCTGAAGTGTTCCCCGGAGTTTGTCAAAACTTACTCCTTGTTTTTGCGCAACTGCAAGATAGAATGCAAATATCATTGCCGCCGGAGAGTTTATGGTCATCGAAGTAGAAACTTTGTCTAATGGAATTCCATCGAACAATATTTCCATATCTTGAAGAGAAGAGATTGCCACACCGCAAATTCCAACTTCACCTTGACTCAACGGTGCGTCTGCATCCCATCCCATCAATGTTGGAAGATCGAATGCTACAGATAAACCGGTCTGCCCGTGCCCCAATAAATATTTGAATCTCTCATTAGTATCTTCAGGAGTTCCGAATCCAGCAAACTGCCGCATCGTCCAGACTCTTCCTCTGTAACCGGTCGGATGAATTCCGCGTGTAAAAGGATATTCTCCGGGAAAGTTTATATCATCTAAAAAATTTTGACCGGCTATATCATCCGGTGAATAAAGCGGATTAATAGGTTCACCGGAAACTGTTGTAAACTTAGTTCCGGTTGTTTCTGCCTTTGCAAGTTTATTATCGTACGACTTTTTTGCTTTCTTGTATTCTTCTGAAAACATTTTCTCTTCTGCCTTCCTTGATTATTTCAAATACTAATACTGTTTTGTTGAAAAAATACGAAACGCTTCAAGTTCTTCCAAATCTCTTATCAAACTCTTCAAGCGGAATTTTAATTACAATCGGTCTGCCGTGCGGACAAACATACGGCATTGAAGTAGCAAAAAGTTTATCTACAAGAATCCGCATTTCATTTTCGGTGAGTTTATCCCCGGCTTTTATTGCGGCTTTGCATGAATATGATTTGGCAAGATTATCTCTTTTCTCAAGCTGATTGAGCTGTTCATTCTTTCTGTACTCGTGAAGTATGTCTAGCAATGTTTCAACTTCATGTTCAACTTTTACATCCGATGGAATACCGACAATAACCAAAACATTTTTAGTCTGGAATTTTAATTCGAAACCTAGATTGGTTAGATACGGCTCTAATTCTTTTGCAAGCTGGTAATCAGCCGGGTCCAAATTTACTTTCTGCGGAAAGAGAAGATGCTGTGCAAACGGAATGTTCGCCTCGAATGACTGCATCGCCAGTTCGTACAATATACGCTCATGAGCTACGTGAGAATCAATTATCATCAATCCGCTTTTGATCTGTGTTAAAATGTATTTGTTGTGAAGCAGTACAAGGAAAGGAGTTTCCATATGCTGCATCGTACCGCTCTCATGATAGATTTCCGTTGTCTGCCGCTCATCAAACGGTGTTATTACTCGCGCGTCCGGTGCCGCAGACTTTATTTCTCTATTCAGATCATCGAACAGACGATCAACTTCATCTTCACTTAAAACGGAAGGTTTATTATGCTGATTACTTGCCTGCGGTGAAAACGGTCTGTCCGTAAAATCGTTACGGTCTGTTTGATTGAAATTCTGAAAGCGTAAAGATTCCCTTTCGGTTGGATTGCCGCTGAATGTTATACTCGGTACAAGATCAAAACTTCCGATTGTTTTTTTAATTACAGCTTGTACAAAAGAATATATCTCTTTCTCGTCGTCAAACTTCACTTCCAATTTAGAAGGATGAACATTCACATCAACTTTCTTTTGGTCAATTGTCATAAAGAGAACAAAAAAAGGATAATCCCCTTTTTCTAAAACATTTTCGAAGGCTGTAAATACTGCGTGATTAACAATTTTGCTCTGCACATATCTTTTGTTCAGAAAAAAGTATTGTTCTCCTTTGCTTCTGCGTAAATATGCGGGCTTAGTTACAAATCCGCTCAACGATATATAATCGGTTATCTCTTTAACTTCGATTGTTGCGTCTAGAATATTATCCGCAAAAACCAATTTCAGCCTTTCTTGAATTGTTGATTTTGGGAAATCAAACACCACTTCGTCATCGTTGTAAAACTTGAATAAAATCTCGGGATGGCTTAGAGAAATCTTCTTAAATGTTTCTATTATATGCTTCAGTTCTGTTTGATTGCTTTTCAAAAAATTGCGCCGCGCGGGAACGTTATAAAAAAGATTCTTCACAGAAATTGATGTTCCTTTTGAGAATGAACCTTTTTCTTTTGTTATGACCGAATTGTCATCAATCTTTATAAATGTACCGAGTTCTTGATCTCTTCTTTCGGTCTTTAATTCAAAGATGCTCACTGCCGCAATCGAAGCAAGCGCCTCACCGCGGAAACCGAATGTGCCGATCGCCTCAAGATCATCAATTGTGGCAATCTTGCTGGTCGCATGCCGCTGGATTGATAACTCAGCATCATCTTCATTCATCCCTTCGCCGTCATCTGCAACCTGAATCAAAATTTTACCGGCGCCTTTTATCATTACGTCAACATTCTGCGCACCGGCATCAATTGCGTTTTCAACCAGTTCTTTTACAACTGATTCCGGACGGTTTACAACCTCTCCGGCAGCAATTTTATTCGCAAGATTTTCCGGCAGTATTTTTATTTTCTTAGTCAATCATTCCCTTCTTTCTATTTTCTTACTTCCTAATATAATGATGAACGATGAAATCGTCGTATAATTCATTTGATTCCAGAATCCATTTAGTTCCGTCTATTTCCAGAAAGTAAACATCCCCTTCAACCTCAAAATTCATTTCGGAAATTATCATCTCATCTGTTTCATTAATAACTTGTTTGAATATTTCTCCGCCTCCGATGATGAAGACTTTTTCATAAACGCTGGTCTTACAAAAATCCAATGCGTGTTGAAGTGAGTAAAAAATTACAACTTCTCGAAATGATGTTTGATAATCTTGATTCCCGGTTACAATTATATTCAGTCTTCCTTCGAGCGGCTTGCCGATCGCTTCCCAGGTTTTTCTTCCCATAATTACCGGAAAGCCGATTGTATTTTTTTTGAAATGCTGAAGTTCTTCTTTAGAATGCCACGGAACGGCACCTTTTTCACCTATAACATTATTTTTTGAGACAGCCGCAATAATTATTTTTTTCAATAATTATCCCTAAAATTAACAATAACTAATCTCTTCTATCATTAGCGGTAACTAATAACCGGCTCTTATAAGTACCCGGTCTGTCTATGCTTTTTTTTGCAAACCCGCCTCTTTGCCGGGGACTACAATCACAATTTTATTTCCGGTCTTAAGATAAAGAAAAATTAGAAAAGATTGGAGGGACTTGTCATGAAGGTTTATTGCGGGAATGCTGAAAAATTATTTGGATTCACTGTTAGACATACAACGGCATTGCCGCTAACCGGCAGCCCAGAACAGCAATGCCAATTAGCCACAACCATTTATCTATTTTAGAAATATTTATTTGTTAGAATAAACTTGAATAAGCAATTCGATTTTAAAAACAATACTTACAAATGAAGAAAAGCCACCATGAAAAGAGCTGTCCGGTTGAGCGGCTTGTTAGCACACAGTATTTAATTTATTGTATGTTTATTTGTAATTTTTTACCTAATGCTTCTAAGTAACTCTTCAATGTGGAGAGACGAATATCTTCCGCGTGGTTTTCAATTCGAGAGATTGCAGACTTTTTGGTGCTGAGTTTTTCTGCAAGCTCTTTTTGAGTTACCCCAACTTCTTCTCTTGCTTGACGAAGCAATATCCCAATCTTGAAACTTTCGTAACCTTTTTCGAAATTTTTAGCAAATTTTTTACTCTTGCCTTTTCTCTTTACTATATATTTCTCTAAATCATCCATTTTAGCTCCTTTCTAAAAAATCTTTTTTCCTAATTTCAGCCAGTTCTATTTCTGTTTTGGGTGTTTTTTGAGATTTCTTTCTAAATCCATTAGTTAAAACAATAAAGTTGGATTTATGCCAAAAACCCAGCAATCGAAATTCATTATTTCCCGAACTAGCTCTTACTTCCCAAATATCATTAGTGCTTTCCAATTTCTTAAAATATTCAACAGGAATTCTGTCAAGTTGCTTTATTAAACGTAAAACCCATAAAATCTTTTCTGCTTGCTTATCAGAAAGCGATTCAAGAAACTCCTCAATCGGAATTTTATTATTAGCGGTTTTATAAAATATTATTTCTCTCACGCAGACAAAGTTAACCTATTTGTGAACCAAAGTAAATACTAATTTTTAAGATATAGCCGAAGGTTGAAATCAGTATATAAGACAGCAGCGTTGGCGGCGATAAGAGGCAATAATCCAATAAGGGAGTATTACGAGTACTTGATAAATGAAAAGAAGATATCCGAACAAAATGTGGGCTTCCCCCAAATGGTAGACACAGAAAAAAAGTATTAAATTACTTTGTAGGAGGTGTCTATGGAAGTCCAAAAAAGAAAAAGGTATAGCAAAGAGTTCCGTCAAGATGTTTTGAATATGCTCA
>JAKAKD010000077.1 GCA_021824635.1 Bacteroidota bacterium | reverse complement strand
TTGAAAATACCGCTGGCTAAAAACTCACAATTTCCGTTTGCGGTTGACGCTCTTCCTGGCGAAAAAGTAAAAGTTAAATTCGAAACGGAAGAGGTTAAATTTGAAAACACACGCGGCAATGGAAATATGCCGGAAGGCGAGATGAGACAGCCAAGAGGCGGCGCCGGCGGAAGACGAGGCGGCAGCGGTGGTAACGGCGGGATGAGACAAGGTATGGGCGGTCGCGGTAATTCTTTTGAACCAATTGATTACACAGTGGAATTGAAATTGGGTACGGCTATAAAAAAATAATTTTTTCTATTGATACATAATGTTGTTATTAAAACTGGCTTGAATTGATAAGCCCGTTTTTTATTTCTCTAATTCAAAGAAACTCCAGAGATATGCTTTTCTTCCTGTAAGTTCATCTTTAACAAAAAAAGTAATTTTATAATTTCCCGTTACAAAAGTAGAGTCGAGTTTAATCTGAGCTTCTATTGGCAAATCAATTAATTTTTCGGCAGAAGCTTTATCAACGTTACCGGAAGAAATGTTTCTAAACAATTTTCCGTCGGGGGTTTCCAAGTCTGCAACGTAAGAAAGTTTTGCCGTGAACTTACCGCCGCTTTCGTCCTGCTCAAATCCCTTAGCGCGGACAGTTGCATTTAATTCCCAGCCGGAATCCATTGAATAAGCAAAAGATTCTGCATCAAAGAGCTGGAAATCTTCCCTTTTATTTGAACATGCGGTTAACAGAACAAAAAATGAGAAAAGTAAAATTATTTTTTTCATAATAAACTCTTGTATAGTTTTGTTTTTACCGGTCACAATAAAATTAAACCAATCCTCATTCTTATGCAATGTAGCACTGCTTTCTTTATATTAGCGAAGTCATTAGAGCTAAGCTAATGGCTAATTGCTAACAGCTATAAGCTATACATGTTTTGTCAGGTTGTTTTTCCTTTACCATTTAGAAATACATTCACTTATTCCATTCCGGATGAGCTGATTGATTCCGTTAAGATTGGCGTACGTGTAGTTGCGCCATTTGGCAAACGTGTATTAACCGGTTTTGTTGTCGGCACTTCAGATTCAACAGACATAAAAGAAAAAATAAAATCAATAAATGATGTTCTTGATGCAAATCCTATTTTCGATAAAAGAGCTCTGAAATTTTACGAATGGATCTCCGAATACTATTTAAGTTCGCTCGGTGAAGCGTTGAGAAATTCAGTCCCTTATGGAACCGAAATTGAATCTAAGCGAAGAATTGTAAGCGATAAAGATTTTTGCTTCAAGCTGTTGAATGAAGAGAAGAAAAAAAATTCGCTACGCGCAAAACTTTTAACTGCTCTTTCTCAAAAGGAAGTTCATAATATTTCTCAATTGCAGAAGGAAGTAAAAAATAAAAATATCTACTCTTTGCTTCGCTCTTTTGAAAAGATCGGCGCAATTTCATTGCTGGATGAAATTACTTCCGCCAAAGTAAAAGTGAAAAAGGTAAAATTTGTAAAACTGGCAAAGTCTCCGGATGAAATTTATGAACTGATGCCGGAGATTGAAAAAAAATCTCCCAAACAAGTTGTTCTTCTTCTTGAACTCCTCTCGGCGAAAGAACCAATTTCATTAAGCGAACTTTTGAAGAAAACAAAATCTGCTTCATCAACAGTCGGCAGTTTGGAAAAGAAAAATGTTGTAGAAGTTTTTGATGAAGAAGTCGAGCGGACTTATTCCGAGACTTACAAAGAAGAAACAAAAAGTTTTGATTTGACTGGCTCTCAGAAAAATTTAGTAGAGAGGGTTGGCGAAACTATAGACAAAAATATTTTTGAGACGTTCCTTCTTCACGGTGTTACGGGAAGCGGAAAGACACAAGTTTATATTGAACTGGCAAAGAAAGTTGTCGAGAATGGAAAGAGCGTAATAATTCTCGTTCCGGAAATTTCTCTAACACCACAAATAACCTCACGGTTTTTTAATTATTTCGGAGACCGTACAGCGGTTCTTCACAGCCGAATGTCCCTGGGTGAAAGGTACGATTCGTGGCGCGGAATTATTGCAGGTAAATCTAAAGTTGTAATTGGTCCGCGTTCGGCATTGTTCGCACCGCTTCAAAATATCGGATTGATAGTGGTTGATGAAGAACATGATTCCAGCTACAAACAGCAGGAGATCACGCCAAAATACAACGCACGCGACGCCGCAATAATTTTAGCAAAGTTTAATAATTGTCCCGTGCTTCTCGGTTCGGCAACGCCCTCGGTTGAAAGTATGTTTAATGCACTCAATGGTAAATACAATCTTCTTGAACTTAATGAACGGGTGGATAATGCAAAACTTCCTAAGATAAAACTTGTTGATGTAACTATTGAAAAGAAAAAGAAACGGATGGAAAGCATTTTCTCTCGTGAATTGCTGGATGAAATAGGCAACCGTTTGAAGAAAAAGGAAAGTGTAATAATACTTCAGAACAGGCGCGGATTTGCAACTCAAGTTTTCTGCAACGATTGCGGTGAAGTAATAACATGTCCCGACTGTTCGGTGCCGATGGTTCATCATCTTAACAAAAATATATTGCAGTGTCATTACTGCGGAATTGTTAAACCGGCTCCAAAGGCGTGTCCTCTTTGCGGTTCGCTTGCTCTAAAATTTTTTGGAACAGGAACACAGAGAGTTGAAGACGAACTTGATTTCTATTTCCCAAACATTAAGATAGAACGAATTGATTCGGATTCGATTAACAAAAAAGGAAAACTCGGAGAAATTCTAAACAGTTTTAGAAAAGGCGAGATTGATATTCTTGTCGGAACGCAGATGGTTTCAAAGGGACTTGATTTTGCGAATGTAACTTTGGTCGGAGTTATTGCGGCAGAAACTTCTTTGTGGATTCCAGATTTCCGTGCGGATGAAAGAACATTTCAACTTCTAACGCAGGTTTCGGGACGCTCGGGCAGAAGCGAAAAGGAAGGGGAAGTAATTATTCAAACACAAAATCAGAAACATTTTGTTCTACAAAAAGTTTTGTTGAATGACTATAAAGGATTTTATGAAAAAGAAATTACTTTGAGAGAGCAAGGAGAGTATCCTCCATTTATCCGGCTTGGTCTTATTGAAATGAAAGATGAAAAAGAAGAACGTGTACGCCTGGCAGCTAAAGATTTTTTTGAGTATTTGAGGAAACATGAAAAAGGTTTGAAGATTACTCCGCCTACAGAAGCAATTATATACAAATTAAAAGGGAGTTACCGGTTTCAGATTTTGATTAAGAGCCACAGAAAATATGATCCTTCCGGAAAATTTTTACGTAACGCAATTATGAATACATTTGTCGAGTTCAATCAGAAATCACGTTACCGGGATGTTAAGTTGATAATTGATATTGATCCTCAATCAATCATTTAAAGTAGAGACGAAACATGCCTCGTTCTACCAAGTATAAAATAGAATGATTACTTCCGGCAGAAAATATTTTATTCTTAATAAACCTTACGGTGTGTTATCACAATTCTCCGATAAAGAAAACCGTATTACGCTCTCTTCTCTGCATAATTTTCCTTCAGATGTGTATCCGGTCGGACGGCTTGATATGGATAGTGAAGGACTTTTAATCATTACGAATGATAAATCATTAACTGATTATCTTCTCAATCCAAAAAACAAACACGAGCGTGAATATTTTGTTCAAGTGGAAGGAATTCCTTCTGAGAATGATTTACAAAAACTCCGCAATGGAATTATACTTAAAGACGGTTTAACGCTTCCCGCTAAAGCAAAAATTATTGACGAACCGGATTTTCAGCCAAGAGTTCCGCCGATTCGTGAACGAAAAAATATTCCAACAAGCTGGCTAAGTTTAACTTTGATTGAAGGACGCAATCGCCAGGTTAGAAGAATGACTGCCGCAATTGGATTTCCAACATTGCGGTTATTACGTGTTAAAATAAAAAATATTTTATTAGGTGATCTTGGTGTGGGAAAAGTGAGGGAGCTAACAAAAACTGAAATTGAAAATCTTAAAAAAACATCCTCCTCCTAAGAGGAGGATAAACTTTGAATTACTGACCGGCAAAACCCGCAAGGAATGGAACTGCTTTTGCAAGAAAGTGGAAGAGTAAACTAAACACTATCCATACAGCGAATACAGTAATTATGTATTTTTTAGTATCATCAGACTTATTCATCTTAGCCAAACCGATGCCGAACACAGCATAAAACCAGATAGAAAAGACATCTAACTTGCCTAACAAAAATCCGGTCAAAGTTGTTTTATCAGACCCAACGAAATCAGCAATGCTTACACTAGTAAAAAGTTTACTCATTGCCAATGCGGCAATCGTCATAACAACTATGGAAATTGCGGAGATGTAAAATGGAAGACCATAGGCAACCATTACATCTTTATAAGTACCAGCTCCTTTAAGTCCAAATTTTGCCACTAGCATAAAGAAACCGGAAATGACAAAAAATGTTATAAATACTACAATTGGAGTACCTACAACTAATCCTATTGTTTGAACTGCGCCTGTGCTGTCCATTGTATCTTCTATTCTGTTTAACTGCTCATCGGCTTGAGCTCTCGTCATCTGACCTTTAGCGACGGCATCATCGAAATTCTTTTGAAGTGCCGCAATTCCTTTTTCTCGGATCTCACGCTTAATTTCGGGATTGGTTTTCATTACAATTTGACTTAGAATAAACATAACGATGAGAACTAGAACGGGAATTGCCCAATCCGAACCTTTTGACGGAAATTTTGAAATTTTTCCGAATGTTGCGCTGGGTTCTGAAAAAACACCGACAAGTTTGTCTGTGTGGCTTAATTCAAATTCTTCATTATCATTTTCTACAGAGGACATTTTTGGAGCTTCTTGGTCTTGCATTTCTTCCATTTGATTTCTCCTCGTTTAGTTAAAGTTGTAAAGGGGGTTTGCCTAACGCAATTTAGCAAAAAATTTTAATGAAAATGAACTACATTAATTTTTTTTGAACCTTGTATTTACAAAATTGCGAATACAGTCTATATAATTTCTAATGAAAGATTATTGTTGTTTTTCCTCAATTCCGACCAGTATTAATCCAGTAACTGAGTGTGCAATTAAATATATAGGCAAAAGAAATCTTCCCCAGAGTTCTTTAAGCGGAAGGACTAATAAGCCAACATTAATTTCCTGCAGATAAAAAAGAATTACTAGAATAGTTATAAAAGAAAATGCGGCGCTGTTCCCCGTCTTGGTGAAAATCATCATTTCACGTTCATCAAGTTTGTATTCTTTTAGAGATTTTATGAATACGAAATAATAGACTGCCCAGCCTGTTGCAATATAGATTAAGCTGCCCATCCAGTGTTTATTCAGCGGCGGTTCATCAAACCAAAGAACGAGTGCGAATAAAAAAGTTGTAAATATTCCGAAGCCAAGTTCTTCCTTAAAAATTTTATATATGTTCATTTACCATCCTCCAGAAAGAAAATTTCTTCCACTTTTTTATTAAATACTTTTGCAATTTTTAAGGCAAGCGGCAGGCTCGGATCGTATTTCTCACGTTCAATTGCATTTATTGTTTGGCGGGAAACATCAAGCTTCTTGGCTAAATCCTCTTGAGATAGTCTGTGTTCAGCTCGCAGTATGTGGAGTATGTTTTTCATTCGTATTTTCGGTTAATAATTGTTTGAACCAACGCGTGACTAATTGAAAATAAAATCATTACATAAAACCAAGGGACCTGTATTTTCCAAAATGTTTCGACCAAAAATAGAGGAACAAATACAGCGGGTAGAAGCATCATAGCAAGGTAAGAAGCTTCATACTTTATTAATCGATCCAATTCATCTTTCCGTTTTGTGTAGAAGTATTCTCCAAGCCCCGTGTAAGCCAAACCAATTACTAATAACACCAGAGAAATTCCTAGATAAACTTTTGATTTAATAAGAATACTTGGTAAGAGAAAAAACATTGGAATAATCCCGGTGAATTTGTAAAAAGGAAAAGTGAATTTTTCTAATGAAATGAACCAGGTTTTGGCTCTTGTTAATAAATTTATCTTCCTAAAGTACATTGTAAAAGGTATTGTTATAAAGAAAACTAGTAAGTGAGATATGATCAGTGGAACCAATGGAAAAAACGCACCATATGTTAATTCAAGAAGAGAAACAATTCCTAAGAAAATATTAGTTGTAATAAAAGAAATGGTAACGGTTCTGAGTTTAGAATTTGCATATCTCCCCCATACAATTTTTTTATAAAATACGAACATATAAATGATCTGTATGAATTCGGAAATAACGAAAATAATTATGGTATGAGGAGGATGATTACTTGTTCCAATAAGAGCAGGCATTCCTAAAAAAATGCTTATTAAATGTATTATTGAAAGAATTGTTGGTTTTGGTAAATCCTCATCTTTTACAATAAACTTAAATGCCATTTTCCCTCCTTCTATTTATTTTATTTAACATTTTATCGGAAATCTCCGTTATACTCGTAAAACGGAGATCGTATTTTTCATTTATATTTTCGTTTCACAAAGAAAGAAATAATTAGTTGGAGAATACTTGTCCCAAATAATACAATGATGAGAACTTGCATCGGTTCCAACTTGAAATGATAAGTTATTTGCAGTAATGCGAAAAGACTAAGGAAAGTTAAAAATGCAATATGAGTGTAAGAAAAAATTTCTAACTGAATTGTTTTTTGAAGTTCATCACTAATTAGCACAGTTTTATGGCGAACAATTCCTATTACAAGAATAATTAATCCGCCTAAAAGCACTGTTATATTATTTATTACTCTGAAATCATTATAATCTTTAGTGACCACAAGGAAGATTAACACAGTGGTTATTAAAATGAAAGAAAAAATAATCATCCAAATAATGAACCAAGATTTTTTATGTTTCA
>JAKAKD010000070.1 GCA_021824635.1 Bacteroidota bacterium | reverse complement strand
TGCGCAATGCATGCTGTTGATGAAAGATATTTTTTAGTAGATATTAAAAATGCTTTTTAGAGAATGCTCTGCCGGAATGACTCTTCAAGTATTTTTCAAAAGAGTACGCTTTGTGTTTATCGGAGAATGATATTGCAGTAGTAAGTCGCCAAGGTTTATATTTTGATGTATAAGGTGATCCTCCTTGGTTATGTTTATCTAACCGTCTTTTAAGATTGATAGTACAACCGACATAATAATTTTCGGGATAAGTAATACTCTCTAATATATAGACGTAATAAAACATGGTCTAGTAGTACTACGGCGAAGTTTTGAGCTACAACATTCTAAAGCCGAACTTATCGGCTTCGTCCCGAAATACGGGACTACGCCGTATTCGGCTTCATTTTTCGCAAGCTCAAAACGAAGCCGAGTGGAGGTGCCGGGAGTCGAACCCGGGTCCGAAATTATAATCCAATGAACTTCTACACACATAGTCTCTTTTTTGATTTCATCCCGTTAACATCAAGAGACAGATTTTAGCGGGACAATTCCGAAATTTAGTTCGCCTCTTCTATTCGGAAGTTCGATTCAGCTATCACGCCAAGCGGCGTTCTTTCAATCCCCGGCGTGAGCGGAACTGAAGAACGGCTGCGTAAATTACGCAGCTAAAGCGTAGTTATATTCGCCTTTTATCTTTTTTACCGTCGTTTAACGTGTCTACGGAGAACACGGTGTGCAATTCAAAGAACTGATAACCCCGTCGAAGCCAATGTCACCCCCGAATAATAATTGAGAATTGAGAATGGATAATTATTTTCTCCATTCAATATCAGGGTGCTTTGACGAAAAATTTTCAAATCTTGCTAATACAAATAATAGATCAGAAAGACGATTCAAATATACTTCAATCTGATCATTAATTCCTTCTATTCTTGATAATGCAACGACTTCACGTTCTGCTCTTCGACAAACAGTTCTTGCATGATGTAAAATTGCAGAAACTTTTGAACCTCCCGGTAAAATGAAATTTTTTAATGCCGGAAGTTGTGAATCGAATTTATCAATCAATAATTCAAGCCGTGTTACAAACTGTGAATCTATACGTGGTATAACAAAATTTTTATTCTCTTTTTCAATCGGTGAAGCTAAATCGGAACCTACTGTAAATAAATCATTCTGTATACCTGAAATTACATCTTTAAGTTCCACATCAGATAATTCAGCTACAGCAATGCCAAGAACAGCATTCAGCTCGTCAGTAGTACCGTATGCTTGGATTCTCAGATCGTCTTTCCAAACTCTTTTACCGCCAAAGAGAGATGTCTCTCCTTTATCACCTGTCTTGGTATAAATTTTCATTTTGATTCCGGCAAACTATAAAATTGCAATGCAAACTTTTTTTTATTCGACTCAATCGTATAATGCTTTCCGTCTTCCAAAGTTTTTTTTCTGATTATAGCTAAACCTTTCTGTCCCGGTAATATTCCGGCTTTGGATAAAGTCGTAACCTTGCCAACTTCATTATTAAGTGAATCAAGAATTACAAAAGAATCAGTTGGATTGACTTCATTGTTCAGTCCTATTTGCAATAATCTTTTCTGAACTTTGTCATAAGTATCAAGTCTTGCAATAACCTCTTGACCGATATAACAGCCTTTTGTAAAACAAACTTCATGGATAAGATCCACTTCATGCGGATTAGTTTCGTCATTAATTTCGTTGGGATAAACAGGAATTCTATTTTCAATTCTGAATGCGTCGAATGCATCATCACCCACAACATTCAGATCGAAAACGCTTTTAATACTAAAAAGATGTTCTATAAAATCAGCACTCTTTTCAGCAACTACCAATGCTTTGTATATCTTAATTCCATTTGCCTCTTGATTTACGAAAATGTAGAGCGTAAAACCGTCAACGTCAAATCTTCTCACGCTGGTAAAGTCAAGTGTATTTATTTCTTTCCCAATCAGAAGTGTTAGAAATGATTCCGACTGCCTTCCTATAAAATCAACAACAACAAAATTATCGGAAACGTCTTTGATTTTAATATCTTCCGCAATGATGAATTTATCAATCCAGCTGTAAAGCTGTTTGCTGTTTTTCGAATTGCCGATCAGGAGGAAATCATTTTCAAAACTTATAAGTGTAGTACGGTCAATAAATCTTCCCTTTTCATTTAGGAAGAGTGTGTTTTTCTTTTCAAATACTTTAAGATCTTTAACGGCATTTGAAGAAACCCGGTGTAAAAAATCCAATACATCTTTGCCGCTCAACTGAATCAGCATTGGTTCCGAGTGGATTCTGAGACCAATTCCGTTGCGCAGCGAATCGAATTCTTCTTTTGCTGAAGTAAAACTTCTGAACGTAGAATCGTTTTTTACGTTATCAGGAAATTTTTTATTTAAATAATCGGTTATGGATGACACAGGTTGGTTCTCCAGAAACATTCTATCCTTTCTTTTTTATATAACTAATATTTTCTAAACCATCTTGGATTTCTATCCGATATGTAAAGCTGTCTCTTCACACTCCAATAAAACGGAATTGAATCTAGAATGCGTATTGAATAAAGCGAGTCTTGAAGAGTACTTTTCGAAAATAGAAACTCGTAATAATCCGGGAATTTATCATTATTAATATTTGCAAGCGTTCTCTTTAATGCAATTCCGTTATAAGTTTCCATAAGATGGGGTGGTTTTCGCCAGCCATCAACCATAAAGAAGTTATAATTTCTATGACCGGAGATAATTCCATCTTCATAATTCAGTTCTACATACTTAATATTTTTTGCAGCCCAATTCTTGATCGAAATTCGATTAAAACCGCCGTGAATTGGAACTTCCGACTCCCATAGCTTTTCGAACTGTCTGTCTTTGCATTCAAATAAAGTTAACCAGAAAAATGCAGTGCCCAGTTTTGTACTGTCTAAATTGATATAGCTTGATTCATATCCGACTACATTTTGTGTCTCAATGTTGCGTTCGCTAGGTTTTGACTTAGCAATTACTGCAAGAACAAAATTTCCGCCATCTCGAAAGTAGACCACAGCTTCTTTGGGTACATTTAGTGTGTAAGTCCTGTCAAACTGAACAAGGTAAGTTCCCTTATCATAATTGTTGAGAATAAATTCTTTTAAAGAGATAGTATCGCACTCAAACCTATTCTTAGCCTGTTCTTTCTGAATCTCTAGGTTATACGTTCTAAGCTGTTCATCTTTGGCGCTTGAAGTAGCCGCATCGCCTCCTACTTCCCCCTTTTTGGATGTACATGATATTAGAGCGATCAATCCGAAAAGAGAAACCACTATAAATAATTTATAGAGTTTCATTGTACAATCCTTTTTTGTTTGAAAGACAAATTAGTAGCCAATATTACATCTTCGAAAATTCATCAAGAAAATATGCCGAAGCGTAGAGTCCTTTCTCAAAATTTTCTAAAAGAAAATGTTCGTTAGGCGAATGAATATCGTCTGAATCAAGTCCTAAACCCATTAACACAGCCGGGGCTTTTAATTGTTTGACAAAATCAACAACAACAGGAATTGAACCGCCTTCACGCGTAAAAATTGTTTTTTTACCGAAAGCTTTTGATGCAGCTTTTGCCGCCGCATTAATAGCTTTACTTTCCAAAGGAACTACAACTCCATAACCATAATGTAGAGTCCGCACTTCTGTTTTTATACTCTTTGGAGAAAGTGAATAAATATGTTTTGTAAATTCCTTTGCAAGTTTAACCGGATCTTGATTTGGAACAAGACGCATACTGATCTTAGCCAATGCTTTAGAAGGAAGAACAGTTTTTGCTCCTTTCTCTGTAAAGCCGCCGATTATCCCATTGCAATCCAAAGTTGGACGAGTCCACAATCGTTCCAAAGTTGTAAATCCTTTTTCACCATGTAACTCTTTTACGCCAAGCTCTTTTGCATATTGTTTATCTGAAAATTTTAGAAGATTGAAATTATCTTTTTCTTTTTTTGTCAGCTTCAAAACATTTTTGTAGAAATTAGGAACCGTTACTTTTCCATTTTTATCATGAAGTTTTGAAATTATTTTTGCCAATTCATTAATTGGATTTGCAACCGCACCGCCGAAACTTCCGGAATGTAAATCGCGGTCTGGTCCGGTTACTTCAACTTCCACGTAAAGCAATCCGCGCAAACCATAGGTAATTGTAGGAACACCTTTAGCATACATACTTGTGTCGGAAATTAAGACAGCGTCACATTTCAATAAGTCTTGATTTTCTTTTAAGAATAGAACGAGATTATCGCTGCCAATTTCTTCTTCACCTTCAAGAATAAATTTTACATTTAGAGGAAGTTCTCCGAGTGTTTTAAAAAATGCTTCAACACTTTTGATATGTACAAAATGCTGTCCCTTGTTATCGTTTGCGCCGCGCGCCCAAATTTTACCATCACGAATCACCGGTTCAAAAGGTTGATCTTTCCATAACTCTAGCGGATCAACAGGTTGAACATCATAATGACCATATATCAGAACCGTTGGTTTACCGGCTTTACCGAGCCATTCTGCATACACAAGCGGATTGCCTGCCGTTGGAAATATTTCAACACGGGTCATACCTGCATCTTTTAATTTTTGAACAGCAAAGCCTGCACATCGAATCATTTCATCCTTATGCGATTCAAGCGTGCTAATACTTGGAATTCTTAAATAATCTTTTAATTCTTCCAGGTAATTGTTAAAATTATTTTTCAAATGATTTATGACAACTTCCACAAAATCCTCCGATCCTTTCTATTTCTGAGTAGATAATGAATAATATATAAGTTACTAAATCACCTTACGCAAAAACTATTATCATTCATGATCATGTTCTTGATCTTAATCATAATCTGCCGTTAAAATACTCAGAAGAGCAAGATCATGAGCATGATGAAGATCAAGAACGCTAATACAAGTAAATGTTGCGTAACATAAATTACTAAATCAAATTTACATCTATCAATTTCTGTATTCAAGTAAATAACCAATTATTTAGTTGAAATCATTGACGGCAAATGGCATGGGAAGAATAAAAAATTAGGAGAGAAAATTGCTTCTGGGTACTATCTCTAAGATGAAATTACAACATGAAGCTCAAATAATCATTTCGAAGCAATTAAGTAAAGGTTTTGGATTCTTTTCTATTTATGGTAAATTTCGAATACAAAGCCGTGTAAAAATTACTTATGATAATTATCAAATACATACTGAAAAATCATCTCATTCCGTTTTTATTTTCCATTTTCATTTTGCTTTCTGTTTTTGTGCTTCAATACATGGTAAAGATGGCAGACCGTTTAGTTGGCAAAGGGTTAAGCGCATGGATAATAATTCAGTTGGTTACATATAGTCTTGCATGGATGGTTGTACTTGTAGTACCGATGTCGGTTTTAATTGCCACGCTCATGGCTTTCGGTACTATGTCTCAGAACAATGAAATCTCAATACTAAAAGCAACCGGGGTCAGTTTATATAAGATGATGATTCCCCCGCTGGCAGCCAGTATATTCATTGCCATTTTTCTTGTTCATTTTAACAACAATATTTATCCGGACGCAAACCACGCATTGAGAATTTTATTAGAAGATATTTCTAGAAAGAAGCCAACACTTTCTCTTGTACCGGGAGTTTTTTCTCAAGAAGTTCCAAATTATTCAATACTTGCACGTGAAATAGATCAGAACACCAATCAATTGAAGCAGATAACAATTTACGATTATTCCAGGCAGCCAAAGGTAGATATTGTAACTGCAGCAACCGGTAAAATTTATTTCTCGCAGAATCAAAAAAAATTAATTTTAGATCTGAATAACGGCGAGATTCATGAGACTGATAACACTCAAAAAAATTCTTATCAGAAACTTCAGTTCAAGCGCCATAAAATTGCTATGCCCGCAGATCAATTTACTTTTGAACAATCGGGACCGGGCGGACAGCGTGGTGACCGCGAACTAGGAGCGCCTCAGCTCAAAGTGCTTGCGGACAGTGTTGCAAAAATACAATCGTCCTATTTTGCCGATTATAGCAAAAGAATAAAATTGTTGATTAAAAATAGTAGTCTTTCTCCGCTTGCCGGAAATAACTCAGAAGGAAAATTTGTTTACGTAAAAGCGCAACAAAAAATAAAAGCAGATGAAAATTCCATGACGGACATTTTAGCCAGGATGGATTCCAACGACAAGGAATACGATAGATATTGGGTTGAGATACACAAAAAATATTCATTACCCTTTGCATGTATAATTTTTGTTTTGATTGGTGCGCCTTTAGGCACAATGATGCGTAAAGGGGGATTTGGAATGGCGGCGGGAATGAGTTTAATTTTCTTTTTAGTCTATTGGGCATTTTTAATCGGTGGGGAAAAATTAGCCGACCGCGGACTGCTTTCACCTCTGATGGGCATTTGGAGCGCCAATATTTTTCTTGGTATACTCGGAATTTTTCTAATGATTAAAAGCGCGAGAGAAAAAGTTACTATCAGTTTTGATTTCTTTAACAAACTTATTCCAAAGTCATGGAGATCACAAACGGAGAATGATGAAAATTCTTGACCGCTACCTAGTAAAACAATTTCTTCAATCAATTTTTTTCGGATTGCTCGCTTTCACTTTGCTCTTCGTTGTAATTGATTTAATGGAGAACCTTGGCGACTTTTTAGATCAGGATGTGCCAACTCGCCTCATCATACAATATTACATTGTATTTATTCCGGAAATGATTCGATTAATGACTCCTGTAGCGGTTCTTCTAGCCAGTTTATTCACTGCGGGTAAGATGGCAAACACAAATGAATTAACCGCTATTAAAATAAGCGGTGTTAGTTTATACAGATTCATGGCACCCTTTATTATTACTTCACTATTGATTAGTATTTTTTCTATCTACTTCGGCGGCTACATAGTTCCGTTAGCCAATAAACAGAAGATATTCATTGAACAAAATTCGATGAAGAAAGGAATAGTTTATTTCGGGAACAACATTTTCTTTCAGGACAGCAGCACTAGAATAGTAACAATAAATTATTACGATGTTTCTCAAGGACAGGCAAATCAAGTAAGCATTCAGGAATTTAATCCGAATGATAAGACTAAGCTCGTCTCACGCACAGATTCATTCCGCATGAAATACGATCCCGCAAAAAAATCGTGGTTTGTTTACGA
>JAKAKD010000003.1 GCA_021824635.1 Bacteroidota bacterium | reverse complement strand
TAATAACTGTTTCCGGATTAAATGGATTAGGATAATTTTGATTGAGCGAAAATGAAGTTGGAATACTTTCTGTTTCTTCTACAGCAGTTGGATTGAAATCAACCTTCGTTAATCCCCAGGAACTACCGATCCAGAGATTTAGGTTATTATCTACAACAAGATCATTCACACAAGTGCCAGGGAAAGTATTATTATCATTATAATAGTTAGTCCAACTTGTTCCATCAAATTTATAGAGTCCAAGATTATCACTTACCTGTCCACAAAAACCAGTTCCAACCCAGACTTCATTATTTCTAAATGCGACTGCACTAACATACCCCGTTTTTAAATTACTGTTCGAAGGAGTGTAGTTTGTCCAGGTAGAGCCATTAAATTTGGAAAGTCCTCCACCAATCCAATATCCCGTAGCAGGATCTTTGTCTTCACATCCGAACCAAATATTTCCGGAAGGATCAACCGCAATTGTCTTTACATAATTACCACATAAACCACCGCCTGTATTTTCTTTTGTGAAGGAAGTCCATGAGCTTCCATCGAATTTATAAGCTCCGATATTCGTTCCGCACCATATATTTCCGGAATTGTATTTTGCAATTGACTCAACATTTTTATAATTATATGTATCTGTAAATGAATATGGAGACCAAGTTGCCGCCCCGTTAAATCTAACAACTCCGGCATTGGAAGCATTGCCATTAAAAATCCCGACCCAAATATTTCCTCCACCGTCATTAGTTACGCAATAGGTATAGTCATTTAGAATCCCGCTGTTAGCCGCCGTATAATTAACCCAATTTGATCCGTCATATTTATAAAGTCCATGAACATACGTACTGGTCCAAACAGTATTATTGTAAACAATCAAGTCTGTAATTGTATTATCCTTCATTGGTGAGTTGTTGGGATTGTAATTAGTCCAGTTGGTTCCGTCAAATTTAACCAATCCCGAAAAGTAAGTACCAATCCAAATTGTTCCATTCGGATCTGTTGCAAGATGATCTACATTATTATCTGGTAACATTGAAGAGGTGTTTTGAGGAGTGTACGTGGTCCATTGGGGAGTTTGTGCGGAAATATTTAAAGCGAAGATGGAAAGAATAAAGAAAACAGTAATTAGTTTTTTCATGATCACTCCTTTCTCTTTTTAGAGAAGCAATTAATTTATAGTCGAGGGCAATGAAGAGGTTGAATGTCGCCCGGAGAATTTTAATTAATTTATATTTATGCTTATCCAGGTAAGCAGAAATAGCCAGTGAGCCATGAATTTCTGATTTCAAATTAGAAAGAAATGATTCGATTGCAAAGTAAAATATTGTTTTATACTCTTTGGAGTGAAAAGAATCACAGAGTTTATCGGATTTAATATCGGAAACAATCTACGGTGTGATCATTCACCATCCCAACAGCCTGCATAAAAGCATAGCAGATTGTTGAGCCCACAAATTTGAATCCCCGCTTTTTCAAATCTTTACTCATAGCATCAGATTCTTTAGTCTCAGTGGGAATTTCTTTTATAGTTCTCCATCTATTGTTAATTGTTTTACCGCCTGTGAATTGCCAAATATATTTATCAAACGAACCAAATTCTTTTTGTACTTCAAGAAAACATTTTGCGTTTTGAATTGTTGAAGCAATCTTTAACCTGTTGCGTATTATCCCTTCGTTGAGTAGAAGCTGTTCAACTTTTTTTGAATCATATTTTGCAATTTTCTTTGCATCGAAATTTGAAAATGCTTTACGGTAATTTTCTCTTTTACGAAGAATTGTTATCCAGCTTAAACCAGCCTGAGCGCCTTCAAGAATTAGCATCTCAAAAAGTTTTTGATCATTGTGGAGAGGCACTCCCCATTCTTCATCATGATATTTTTGATAGAGAGGATCATTCCCTGCCCATTGGCATCGTTGTTTCATCCTATTTCCTTTTTAAAGAATTAGTTGACTGTTATATGTTATCAGTTATCGGTTGTAAATAACTAATTTTTCTGATAACCGACAACCGATTACTATTTTATCCAAACCGTTTTAATATTTACAAACTCCTTAATTCCATAATGCGAAAGTTCTCTTCCATAGCCGGAGTTTTTTATTCCGCCGAACGGAAGACGAGGATCTGACTTAACCATTCCGTTGATAAATACCGAGCCGCTTTCAATTTTACCGGCAATCTCTTTTGCTTTTTCCTTGTTTGAAGTCCACAATGAAGCGCCGAGTCCGAATTGCGAATCATTAGCAATACGAATTGCATCTTCTTCGTCTTTAGCTTTTATCAATGAAGCAACCGGACCAAATAATTCATCATCATAAGCCGGTGAACCCGGTAATACATTAGAAAGAATTGTTGGTTCATAAAAGTATCCTTCCCTTTGAATTCTATTTCCTCCGCACAAAACCAAAGCTCCTTTTGCAACCGACCGTTTCACTTGTTCATCGAGTTCGTTTAATAAATCTTCACGCGCTATTGGACCAAGTTCGGTTTCTTTCTTCATCGGATCGCCGATTTTTACTTTTGTCATCGTATCAACAAATTTCTTTTCAAACTGATCGTAAATTTTTTCAACGACGATAAATCTTTTTGCTGCAATACAGCTTTGCCCGTTGTTGATTATTCTTGCTGTTACCGCGGTTTTTACTGCTTCATCAATGTTCGCATCTTCAAGAACAATGAACGGGTCGCTGCCGCCTAATTCCATTAATGATTTTTTTAATTTTGCGCCGCATGCTTGTGCAACTTGTTTTCCCGCCGGTTCACTGCCTGTTAAAGTAACGGCTTTAACCTTTGGGTGATCAATAATATTTTTTACCAAAGACGAACCGACAAGTAAAGTTTTAAATGCGTTTTGAGAAAATCCGGCTTTAGTAAATATCTCTTCGATAGCAAGCGCACTCATGGGAACATTAGAAGCATGTTTTAAAATTCCGACATTACCCGCCATCAGTGCCGGCGCAGCAAAACGGAACACCTGCCAGAACGGAAAATTCCACGGCATAACAGCAAGCACCACTCCTATCGGATCGAAACGGACAAAACTTTCAGAAGCATCTGTTTGAACTATTTCTTCGCTCAAAATTTTTTCTGCATTGTCCGCATAGTAATCGCAAACCCAAGCGCACTTCTCAACTTCTGCAATTGCTTGAGTTATTGGCTTTCCCATTTCAAGAGTAAGAATTTTTCCATAATGCTCTTTCCGGGCTTTAAGAATCTCTGCGGCGTTCTTCATTAATTTTGATCGTGTCGAAAAGTCTGTTTCCCGCCATTTCAGGAATGCGTTGTGTGCTTTTTCAATTGATTCCTTTACTTCAATAATTGTCAACTCCGGAAATGTTTTTTCAATTTTTCCCGACGCGGGATTAATTGTTTGAATTGCCATGAGGACTCCATATTCATTATTAATTTTTCGCTAAATGTGATTTACATTTCGACAAAGCAAAAAAATTTTATTATGTTTCCATTGAAATTACTAAGAAATCATTTCACAATAAAATATTGTTCTTTATGGGAAAAATTTATCCGAAGACATTTGTCCTCGACACAAACGTAATCCTTCATGATCCTACTTGTATTAATCACTTTCAAGAAAACAATATTATCATTCCTCTATCCGTAATTGAAGAACTTGATCACTTCAAACGCGGGAATCAAGTGATTAATCTTAATGCCCGCGAGTTTGCCAGAACTTTAGATTCAATTGCCGGCAATGAAGTTTTTAACGGAGGTGTTTCTCTTGGAAGAGGAAAAGGGAAAGTCAGAATCGTTATAACCAAAGGACTCACGGCAGAGATTCACGATGTGTTCAGAGAAGATAATGTTGATCACAGGGTTCTAAGCGCCGCGGTCGAAGTATCAAAAGAGAATAAGGGCAAAAGCAAAACCATTCTTGTAAGCAAAGATGTAAACCTCCGAATGAAAGCAAAAGCGCTCGGCATTCCGGCGGAAGATTATTCAACCGACCGCGTTACAAATGTTGAAGAACTATACAGCGGCAAAACTATTCTTGAAGATTTTGATGACGATATTTTACAGAAACTTTATCAACCGCCTTATGAAGTAATTTCAAAACAGATTATAAAGAAAAATAAGATTGAAGCTGTTCCGAATAAATATTTTATTATGCGCAACTCGGCGCGCTCTGTTCTTGCTTCTCTTAATAACGAGATGGATAAGTTTAAGCGTGTTGACAAACAATTTGTTTACGGAATTAAACCACGCAACGCAGAGCAAACATTTGCGGTTGATGCTCTTTGTAATCCCGATATTCCTCTTGTTTCTATGACCGGCAAAGCCGGCACAGGCAAAACATTATTAGCGCTCGCTTGTGCTCTTCAAGTTAGAAAAAATTACAGACAGATTTACATCGCACGTCCGGTTGTTCCGCTAAGCAATAAAGATTTGGGATTTCTTCCGGGCGATGTGGAAAGTAAACTTGCGCCGTATATGCAGCCGTTGTGGGATAATTTAAAAGTAATTCAAGATCAATTTCCCGAAACCGATAAAAATCATCAGATCATTAACACAATGATCAAAGAGGAAAAACTTGTAATTGAACCTTTAAGCTACATCCGCGGAAGAAGTTTACAGAGAATTTATTTTATTGTTGATGAAGCACAAAACCTAACACCTCATGAAATTAAAACAATAATCACGCGCGCCGGAGAAGGTGCTAAGATTGTATTAACCGGAGATATCTATCAGATTGACCATCCATATCTTGATTCACAATCAAACGGTCTTTCGTATTTGATTGATCATTTTATGGGTCAAAAACTTTATGCTCATGTAAATTTGGAAAAAGGCGAAAGATCGGAACTAGCTGAGTTAGCCAGCAATCTTTTATAATTTCAAATCTCAATTCCATTGTTTGCTTCTTTAGGATGATGTCGCTAAGTTTTCGGCGGCAATCATTCTATATTAATGCTTATGCAAAATAATTTTTACTTCTTTCCTTCTCACCAACCAGACTTTATGTCGCCGCGAAAATTATTATGAAAGATTTTTTATTCAAACCATTTGAAGAGATGACTGATAAGGATTATGAAACCGTCGGTTTCAAATCCGGATTGGAAATTCATCAACAATTATTCACATCGAAAAAACTTTTCTGCAGATGCCCCGCCGGAAAATACAGCGAGCGATATGATGCTGAAATTTTACGTCATATGCGTCCCACTCTTTCTGAACTTGGCGAATACGACGGCACCGCGCTGATGGAATTTAAAACAAAAAAAGATATTCTTTACCGCATTAACCGCGAAAGTGTTTGTACTTACGAAATGGATGATACTCCTCCTTTTCTAATTAACGATGACGCATTAGATATTGCTTTACAGTGCGGAATATTGTTTGACTGTTCCATTGTTGATGAATTGCATATCGCAAGAAAACAATATTTAGACGGAAGTATTCCAACGGGATTTCAGCGCACCGCAATCTTTGCTCTCGATGGAAAAATTCCATACAAGAATAGGCAAATAGATATCGTGCAAATGTCTATCGAAGAAGATTCGTGCCGCGAAGTCTCTGATGCCGGACATTTACGGGTTTACAGAACAGACCGGTTAGGCATGCCGTTAATTGAAACCGTTACCGGACCGAATATGCGAACTCCTTTTGAAGTTGCGGAAGTTGCGGAGATCTGCGCAAATCTTGTTCGCAGCACCGGAAATGTCAGGCGCGGTATTGGTGCCGCCCGAGAAGACGTTAACGTGAGTGTTGAAGGCGGAACACGAATTGAAATTAAAGGCGTGCCTAAAATTGGAAGAATTCCTCACCTCACTTACAACGAAGCAATGCGCCAATGGAATCTTTTACGGTTGCGTGAGGAACTACACAAAAGAGGAGTTACTAAAGAAACATTTGATTCAAAAGTTGGCGACATAACCCGCATAGTTAAAAAAGCTCACTACCAGCCAATCAGAACCGCGACCGAACAAGGAATGGTTGTTAAGTGTGTTGTGCTTAGAAAATATGCCGGACTGCTTCGCTGGCAAACTCAAACAGATACTTATCTCTCAAAAGAAATTTCTGACCGCGTCCGCGTGATTGCTTGCTTAACAAATATCCCAAACATTATTCACTCTGATAGTAAAGGTGACACGCTAACTTCTGCCGATTGGCAAAATATTAAACGAGCGGTCGGTGCGAATGACGATGATACTATGGTTCTTGTCTGGGGAAGTGAAACTGATACCGAGACGGCGGCAAAAGAAATTATAATTCGCGCAAGAGAAGCGACTGTTGGCGTTCCATCAGAAACCCGGCAGGCATTGCGCGATGGGACCAATGGTTTCGAAAGAATTTTACCGGGCGCAGACAGAATGTATCCCGATACTGATTTGCCGCCAACAAGAATTACAGAAGAACGATTGAAAAGACTTCGAGTAAATCTCCCCGAACAATTTTGGAAGAGAGAAAAATGGTACCGCGAACTTAAAATTCCGGAAGACACTATTCTTCCTCTCTCTATTTCGAAATTTGCGGAACTGTTTAAATCGTTTGTGAATGATTGGAAGATTGATCCGACATTGGCTGCGGTTGTATTGATACAATTCCCCAAACGGCTGAAGAAGAAAGATGTTAATATTAAAATTCTCGATGTAGAGATTATGAGAGAAATTTTAAGATCATACAAAGATGGCTTGCTTTCACGTGACGGAATCTTAATGGCAATGGAAAAATCTATTGAGAAAGGAAAATTTTATCCCGAATTACTGCCGAAACCGTTAACAGCTAAAGAACTTGAAAAAATTATATCTGAAACAAACAATGAAATTTCAAAAGAGAAATTATTTAATAATGAAAAAAGGAAAGAAGTTTTACTTGGCTCAGTAATGAATAAAGTTCGTATGAGTGTTGAAGGAAAAATTTTAGCAGAAAAAATTCATTAATATTCGTCACTCCGTGTATGACACGAAATTTAAATTAAATCGGTTCCGGATTACACTCCGCTTGTCCGGAATAAAAAGAGAAATTATATGGCAGATGATAATTACAAAGGTTACCGCGGCAGAGCTCTTTCGGTTCTAAAAAATTTTGATGCGCTTGTCTGGAGCGATGTTGAAATCACAACGACAAAAGGAAATTATAAAGGCATTATACTTCCCCGTTCAGAAACTGCAGACCAATTTCATATTGTAATCAAAATGCCGATCGGTTATAACATTGGCGTTGCTGCCGATCTTGTAACCGATATTAAAATTAGAGGAAGAAAAGAAGCGCATTATAAAATTCCAGAAAAAGAATTTCCTTACGAACCGAATAAACCAAAAGTAAAATTACTCGGTACCGGCGGAACAATTGCAAGCCGCCTGGATTACAGGACGGGCGCGGTTATTCCTGCTTTCTCTCCGGGAGAACTTTACGGCTCTGTTCCTGAACTTGCGGATTATTGCAATCTTGAAACGGAAAAACTTTACGGTGTCTTCAGCGAAAATATGGGACCCGAGCAGTGGAAAGGAACTGCTGAAGCAATCGGAAGAGAAATTGAAAAAGGTGTTGACGGAATTGTAATTGGTCACGGAACAGATACAATGCACCACACCGCAGCCGTTCTATCTTTTATGGTTCAGAATTCTCCGGTTCCGATTGTAATGGTTGGTTCGCAAAGATCGAGCGACCGTCCTTCATCGGATGCCGCGCTGAATTTAATGCACAGCGTTAAGACTGCTGCAGAAAGTGATATTGCCGAAGTTATGGTTTGTATGTTCGGCCCGACTTCAGATTATTACGGATTGCTTCACAGAGGAACGCGCGTACGAAAAATGCATTCGAGTTACCGCTCAACATTCAGAACTATCGGCGATATTCCAATTGCAAAAGTAAGCCGCGATGCAATCACTCCGCTTCGGCAAGATTACAAACGCCGGCGCAATGACCGGAATGTAAAAATCAATACTGCATTCGAAGAGAAAGTAAGCATTGTTTATTATTATCCGAATATGAAGCCGGACATAATTGAATCTCTTATTGATAATGACTACAAAGGAATTGTAATTGCCGGCACAGGATTGGGACATGTAAACAAACCACTTTATCATGCACTCAAACGCGCACATGAAAAAGGAATTTCTATTTACATGACCGTGCAAACACTTTGGGGTTATGTACAAATGTATGTTTACGATACCGGACGCGATATGATGGAACTCGGTGTAATTCCCGGAGAGAATATGCTGCCTGAAGTTGCATATATGAAATTGTGCTGGGCATTGGGACAAACGACAGATCAGCAAAAAGTTAAAGAGATAATGCTGAAGTCAATTGCCGGAGAAATTACAGAACGCGAACCGAGTAACGGCTATTTAATTTACCAGGGCGGCTTGCCGGAAGTGGAAGAATTTATTTCAAAGTATGTGAAATGACCCGTAAGGTCATCATGAGCGCATCGAAGGATCTGTTGTATAAGAAATATTAACCCACTAAGGCACTTAGGAACTCAGTCACTCAGGTACTCCTAATAAATATCACTGTCCAATTTTCGGTGGACGAATTTGCTGAATGCTATTATAATAGCACAACAAAATTTGGATCGGAATATTTATGAACACTTCTATTAATCAACAAACTCTTCCTTCTATAACAGAGATGGAAAAGGCATATAAAAAAAGCGACGGAACTTACGACGGAATTTTTTATCTCGCCGTCAAAAGTACCGGAATATTCTGCCGTCCTTCATGTTCGGCAAGAAAACCATTACCAAAAAATGTTGAATACTTTCCTTCAGCGCGTGAAGCAGTATTTGCAGGTTATCGCCCGTGTAAAAGATGCCGCCCACTTGAAGCACATGGAACACCGCCGGATTGGGTTTCAAAACTTCTTAATATAATTGAGACCGATCCTACCGCACGTTATAATGATCAGTTTCTCCGCTCAATTGAAATTGATCCGGCACGTGCGCGAAGATATTTTTTGAAAAACTACGGAATGACTTTTCAAGCTTATTGCCGCGGAAGACGTTTAGGAATTTCTTTTGAGCAAATTAAAAATGGAAAAGATCTTGATAACGTAGCACTCGGACACGGATACGAATCTCACAGCGGATTCCGTGATGCGTTTGTAAAAACTTTCGGCAAACCACCCGGAAAGAGTAAAACCAGCGATTGCATTCTAACTGCCTGGATCGAAAGTCCAATGGGTCCATTAGTAACAGCCGCAACCGATAAAGGAATTTGTCTTTTAGAGTTTTCAGACAGAAGAATGCTTGATGCTCAATTTACCACATTGAGAAAATTATTCAAGTCGCCGATCGTTCCCGGAGAGAATAAGCACATTAACCTTCTCCGCAAAGAATTGAAAAAATATTTTGAAGGAACTCTTAAACAATTTACCGTGCCAATCATATTTCCGGGAAGTCAATTCCAGCAGAAAGTATGGAATGAATTATTAAAAATTCCATCCGGTAAAACTGTCTCTTACGAAGATATTGCAATAAAAGTCGGAACTCCGAAAGCTCAACGAGCAGTTGGACATGCAAACGGGTTAAACAGAATTGCAATTGTTATTCCGTGTCACCGCGTTGTTAATAAGAATGGGAATCTCGGCGGCTACGGCGGCGGACTCTGGCGTAAGCAACGGTTACTCGAACTTGAGAAGCAAGTTAATGAGTGATTGGTTGTTGGTGATTAGTGATTAGAAAAGTTTATGCTGCTTTTTTCAATTTCGGCATTTGACTCCAAGTTTTACCTTTAAGGAGTCTTCCATTTTTTTTCTTATTTACTCCACCCCATTGTTTAAAGAAGAATGGCACTTTGGATTCTTTACAAATATCTCTAATTCTTAATACCCAGTTTTCTTCCATTGGCCGCGCACCTGGTCCAGATTCTCCGCCAACAATTACCCAATTAATGTTAGTAAGGTCGAGGTTATTAATAGGGCCAATTAATGGTTCGATGGATAAAAATTTGGTCTGAGCATTTGTTGCGCGTAGATGATCGATTCTATAAGTGTAATCTTGATTTTCAACACTAACTCCCATCCAAATATTTTCACTCCACGGAATTACCGGATCAAGCTTCAATAAGATATCGGAACGCTTTGTTAGAACCTGGAAGCGGTGCCAATTTGCTTTATTCATGACCTCAAATGTTTTCAGCAAGAAACTTATTGGGACATCTTTGTGAAAAAGATCGCTCATTGAATTAACAAAAATCGTTTGCGACTTTTTCCATGTAAGCGGAAGTTCGAGAGCGTGTTCTTGAAGTGTTAGCTTAAAACCATTTTTGTAATTTTCTGAACCCATAGCTTTGAGCCGCTTAGCCATTCTTTCAGCATAACAAAATTTGCAGCCCGGACTTATTTTATTGCATCCGGTAACCGGATTCCATGTTGATTCCGTCCATTCTATTGATGATTTGAGTGCCATATTAATTAATTCGATTAAATTTTTTTATGATATCATTACCGATTTTTGTGGCCGTTTTATTATTTGAAGCTAGAAATAGGTGATACATTATCGTTCCTTTTGTATTTCTTAATACGAAAGGTAACGTAACAAAAGAAAAGATTTCGTTTAGCCTATCTCGATAAAGTATCGCGGATTTCTCAATTGCATTTTTTACTTTCGATTCGTGGATTTCTTTGCCAAACAATGTTTCAATACTTTCTGTGAAATAAAAATATCTCTTAATCTCAACTTCGGACATTCCTAAAAATTTTACTAATCGTTTTAACCATCCAGTAGATATATTTCCATTTTTATTTAACAATCTATTTACCCCTAATCCAGTAGGAACTAAAACCCACATATCTACATTCAAAGATTTTAGCGATTGTAAAGAGGACCATTCCAACTGCATTCCACAAGGATCTATATAGGCCAGAACTTTAGTGTCCTTTCCTTTGGGAGATTTTAAATATTTAGCCATATCCACTAATTTCAAATTGCAATCTTCAGATACAATTAAAATATTTTTTTGTGGAAATTCATATTTCGTAAATTTTTCAAGTAGATCAGCATTTTTCTTAACTTTTTCGACAAAATAATATGTATCAAATTGCTTAGGATTATCTAATTCAACTATCCTCCTAGCGGCACCAATTGTTAATTGGATGTCAATATTTTTATCTTTTACAATAATTCCAGAACCCGCAAAGCCATCGAAGTAAAGTAAGTGAAAATGCGGATACTTAGCCATTATTTTTAGATAAGCTTTTGCATATTCAACTAAGATTTCAATCTTTTTCTTAGTCCAATCACCACCAAATTTATTCATAAACAACCCCCTTACTCATTAATAATCTAGTATTAATGTAGATAAATCTTATTATCCTTTCAACTAATTACTAACCACCGATAACCAATAACTAACAACTAATAACGGATTAAAATTTCCACCTACTATCAATTGCAACGGTAACTCTCTTTGCGGAATTTGGAACGACTACAGATTCAAAATCCGGTGTACCGAAATTCATTTCGAGAAATCCGAAATCAAAACCGCAACCCAATCCCCAATTGAATTTATCAAATCCGCCGAATGAAAGACCCGTTCTCAAATCAAAAAATCCAAACGTCCAGTCGGCGCCCACAGAAAATCTAGGATTCTTAGAATTGCGCGGCTGATCGTTAAATCCTTGATTGTAATCAAAAGCCAACAATAAATTTTTAATCTGCATAGAAGCACCTAGACGCAGAGCAGTGGCAAGCTGCGTTGAAAATTCGTTTATATATTTTCCATTATCTTTTCCCACAAGCGCTTTCACCAAAGAGTCGCGCTGGCTTTGGTTGGAAAGATCATCCAAATAGATAGCCGAGTTGGAAGAATATTGAGCGGCGTTTTTATTCCACGTTACGCTTCCGATATCTGTAATTGCAAAACCGAACGACCATACATCATTCAGCTTGGCATTAATTCCAAAATCTAAACCGATGCCGTTACCTGTGGGAGTTGGAAAAGGAGTAAACTTAAAATCCTTCTTCGCTGTTGTGCTTTTATCGAAATCATATTTCACATTGAAGTCCGGCGAGAATGCGGCATATGCTAAAAAATCTCCTTTACCCGTTATAATATTTCCTTCGCCGGTTGTTAATTGCGTGTTTACATGATCGGTTCCAACGTAAGCAAATCCTTGAATAATATTGAACAAAACTCCAACAGAAATTTTTTGAAATATCGGTAGGATATTTAAGCTGCGCGCATAAGAGAGAGAGTATTTACGCAGCCACCATGCTTTTAATTTGGTATCGTTAAAATTATATAGCTGGTTAACCGGATTACCATCCAAAGCGATGCTGACTATTCCTTGAGGAAATGTTACGTTCGAAGAAAAAACATCTCCCATTGAAAAGGCAAATGTTCCAAAATCATTGCTTGGTTTAATCGAGATTGCAAAATATTGTATTTGAAGATCAGTCGTAATTGCGCCTCCGTCGGCAAATAAATTTTTCATTCTGCTCTTATCCGCATCAGTTAAATATCTTCCGATTGTATTTCCGTCTACGTCTTTTGTTTTAGTGCCGAAGAAATAATTGTATTCGTCAATTGTCATAAAATTTGTTCCGACGCTTCCAGATAAATTTGGGAGAGGAAAAGGAATAACAAATTCCACATGCTTTGAAGAATCGCTGAATAAGTTTGCCGGATTATTGCCGAGCGCGCGCAAACCGAATGATGATGTTGCGCCCGTCTTTCCCATTGCGGCAGATTTCGCGTCGGAGATTCCTGTGGAACCACCCGCTTGTGAGAATATCTTTACCGAAAGGATGAAAATCAAAACGAAAAATATTTTATATGCTTTCATTTTCAGTTCCCCTTTGGATTGATGTGATAATTAGTTGAGCCGGAAGCGAGGAACTTTATAATATTATCCGTTTTGAATCTTACCGATTGATTACCTGTACCAGATGTATTTAATTTTATTCTAACACGCATATAATAAGCATTAGAGATTTTGTCAATCTCGCTTTTTAGAGTCTTCACAGTTACACTTTGGGTTGTGTTTGATATAACATTTCCGTTTGCATCAACACCCGCACCGTTCACACTAACAACCGTATCTTGATCCTGGTACTTCGGCGGAAAATATGTTAAGAAGTTGTCGTTTTGATCGTATAATTTTGCGGTAAAACTTAGAGACGCGGGAATTCCATTTGTAATTGTTACAGAAGCGCCGAGGGAATTTACATCTTTTATTTTATCACGGTCAGAATTTTTAAAATCTACTTTAACTGAATCGGTAAATTCGCCACCGCTTAAACCGAACTCAAAGGGGAATTCCATTTTGCTGCTTACAATTAGCTGATCGCTGCCTGTTACACTAATTGTTTTATTATTTGGATTAGCAATTCCCCCGACATAAACAACAATGGAATCCGGAAACTGAGAAAAATTTCTAAAGAAATTACTTACACTATCAGCATTGAATGTAATAACCGAATCAACTTGTGTAATAAGAGTTTTATCCAAAGTTCTCGGGCTCAAAGTCATAACGCTTCTCTGTCCAATCGAATTGCGGGCTTCAACTGAACCGTTAATGCTAAATTCAACGTTAGCCGTTAATCTCAAATGCAGTTCTATTTTTGGATTTTTCAAATTGATTTGCTGGAACTTTAATTTTTGCTGAATATCTTTCACATCAAGAGCGACAGCGCTTCTTGTTGCTTCAAAGACTGTTGGCTTTAACTGCCCGGTATATTCCGAAACACTTAGATTATAAAACTTGGCTTTGATTGTTAAAGATTTTGCCGGTAATGTAATTTGCTGTCCGTTGCTTCCCGTGGATGAAATTTTAGATTCAAGAGTTAATTGGTTTTTTACTTTTATCCCTTGAACTATCGGAATTGATGTTCGCGTTACCGATTGCATCGGGGGAACATCTATAGGTCCTAATAATTGAGCAATAACTTCTCCGGTTCCGGCATTTTTCAATACAATATTTCTAAGGGTCATCTTTACCGGTAAGGGAAAATAATTTGTAATAGTTAAATCAATAAACCCGGAAGCGATTTTTATGGTTTGAAATTCATCTGCCAGACTAAAATTTCCGGACATATTTGTTTCCGGAACCGCCGGTAAAATAATTTGTGTTCCGGGACTAACCGGGGGATTGATCCAAGATAAATCAATATCTGTTTGAATGGAATCCGAACTGATACTGATTGTTCCCGGCAAAGGATTGGAAGAGGGATTCGGTTTAAGTTTATCGCCAAGAGTTATTTCATCCATCTGCTGCACATTGGAATAATAGAGCAGATTTTGGTTTGTGCCACTGGAGTAATGTTGTATTTGACTTGATTTGTCTTCAATAATGTCTAACATCGTATAACTTTTATTAGCGATTGGTATGTTTAATGAAACATCCCAATTCGGCGCCGTTGGCTCTTTAATGCCGCACGATTGAATCAGCGCAAGAAGAATCATAATAAATGACAGATGGAATAGTAGAAATATCTTTTTTCGAAAATTCATTTTTTATCCCTTTGATTGATAAAAACAGATATACTTAATAGAACTTAGATATTTATTTCAGTTTCGGCAAGGATGTAAAACACATTTTTATAATTGGCTCTCGGTTTTCGGAAATAAGTATTTGTACCCGGCGATATTTTTACAGATAAAATTCCGTTTTAACATTTCTTAACTAAATAGAATAATTTATTCTTTTCATTAGTGCTTATCTTAATCCATTCTCTTTGTTGATGTCTCAAATAAATTTTATTTTTGTTCAAATCACAAACCAGAGGTATTATGAAACGAATTATTTTCTTCTTTTCTTTTTTCCTTCTTTCCTTTGCATTCGTTCATTCACAAAACAATTCTCTCCTTCTCCGCTATCCGGCACTTAATAACGACGGCACAAAAATCGCCTTCTCTTTTCAAGGTGATATTTGGACCGTTCCATCTACCGGAGGAAAAGCCACGCGTTTAACAATTCACGAAGCATATGAAGCTTATCCAAAATTTTCTCCCGATGGGAAACAGATTGCTTTTTCCGGAGTTCGGTACGGCAATAACGATCTCTTTGTAATTCCAACTGAAGGCGGAACACCAAAAAGATTGACTTACCATTCCGCGAATGATTTGATCTCAAGCTGGTCGAACGATGGAAATATTTTATTTTCCACTTCAAGAGAGTTTAATCAAATTGAAAGACCTCAGGAAGTTTACTCTGTTTCTTCAAAAGGCGGAACCGAATGGCGCGTATTAGATGCTGTCGGCTTCGAGCCAATCCAATCTCCGGATGGAAGATTTATTGCATTCGTACGGGGCGATATCAATCCTATTTTCAGAAAAGATTACCGCGGTTCGTCAGTTAGAACTATCTGGATATACGATACAAAGAATAAAACATACTCACAGCTAAAAGGATTCGAAACGAACAACGTTAATCCTCAATGGAGTGATTCCCGTACAATTTATTTTATGAGCTCCATTACCGGAGAATATAATTTATATAAAATAAAAATTGATGATGGCGGCAAATCAATCGGTGATCCGGAAAAACTTACCAACTATAATGATAATTCAATTAGATTTTTCAGTATGTCTGCCGACGGCAAAAAAATCGTTTTCGAAAAAGATAAAAATATTTACTTGATGAATGTCTCCGGCGGTCCGGCAGAAAAAGTTAATGTTGAGATTGGAGCCGATGATCGTTTTGATCCGATTGAAAATAAAACTTTCACAAATAATATGAGAGAATATTCGATCTCTCCAAACGGAAAATTAATTGCGTTTGTAATACGCGGTGAGGTTTTTGTTAAAGAAGCAGATAAAGATAAAAATAGAAGTGTAAATCTTTCCGATTCACCATTCCGAGATCAAGAACCTTGCTGGCTAAACGATACCACTCTGGTCTTTACATCGGACCGAGAAAGCAACAACTTCGAAATGTATCTTGTTAAATCCTCAGATAAGACACAATCAAACATTTTCAAATCTCTAAAGCATCAAATTGTACGGTTAACAAAAACCGACGGCGATGAATCTCAACCGACTATTTCTAACGATGGGAAAAAAATTGCATACGTTAGAGGTAACGGAGAACTAGTTGTTTCCGATATTTCTGCAGATGGAACATTAAGCAATGAGAAAATTTTGTTAAACGGCTGGGCCGCACCACGAGGAATTGTCTGGAGTCCAGATAACAGATGGCTTTCATACTCATTGACGGATCTATATTTCAACGAAGAAGTTTTTATTCAAGCCGCGGATAACTCTGCAAAGCCTGTTAATGTAAGCATGCACCCAAGAGATGATTCAAGTCCTTTCTGGAGCGCCGACGGATCAAAGCTTGGTTTCTTGTCTTCACGCATGGCAACCGGAGCTGTAACAGGCGGTCTGTCGCATACCAATGATGTTTGGTTCGTATGGCTTAAAAAAGATGATTGGGAAAAAACTAAATCGGATTGGGATGAAAAAGAAGCTCCTTCCGTAGATAAACCCGCACCAACGAAGGAAGGAAAACCAAAAGACGCTACAGCTAAAAAAGAAGAACCAAAAGTAAAACCAATTCAAATTGATTTCGAAAACATTCACGAAAGAATTGTTCAAGTAACAAATTTTACCGGTGATGAAAGAGATTTAGCAATTTCTAAAGACGGCGAAACATTTTATTACACAGGTGAAAGCAGTAGCGCAAAAGGACGCGATCTTTACAGTATTAAATGGGACGGAAAAGATTTAAAAGAACTTACCAAAGGCGGATCTAACCCTTCCAACGTATTGATAGACCGTGAAGGAAAATATCTTTACTATACAAAAAGAGAAGGATCTCTGAGCAGACAAGATTTGAAATCTGACAAAACCGAAATGCTTCCATATTCTGCAAAGATGAAAATAGATTATCCTGCCGAACGAGCAGAAGTTTTTGAAGAAGGATGGCGCGCATTTAGAGATGGTTTTTACGATCCGCAGTTTCACGGTAAAGACTGGAATGCTTTACATGATAAGTATAAAGAACTTTGTGTTACTGCTTCAACTAACAATGATTTCAGAGATATGTTCAACAATATGCTCGGTGAAGTAAATTCGAGTCACGTTGGATTTACCGCACCGGATAGAGCAGAAACTCAAAGAGATGCAACCGGACTTCTTGGCGTAGAGTTAATGCCGGAAAAAGAAGGGATGAAAGTCCTTCGCGTAATTCCGAACTCGCCTGCCGATAAATCATCAAGCAAACTTTTTGCCGGCGATGTAATTACCGGTGTTGATGGAAATGAATACAAAAGTGATATTAACTTTTATTCATTGCTGAATACAAAAGCCGATGAAAAGACACTGTTAGAAGTAAAAAGTAAAGATGGAAAACAAAAAGAAGTTACTATCCGCCCGGTAGCTAACGAACAACAGCTGTTATATCAAGAGTGGGTAAAAGAAAGACAAAAATTAACCGAGAAATATTCTAACGGCAGATTGGGTTATATTCACATTCAAGGCATGAGCATGCCCAGCTTTGAATTTTTTGAACGCGAACTAACTGCCGCAGGTTACGGAAAAGAAGGATTGCTCGTTGATGTACGCTATAACGGCGGCGGATCAACAACAGACTATCTGATGACTATATTAAACTACAAGCAGCATGCATACACAATTCCGCGCGGCGCAAGCGATAACCTTGAACGCGATAAGAAAAAATTCCGAGGTTATTACCCTGTTGGTGAACGATTGATTTATGCTGCATGGCTTAAACCATCAATTGCACTTTGCAATGAAGGAAGTTATTCTAATGCAGAAATTTTTTCTCATGCATATAAAACATTAGGAATTGGAAAATTGGTCGGCGTTCCAACAAACGGATCTGTAATTTCAACCGGAGGTAAAGCTTTGTTGGATGGATCCTTTGTAAGATTACCCGGAAGAGGATGGTTTGTAAAAGCAACTGATAAGAATGAAGAACTGGGTCCCGCAGTTCCAGACATTATAGTTAATAATTCAATTGACTGGATTGCCAAAGGCGTTGACGAACAATTAAAAGCAGCATGCGACGAGTTGTTAAAGGAACTTGACGCCAAAAAGTAAAATCAATTATTTATTAGAAATGAATAAGGAAGGGTTTAAGACCCTTCTTTATTTTTAAAGTGATCAGATAAATAATTTTTTTGCTCTGCCGAAAAAAAGTAAGATGAAGTGCGGAAATTATGAGTTGCGCGCTAATCGGACAGATGGTCTTCAGCCGAAAATCTGTAAAAAATAATTTTAACATAGCTTCCATTTCATAACAATTGATTATTTTTACGAAGCATTTTTAAAACTATATTACATCCGGAGGATTTTTTATGTCAATAATGATCACAGACGAATGCATCTCTTGCAATGCATGTGAAGCTGAATGTCCGAACACAGCTATTTACTCACCAGGTCTTTCTTATAATATTGGTGGACAAGAATACGCAGCGCTTTCAGAAGAACACACATACATAGTTCCAGACAAATGCACAGAGTGTGTAGGATTTTATGATGAACCACAATGTATTCCTGCTTGCCCAACAGAGGCAATTATTCCAGATCCGTCACATGTTGAAACAAAAGAACAATTGGCCGCCAAGAAGGAACATTTGGATCAAGTTGGAAGATAATCTTTTTCTTTTTCCAAAAGACCCCGGCAGTTTGTCGGGGTTTTTTATTTTAAACGGAACTATGCAGAGGTTTCTTTTTTATAAGAACCATTAAGCACGTGGTTCTATGAGGTTACAAAAATTTTTTTTGTTCCTCTTCCTTTTCCCGCTTATTTTATTCTCTCAGGAAGATACTACCTTTTTCAAGAAAGAAGGATTAAATAAGCAAGCGGACAGCTCAAAGAAAAAACTTATTATGGCGCCACAGATTTCTCCAAGATCGTTAATTATAAAATTGAAAGATCTAAACGAGATCAAAAATTTAAAAGAAAAATCATTCGTCATTATTGATGATACTGCCGGTTATTCTGATGAGGAACTAGCAAGCGGTCTTTCGGAAAAAGAATTGACCGATTATAAGAAAAACAAAAAAGAGTTAAAGAAATTAATTGTTTTACCGCCTTCGGAAGAAGAAACTTATCCAGAGGTTTCAACTATTAGAAAAATTTTAGGAGTAGCAAAAACCGCCGGGGTAATAATTATTTTAATTCTGAGTCTGTTGTGAAGAATTTTCGTTATATAGTATTTTTTTTCTTAATTGCTGCCATGCATCTCTTCTCTCAAACCGTCAGAGACACAAGCAAAACATCACGTCAGGAGAATAAGAGCGACCGAAAACAAATTCTACAGAAAATCCCGGATGATGCAACAAATCAATTCGAATTGCCCGATGTAAATATTTTTATTCCCTTAAATCTGAAAATCTATCAAAAAGCAATTATTAATAATTATAATGCACCGCATAAATTTACAAGAGAAGAACTTAGCACGGGAATGGCAGATGACGAACTTATCTCATTAGAAGTAAATAAATCGAAAACAAAAAGAATGTTATCGGAACTCTATGGTGAAGATCTAATAGATATGAAAAAAGTTTTGGAAACTTTAGGCATTACAAAAGAACAAATAACCTGGATTGTGGCAATCTTACGATTTTTCTTACAACAACTATAACTCCCCAGGCAAAAACAGAACACCAAAAATTAACTCGATAAAGAAGATAAACCCCGACTCGCGAAAGCCGGGGTGCAAGTTTTTTAATCACTGTAACCTCCACAATAAGTAGAGAAGGGCTAATAACCCTTTCTTATTTATTATTTCGCCCCGATTCAAGGAGAATTCATCACAGTGACCAGTATAATAATCGCAAAGATGTACCAAAAATAAAATCCAAAAATTTTTGAATGGGAAAAAATGGGGATTAGCCGGTACAGCATAATTTCCCCGCAAAGCAAATTGCCAATCAATATTTGTTCATATCGTTTTCTGCCTGGAAGTGAAAAGAAATTTTACTTTAACTTTCTTGTGTGAATTTTATGCGAATCATTTTTAGAAAAATTTACAGATTTGATGCTGAATTACTATAATTGTAGTGAAGATTAACAACAAAAGTTGTGGTGGAATATGTGGCGGTCATTATTAATTTTATCTACTGTGGTTTTTATTTCAGCGTGTACAAAGCAAGTACCCGAAGGTGACAAAAAAGCTTCCCGGTCATCAGAAGAAATTGCTGTTGAACAAACTATAACAAATTTTGTAGAAGCGTATAACTCTAACGATATAGACAAAGCTGTTACTTTTTTTGAAAGTGATTACAAAGGAGTAGTTTCAGATTCCGATGATGTGGTCGGTCTCGATATGTTGAAAAATGATTTGACTCAATATAAGAAGCAATATCCCGGTGGTAAGTGGGAGATTAAAATTGACGAGGTAAATATTTCGGGCGAATTAGCGTACGTCTTTACAAGCGGTTCTTTTCTAATGCCGGATCCGATTGAAGACAAGATGAGTCCAATTTATTCAGAGAGGGCAATCAGAATTTTAAGAAAAAAGAAGAACGACGGCTGGAGTATTTTCAGATATTTGGCAACACCTACATTCAGTTACGATAACAAATAATTTATAGCTGCCATTCTATTTCCTGCCACCAAAGATAGAGCATATTAGAATCGCCGTTTATAATGCCGGCGCGCGTAACATTTTCCGGCGGAGGAAAATTATTTGCAATCGCCTGAAACAAAACTTGTCTCTTCAATTTTGAGGTTCTGGGAATCAGTTCGAGCAAAGTGAGCATATCTTTTGGAGTAGCAGATTCAATAATTTTTTCAATTGAATTATCTCCCGCGCCGTTATTATCAAAGTTTCTCACTTCTTCTTTTAAGTTTTCTGATGCGTCGCTGCGGTAAGGAGTACCGATTTTATAACCATCTCGAATTTCGCAATTGTATGCTTCATTTAAATAAACAGTTTGATTGTCATGCTGAATTTCCACAAATCCGAATTCAACAAAAATTTTTGCAATATTATTCTCATCCATAGAAAGACTAAACTGCCCGCTTCTGTCTATAACAACACAATTTCCTATATCAATTGACAAATCCGGCATATAAACAAAATTAACTACTTTTATCGTTCCTTTTTGAAGTCGGATTCTATTATTACCATCTTTTGCTTTCTCTAAAAACAGAAGCGAGTTTTCTTCGATATCAATATTTCCAACACTTGGAACAAGAACTGCGGCTCTAGAACTATCTTCCGTTAATAAACTTTCTCCTTGCCGAATTTTTTCTGAATAATTTTCTACGCCGTTTATTACAACCGTTCCTTTCTTCGTAATTACTTTCCACGGGGAATTATTTTTCTGAAAATCATAAATAAAATACGCCACAGCCAAAAGTACAATCGGGAGAAGAGTCAATAGTATTTTATTCCAATTAATTCCGGCAGAAGGAAGTGATGGCGATATCCGCGAGACCATTATTGTTCGCGAGATCATGCTTTTGCGATTTGCACCGCGAGATTTTCTAAGTTTTTTTTCCTGCTTTGCCTGTTCTTTTTTAAGTTTTTTTAAATTCGTTACCGGAGGTATGGGCGACTCCGGCATTTCTTCTTTTAGACTTCTGTTTAATAATTCCGCAGAGAATGATTCAACAATTCCTTTTGGCGGTTCAATTGTGTAAGGAAGATTTTTTAGTATATCAAAAAAATTCCGAATCTTTTTATACTCATTAAAACAGTTATCGCACGTGCGAAGATGAGTTTCCACCTCACGCTTCATAAAACCGTCGAGGGTTTCATCAACAAAATCATGAAGACTAATTTTTACTTCTTCGCAGTTCATACGCTTATTTTACTCATCAAATATTCTCGTGTATTAATAAGCTTGGTTTTTATTTCATCAATTTCTAATTCTTCAAAAAAGTCGCCAATCTCCTTATAAGAGTAGCCTTCAAGATCATGCAGTACAAAAATTATTTTTTCATCTGTCTGAAGCGCCATAATTAATTTTTCAAGATATTCTGACTCGGATTTGTAATCGGACTTTTCCTTTACTGTGGGAGTTTGAAATGATTTACGACGCAATTCATTAATTGAAAGTTTGATTGCTAAATTTTTTATCCATATTGCAAACGGAACGTTTGAGTCATAATCACCAAAATTGTCCCAAGCTCCCCAATAAGTGTTAAGAGTAATTTTCTTGGTCGCATCAATATCAACAAGAAGTCTGTAACAAATTGTAAATATATTTTTTAGATTAATTTCGCAAAGATCAAAGAAAGCCCTTTTGCTTCCGCTTTTGGATGTTTCAATTAAATAGTCTACGTAATTTGTATTTCCGGTTTTCAAATTCAAACCTTATTCAATTTACAACCGTTATTCTGATTCCATTTTTATCAACACGCGCTGTAACACGAACCACCGAAGTTCCGTTTTTCCCAGTATACTTTCCATTACAACGTAGATTTACTCTTGAGGCGTTAACAGTCGCGGTGAATGTTCCTGCCGGAGTATTCCTTAATTGTGTTGGGATATTCCATCCTCGATAATCTCCGCCTCCGCCGCCGGCTGTGTCGAGTTTTTTATAATATATTTGCGCCATCACTCCTAGATCATACATGCTTGCAATAATTTGTTCTCTATTTGAAGATTCCAAATAAGCGTGCATAATTGATGTGCCGGTCAAAACCATAAGCCCGACCACTATAACACCCAGCGCTATGAGTAATAATTGTTGTGAACCCATTTTTTACCTAGAAGCTATTCGTCAAATAACTCGAAGCCGAACGAAAAAGTATATTCTCTTAGAGTATAATATTAATAATATAATTCTGCTTCAACTAAAAATTAAGTATAACAATTTATAAAAAGTCTTCCGGGATTCGAATCTCGCACAGGTTTATGCTTATTAACAAAACGTGTGAATAAAAGATTGACTTAATCATAACTGCTTGTTACGTTAATAATGAGAGTAAAATATAATGATAATCATTCCTCTCAAAATCAGTTTTAGAATTGATAGAAGGAATAGATTTATGTTAAAACCCGAGAAGGATTTTAAATATTCGGAACTGCCGGAACCTCACAAAGAACGCACGCGGAAAATATTAAAAGCCCATCCGGAAGTAAGAAACTTTATTACACGCAACCAATACAGTATCTATTTAATTTTTGGAATTGTCGCGGTGCAAATTGCGATTGCAATCTTGCTGCGCGAACAGCCTTGGTGGGTTATTTTAATTACGGCTTGGTTTATTGGCGCATTTGCAAACCATACATTGTTTGTTTTGATTCACGAGTGCTCTCATAATCTAATCTTCAAAAGCAGACCGGCTAATATGGCGGCAAGTATATTATGCGATATACCAAACGCAATTCCAACGGCAATCTCATTCAGAAGCTATCATCTTAAGCATCATTCATTTCAAGGCAATTATTATCTAGATGCCGATCTTGCCAGCAGATGGGAAGCGAAGTTAATTGGAAATACTTTTCTTGGGAAAATTTTGTGGGAACTCTTTTTTCCGGTGTTTCAAGCTTTACGTCCTCCGCGCTTAAAGGAAATAGAGTTCATGAATAAATGGACTATCATCAATTGGATTGTTGTATTTGGTGCCGACATACTGCTTGTTTATTTCTTCGGCTGGTTTCCTATAATTTATTTTTTAGCTTCACTTTTCTTCTCTGTCGGTCTGCATCCTTTGGGTGCGCGCTGGATACAAGAACACTATCTAACTCATCCGCCCCAAGAAACATATAGTTATTACGGACCATTAAATATTTTTGCTTTGAATGTCGGATTCCATAATGAACATCACGACTTTCCTTCCGTTCCGTGGAATAATTTGCCTAAGATAAAAAAAGCCGCGCCGGAGTTTTATGAGAATCTTTTCTCTCATAAATCATGGACAAAACTATGGTTGCGCTTTTTGTTTGATCCCGGTTTGTCTTTATACTCACGTTTAGTGCGGACGAATAAGAGCGGTATTGCCGTAGACTCTTAATCGCCAAAACGAAAGAAAAATCTTGGAGGAAATTGTTTTAATCCTCATTTGCAGAGAAATTTTTAATCTTGTTCTTTCGATGTAAAAAAGGCAATGAGTGTATAGACAAGGGCTATTAAGAGACAATTAAAAACCCAATTTATTAATGTGTCACTTACAGAGTGCGAGCAGCTGTCTATCTCTATAAAAAGGTAAACTGAATAAACGAGAGACAATAAAAAAATCAGCCAACCGATAAAACTTTGGGGAAGAAAAATAATTCCGTAACGGTTGAACCACTGCAATTTCATTCTACTTTCCTTTTTCTCTTAAACCTTGGTAAACCAATAAACAACAAATAACCCGAGAACTAAAATGCCGAGAAGTAATATGAGAAAGTTCAGCGGTTTATTTTTTAGTCTGATTTTTAATTCTCTTGAGCTTCGGTCATAATACATTTCAAGAATAGAAATCATATTAACAATTATAGCAATTGCGGGGAGACCAAGCATAAGCGCGGGTGCAACCATCTTACCAAACAAACCGTTATTAAATGATTTGTAAAAATCATCAAGCACATCAAACAAATGAAGATGTATATTATAAGACATCTTCACTACCGCGCAGAATATCAGGTAAAGCGGAATTACAATAAACCAGACACTTATTGATGCGGACCGTTTTGCATCTAAATCTTTTCCTTCGATTGGTTTTTCTTCTGCCGGTTTACTTCCCGCTTTCATTTTCACCAACTCTTTTCCAACTTTGTATGAATGCCAAAAACAGCAATAAACCGCCGTCTATCGGTTGTTTTAAAGTAATTAAAATACAATCAATAAATCCTCTTTTCTCTCATATAAATTTTACGGATTTTGGTACAAAAATTCAGCGCTCTCATGTCAAATACAAGATATCCTGCAATTATTTTTATAACAGCAATAATTCTTTCTCTTGCATTGCCGGCATTTTATTACACACATCTTCCGGAAATTGTTGCATCGCATTTCAATTTTAAGAATCAAGCGGATGCATGGATGAGTAAAAGGACATTTCTCATAATTCAAGTTGCCGTCATTCTGTTTACTTCTTTTTTAATTGGCGGTTTTGTTTATCTAATTCCCAGATTGCCTAAATCGTTATTCAATCTTCCAAATAAAGATTACTGGTTGAGCGATGAACGTAAAGAGGAATCGCTGATGTTATTCCAACGCTTCATGCTTTGGTTCGGAACTTTTACTTTGGGTTTTTTAACCCTGGTTTTGCAGGAAGTTTACGCCGCAAATATTGCCGGCGTCAACACAATAAAATTCAATTTGTGGATCTATCTTATAATTTATTTAGCTGGGACAACTTTCATGATTGTCAAAATGATTTCACATTTTAACAAGACAGACAAATAAAAACGGAATCAAAATGAAAAAACATTTAACGATATTTTTCTTGTTAACTATTTTGTTAGCGTCATCTCTTTATTCCCAATCTAAAGATGTAATTTCCATAATACCAAAACCGGTAAAAATTAAAGTCACCGGTGGAGTTTTTAATTTAACTCCTGCCACAAAAATTTTGATAAACGAACCGACAGATGAATTAAAAAAATTAGGCGAACTTGTAGCATCAAACATTCACGACTTACCTGGCGGGAAATCACTAGCAACAGCAAAAACGAACAGCGCAAGTCCAACTAGTTTTATCCTTTTGCAGATCAAAAAGGATTTTCTCACTCCGGAAGCGTATTCGCTCGAAATTAAACCGAATAAAATTACAATTACCGCCGGCAGCGGAGCGGGGATTTTTTATGCAATACAATCTTTGATTCAGATGATGCCGATTGAACCAAAACAAAAAAATTTTTCTATCCCGTGTGCGTTGATAGAAGACGCGCCGCGTTTCAAATGGAGAGGTGTTCACCTTGATGTCTGCCGGCATTTATTTCCGGTTGCATTTATTAAAAAATATATTGACGTACTTGCAATGTATAAAATGAACACGTTCCACTGGCATTTGACCGATGACCAGGGATGGAGAATTGAAATCAAAAAATATCCTAAGCTTACGGAGATCGGCTCTATACGCAAAGAAACTATGGGAGATGGTAAACCTTACGGTGGTTTTTATACGCAAGACGAGATACGCGAAGTTGTTGCTTACGCAAAAGAAAATTTTATCACAGTTGTTCCGGAAATTGAAATGCCGGGACATGCGCTGGCAGCCATTACAGCATATCCGGAATTTTCTTGTACGGGCGGACCTTTCGGAGTTGGAACGAAGTGGGGAGTTTATGACGACGTTTTTTGCGCCGGCAATGATAAAGTTTTTGATTTCTTAGAGGATGTTTTAACTGAGGTTATGGATCTTTTTCCAAGCCAATATATACATATCGGCGGCGATGAATGCCCGAAAGAAAGGTGGAAAGAATGTGCAAAATGCCAAGCCCGTATCAAAGCAGAGAATTTGAAAGATGAATTTCAATTACAAAGTTATTTCGTTCAGCGAATCGAGAAGTTCCTAAATTCGAAAGGAAGAAAAATTATCGGTTGGGACGAAATTCTTGAAGGCGGTTTGGCGCCTAACGCTGTCGTTATGAGCTGGCGCGGTGTTGACGGCGGTATTGCTGCAGCCAAATCAAAACACAATGTTGTTATGAGTCCGGGTTCGTACTGCTACTTCGATCATTATCAAGGATTGAGCGGAGAGCCAAAAGCATTCGGCGGTTATACTAGTTTGGAAAAAGTTTATTCGTATGAACCGATACCCGATTCTTTGAACGCTGAAGAATCCAAATATATATTGGGCGCACAGGCAAATCTTTGGACAGAGTATATAGAAACAACCGACCAAGTTGAGTATATGCTTCTCCCTAGATTACTTGCTTTAAGCGAAGTAGTGTGGTCGCCAAAAGAATTGAGAAACTTTAACGACTTCTCCAAAAGAATAATAAAACATTACGATATTCTTTCCAGAAAAAATTACAACTACAGAGTGCCAACTCCTCTTTCAGAAAGCGGCGAACTGATTGTTTCCAAAAACCAAATGATTAGCATGTCTAAGCCGATCAATAAATCATCGGTTTATTATACAATGGATGGAACGGAACCAACAACAGCATCAAAAAAATATTTAAAACCGTTGATCATTAGTAAACCAACGCTGCTTAAAGCAAAAACATTTTTGAAAAATGGGAAAACCAGTGCTACTTCTTCTTTGATGATAAGCATTATAGACTCAACCGTTAATGGACTCAACTACAAATACTACGAAGGTAATTGGTCGGCAATTCCCAACTTTGATTCTTTGACTACAGTCCGAACCGGAAAAATTTATAAAATCTCTTTAAGCGATATTCACCCCAAAGAAGATAATTTTGCTGTTACTCTTGATGGATTCATTAAAATTGAGAAAGACGGTGCCTACACTTTTTATCTCAATTCCGATGATGGAAGCAAGTTATTTCTAAACAATAACGAACTTATTAATAACGACGGCTTACACGGCAACAAAGAAGTTAGTGCAACAATAAATTTATCAGCTGGCAAATACCCTTTAAGAATTTTATACTTTGAGAGCAGCGGCGATCAATCCTTAAATTTAGAATATGAAGGTCCCGGAATTAGCAGAAGAACTATTCCTGCCGGTTCTTATTTTATAAATTAATTTGATAAACATGCTTCGAAAATTTTTATTGCTGAGAAACTTTTCCAAATGGTGAACATCATGATAAAAAAAATATTTCTTATTCTTTCGTTTATTCTTGCAGCAACATCTTATGCTCAAAACAAAAAATTGATTGATTACGTTGATCCATTTATAGGAACCGGCGGACACGGGCATACATATCCCGGCGCGACTCTTCCATTCGGAATGATGCAGCTTTCACCTGATACCGGAATTGAAGGATGGGATTGGTGTTCCGGATATCATTATTCCGATAATTCAATCATGGGCTTTAGCCACACCCACTTGAGCGGAACGGGCGCAACGGATTATGCAGATATTTTATTTATGCCGACTGTCGGTAAATTGAAATTTGAACCGGGCGATAAAGGAAAACCGGGCGATGGTTACCGTTCCCGTTTTTCTCACGAATCTGAAACCGCATCTCCGGGATATTACAGCGTTTATTTAATTGACTACAAAGTTAAAGCCGAACTTACTGTTTCAATGCGCGCCGGCTTGCACAAATACACCTTTCCTCAATCTTCAACTTCCAACATAATTATTGATTTAAAACACGGTCTCGATAATGATTGCGAGTCGAACATAAAATTTGTTGGAATGAATCGTGTGGAAGGAATGCGCAAATCGCACGGATGGGCTAAAGAACATACGGTTTACTTTGTGGCTGAATTTTCCAAACCGTTTTCAATTTACGGAACGGTGTTAGACGGAAAAATTAATGAGGGAAATGCAGAAGCATCCGGAACCGATGTTAAGGGATATGTCAGATTTGCTACGGGAGACGGAGAAGTAATTTATGTCCGCATTGGAATTTCTGCCGTTAGCATAGATGGCGCCAGAAAAAATCTTCAAAAAGAGATTCCTTATTTTGATTTTGAAGGAGTAAAACAAAATGCCGAGAAAATTTGGGAAAAAGAATTAAACCGCATTCAAGTTGAAGGAAATGATGAAGACCAGAAAAAGATTTTCTACACCGCGTTCTATCATACATTGATAACACCCAACTTGTTTACCGATGTTGACAGAAAATATATTGGAATGGACAAAAAAATTCATACTGCAAAAAGTTATGATTATTACACCGTCTTTTCTTTGTGGGATACATTCCGCGCAGAACACCCTCTTTTTACAATCATAGATCAAAAACGCGCTGGCGATTTTGTAAAAACTCTTTTAGCAAAATATAAAGAAGGCGGACTGCTTCCCGTTTGGGAACTCGCTTCAAACGAAACATGGTGCATGATCGGCTATCATGCCGTACCCGTAATCTTTGATGCTTACATGAAAGGAATACGCGGTTTCGATACGAAGACTGCTTTGGAAGCAATGAAAACAAGCGCGGAACGTGATCAGCATGGGCAAAAATTATACCGTGACCGCGGTTTTATTCCCGCCGATAAAGAGAACGAATCTGTTTCAAAAACTCTTGAATATTCTTATGATGATTGGTGCATAGCTCAATTTGCAAAATCAATTGGTGAAGACGACGATTACGAAAAATATAATCAACGATCTCTCTTCTATAAAAATCTCTTTGATAAATCAACCGGATTTATGCGCGGAAAAATGTCTGATGGCTCCTGGATAACTCCTTTTGAACCAAAAGCGGTTACACAGCAGTACACGGAAGCTAATGCTTATCAATACAACTTTTTTGTTCCTCAAGATATAAAAGGATTGATAGAGCTTCACGGCGGCAACGAAAATTTTGTGAAGAAACTTGACGAACTCTTCGACGAATCCGATAAACTCGAAGGAAGATTTCAGCCTGATATTTCAGGATTAATCGGGCAATACGCTCACGGCAACGAACCATCTCATAATTTTGCTTATCTATATGACTATGCTGGAGCCCCGTGGAAAACTCAAGAACGCGTTCGTGAAATCATGAAAGACTTGTACACATCAAAAGTTGATGGTCTTTGCGGTAATGACGACTGCGGACAAATGTCTGCATGGTATGTTTTTTCTGCAATGGGATTTTATCCGGTTACACCGGGTCAGAATACTTATGCGATCGGCTCGCCAATTTTTGATAAGGTTACAATCAATCTTGAAAACGGGAATAAATTTGTCGTTAACACTCAAAACAATTCCGAACAGAATAAATTCATTCGGATCGCATCGTTCAATGGAACCGCTTATGAAAAACCATATATCACACACGAACAGATTATGAAGGGCGGAGAAATGATTTTTGTTATGAACGAAAAACCAAACAAAGCATGGAGTAACAGCGATCCGGAATTGTTTTCAATGCGGCCGGTTGACGAAGGAGTTTTGATGCCTTATGTTTCTTCTAACGGAGAAACATTTTATCAATCACTCAATGTCAGTTTAAATTGCGAAACACCAAAAACAAAAATCCGCTATACACTTGACGGAAGCGAACCTGATTTTAGCTCACCTCTTTACGAAAAACCAATTACAATTTATCAGACAACAACTATTAAGGCGTTTTCATATACAAACAACGACGAACGCAGTTTTACAATGTCTTCTTCATTTATTAAATCTAAATATCCGCCGGCAATCTATACTACACCTTTTCATGAAAGATACAACGGCGGCGGAAGCATGGCATTAACGGATGGACGGTTCGGCACTACAAACTTTCAAAATGGCGAATGGCAGGGATTTGAAGGTGCCGATATGGAAGCCGTTATTGACCTAACAAAACCGACAACAATAAAAAATTTATCCGCGGGATTTTTGAATGATCCTAATGTTTGGATCTTTTTGCCGAGCGAAGTTGTCTTCTCTGTTTCCGATGACGGAACTAATTTTAAACGCGTTGCCGATATTGTTAATGATATTCCGACTACTAATTCCGAGCAGATGATCAAAAGATTTTCCGCAAAGGTTGATGTTACTTCTGCACGCTATTTAAAAATTTTGGCAAAGAACATAGGCACATGTCCTCCGTGGCACAAAGGAGCCGGCAATAAAGCGTGGATTTTTGCAGACGAGGTTATTATAGAGTAATTTTTTAAAAATACTTCTCCACTAAATGAATTTTAAACCCTAACATAGATTTTAAGAATTACTAACAAATAATTTGTGAAATCATGATTGAACAACAGTTAGAAATATATCCCAATATTCAATTTGCAAGCGACAGATCACTTTTAATTAAACTTGGGAACGAAATATCGCGCGAAATCCATGAAAGAGTTCTAAAATTTTTTGTGCTTATCACTTCAGCAAGAATTAGAGGTTTACAATCAATTCATCCTGCGTATAATTCTATTCTAATTACATTCGATTCTTTCATGATTAGTCATAATGAAATAAAAGACAAAATTAAATCGTTATTGACGGAAGAACGTTCTGTAAAGACACCGCCGCCGGAAGTAATCGAAATTCCGGTCTGTTACGATGAAGAATTTGCGCCGGACATTTCCATTGTTGCTAAGCGTAATTCTCTTACAATTGAAAAAGTGATTCAAATTCATTCTCAGCCGGAATATTTAGTTTACTTTTTAGGATTCTCACCCGGGTTTCCATATCTGGGAGAAATGCCAAAAGAAATTGTTACTCCACGATTACTTACACCACGATTAAAGGTGCCGGCTGGTAGCGTGGCAATCGGAGGAGATCATACTGGAATTTATCCCATCTCTTCACCCGGCGGCTGGAACATTATCGGCAGAACACCATTACGACTTTTTTCACCTGAGAATGAAAATCCAACACTATTAAAGATGAGCGACAGAATTAAATTCGTTCCAATTACAAAAAAAGAATTCGAACAACTAAAGAATTAATTATGCCGTTAATGAAAGTAATCAAGCCGGGGTTTCAATCTACAATTCAAGATTTGGGAAGATTTGGTTTCTCTAATCTCGGAATTTCTATATCCGGCGCGGCTGATGCGGTATCGCTTAGAATTGGGAATTTATTAATCGGCAACGATCAAAACTCTCCTGCACTTGAAATGACTTTAGTCGGAGGAGAATTTATTTTCGATTCAGACACTATAATTGCGATTACCGGCTCTAACTTTCAGCCAACGATTGACGGAAAAGAAATACCGTTGTGGAAATCAATTTTTGTAAGATCGGGACAATCAATTAGTTTTGGTGCAACGCAGTCCGGTGCCAGATGTTATCTTTGTATTAAAGGCGGATTTGAAGTTGATAAAATTCTTGGAAGTTTTTCCACACACCTTCTCACAGGCATAGGCGGATACAAAGGACGAGCATTATTAAAAAATGATGAGCTAAATTATGCCGGATCTAATTTCAAATACCTTCAACCATTAAAGGTGAAAAAAGAAATAGTGATTGAATTAATGAACCGCGAAAAAATATTTGTTACGAATGCTCCTCAAACCGATCTCTTTTCAACCGAAACTATTAATCTATTTTCCTCATCTGTTTACTCTGTAAGTGAAGAAACAAACCGGATGGGACTTAGACTTAACGGACCAAAATTAGTTAACATCAACAATCAAGATATTGTGACAGAAGGAGTATCGTTAGGCGCAATACAAGTATCGCATGACGGCAATCCAATTATTTTATTCGTTGAACATCAAACAACCGGCGGCTATCCAAAAATTGCAAATATAATCTCGGCTCATCTTCACAAAGTTGGACAACTCCGCCCGCGCGATGAAATTCAATTCTCATTTGTATCAATCGAAAAAGCGTACGAGATGAGAATGCATCTTGAATCATTAATTTCACCAATGTCTTTAACTCTGGCATAAGATAAAACATGGAACACTGGTCAAAATCAATACAATCCTATCAATGGAAAACTTTATTTGCAGCGCAGCTGGGTTGGATGCTGGACGCAATGGATATAATGTTTTATGCATTCGCACTTACTGCAATTCAAAGCGAATTTAAATTAAGCTCTGCCGAAGCCGGCGCGCTCGCATCGGTTACTTTAATTGCATCTGCAATCGGTGGAATTTTCTTTGGCACTCTCGCAGACAAAATCGGAAGAGCGCGCGCTTTGGTATTTTCGATAATTAGTTATTCAATTTTTACGGCGATGACAGCTACGGCACAATCGGTAATTATGCTTATAGTTTGGAGATGTCTTGTTGGATTTGGAATGGGCGGCGAATGGTCTGCCGGCTCGGTTTTAGTTTCAGAATCATGGCCGACTGAACACCGGGGTAAAGCAATTGGAATCATGCAAGCAGGCTGGGCAATCGGATATATTTTCGCAGCAATTATTTCTGCCATAATTTTACCGGCGTTTGGATGGAGAATTTTATTTGTAGTTGGAATTCTTCCAGCGTTTTTAACTTTATGGATTCGGCGGAACGTTCCTGAACCTGAGATATGGATTAAGAATAAAGAAGATCATAAAACAAAAATGACTGATTCGCTTATAATTATTTTTAAAAAACCGTTACTCAAAAAAACTTTGACCGCATCACTTCTGACAACTTCAGTCCTCTTTGCCTATTGGGGCTTGTTTACCTGGATGCCTTCTTTTCTATCGAAACCGGTTGAACAAGGCGGTGCCGGTTTGGGAATTGTAAAAAGCTCAACATGGATTGTTCCGATGCAAATCGGTGCGTTCTTCGGTTATTTATCATTCGGATTTCTTGCAGACCGTTTCGGAAGACGGCCTGTATTTCTCTCATTCTTAATTGCAGCCGCGCTGCTTGTTCCGCTCTATGGTCAGCTCGCACGTCATGAAATTCTTTTACTCGTGATTGGTCCCCTTATAGGATTTTTCGGACACGGATATTTCAGCGTCTTCGGCGCAATGCTAGCCGAGCTCTTTCCGACAAATATAAGAGGCACCGCACAAGGATTTACATATAATATTGGAAGAGCATTCAGCGCATTGGCACCGTTTATTATTGGCGCACTCGCAGATCATTTCGGAATTGGAAGTGCGCTTGCATTAACAGCGTTTTTCTTTTTGCTTGGTGCAATAATTATATTCCTACTGCCCGAAACAAAGGGTCAGCAACTTACTTGAGGTAATGTTTGAAAAGAGTTATTGATATTAATTCCGATGTCGGAGAAAGACCGGAAGCTCTGATTTCCGGCAGCGAAGAAAAACTTATCAGTTTAATTTCATCGGCAAATATTGCATGCGGCGGTCACGCCGGTGATGCTCATTCAATTCTTGAAATAATGAAGCTTTGTAAAAAATATAATGTTGGAATTGGTGCCCATCCATCATATCCCGACCGGTTAAATTTTGGCAGGATCGAATTAAATCTCTCAGCGGAAGAGATTACACAATTTGTTTATTATCAGGTAGAATCGTTTGTTCGAATTGCAGATGCAAATGGATTTGAAGTCAATCACATAAAACCTCATGGCGCTCTTTACAATGTAGCGGCAAAAGATGAAAAAACCGCCATTGCTATTTCAAACGGAATTTCTAAGATCAGTAAGAAATTTATTCTTTATGGTTTGGCAAACTCAATAATGATTGATGTCTGGCGCAATGAAGGATTTAATGTTGAGGCAGAAGCATTTGCAGACCGCCGTTACGAAGATGACGGCTCTCTCCGATCAAGAAAATTTTTAGATGCTGTCTATTCAGATCCGGAAGAAGCGGCACAGCAGGCTCTTCTTATCGCACAGGAAGGAAAAGTATTCTCTGTCAGCGGTCAAGAAATAATGATTGATGCCGATACGATTTGTATTCATAGCGATACCGAAAATTCAATCGAATTTCTTACAGAGATTAGAAATAAATTTTTAGAATCCGGAATAGAAATTTCTAGAATATAGTTCCAACACTTTGATTTGGTAAAACTACGGACTTCATATGAAGAAAATTTTATTTTCATTAATACTTTTATGCGTAACACTGGCGGCTCAAACTTCTAAACACAAATTTTCACTCTCACCGGATAATTTTCTGCTCGATGGATAACCAGTTCAAATGATAAGCGGCGAAATCCATCCGGCGAGAGTGCCGAAAGAATATTGGCGCCACCGAATTCAAATGGCGAAAGCAATGGGATGCAATACAATTGCCGCATATATTTTCTGGAATTATCACGAATCTTCTCCCGGTAAATTTGATTTTAAAACCGCAAACCGGGACATATCCAGTTTTATTAAAATTGCACAAGATGAAGGAATGTGGGTTCTATTGCGACCGGGGTCCGTATGTCTGCGCTGAATGGGACTTCGGCGGTCTTCCTCCATATCTTTTAAAAATTTCGGATATCAAAGTTAGGTGCATGGATCCGCGCTACATGATTGCCGTTGAACGATACATTAATACATTTTCAAAAATTGTTAAGCCGCTTCTTGTCACAAACGGCGGACCAATATTGATGGTTCAGATCGAAAATGAATACGGAAGCTACGGCAATGATAAAAATTATCTTGAAGCACTCCGTAAAATTTGGATTAAGAATGGAATTGATGTTCCATTCTATACCGCAGATGGCGCAACACCGTACATGCTTGAAGCCGGAAACATTGACGGCGCCGCAATCGGTTTAGATAGCGGCTCTAACCAAAATGATTTTGAACAGGCAAAGAAAAGAAATCCAAGTGTCCCGGCATTCAGCAGCGAAACTTATCCGGGTTGGTTAACTCATTGGGGCGAAAAATGGGCGCGACCGGATACAATTGATTTGATGAAAGAAGTAAAATTTTTAATGGACAACAAAAAGTCGTTCAACTTTTACGTTGTGCACGGCGGAACAAATTTTGGATTTACCGCGGGCGCCAATTCCGGCGGAAAAGGTTATGAACCCGACATTACGAGTTATGATTATGATGCGCCGATTAACGAACAAGGTTCTCCCACTCCAAAATATTTTGCATTAAGAAATCTTATTTCCAAATACGTTGGAAAATTACCGGCTTTACCCAAATCAATTAAAACAATTGAGATTCCCGAAATTAAGATGGGACCGTTTTCGGGCGTGTGGGATAATCTTCCTCAACCGATTCAATCCGTTCAGCCGAAACCGATGGAGGCATTTAATCAATTCGAAGGATTTATTTTATATAAAACAAAGCTGATCGGACACAAAAGCGGAATACTTACTATCACAGATTTGCACGATTACGCAACAATCTTTTTAAATGGGAAATACATTGGTAAGCTCGATCGGCGTGAAGCTGAGAACACAATTGAAATTCCCAAGAGTGATGTTAAAGATCCAGTCC
>JAKAKD010000044.1 GCA_021824635.1 Bacteroidota bacterium | reverse complement strand
TCTCGAAAGATCAGACCCAATGTTGTTACTTCCATTTTCTCCTCCCCGGATGTTAAAAAAAATTATTTAATTAATCTGTTTATAGACTTCGAACATATTATCGAAAGATTCATAAGGAATTTTAGCCAGGCAAGATTTTTTTATTAAGCGAATTAGGTACAAGTTGAAAGTTTAATCCCAAATTAATAAAGACCATCGTGTCTTAACATAGTAGAAAATCTTAAATCAAAATTTGGTTAGTATAAATAGATAACTTATGTTTACATCCGTAATGGCAGTAACTTTAGATGTAGATGTAGACGTAGAAGTAAATTCGAACCCTCCACGGATCTTAAAGCCCTGTCGTAGACAATCAATTATTTATTTACAAATTATTTAAGGAGTTCTGTTATGGCAGAGCGCAAACAAGGATCTGTTAAATGGTTTAACAGCACAAAGGGTTTTGGTTTTATTTCACAAGAAGGCGGAGAAGATGTATTCGTACATTTTCAGTCTATTGTTGGCGATGGTTATAAAACACTTAACGAAAACGATAAAGTTGAATTTTCAGTTACACAGGGTCCAAAAGGACTTCAAGCAGCTGAAGTTAAAGTTATCCGCTAAGAATAAATTATTCTTAATGAAAAACCCTGGCAATAGTCAGGGTTTTTTGTTTTAAATAGATGCTCTTATATATAATTCTCTTCAGGGGTATAACTTTGCCAATTCAAGAAAAAAAATTTCGATTCCCCCTTGACTTTATGATACTAATATGATATCATTCTGATAGCCAAAACAAGGAGTTGAAAAATGGAAGCTATAACTGAAAAATCTGCAAACAAAATGAATGGATTTGTTGCCGTTGCTCTAGTTCTTGTAATGATTATAATTGATATTTTTCTCCTAAGAAGCGGAATAATAAGAGAGAACCCACAAATTCTCTGGATTTTTATACCGCTTACTTTATTAATTTTTCTTTCATTCGGCGGGTTTATGGTTGTTCAGCCAAATGATTCGCGCGTGCTTGTTCTTTTCGGAAAATACTTAGGAACTGTTCGCGTATCTGGTTTCTGGTGGGTAAATCCGTTTACAACAAAAAAATTAGTTTCACTTAGAATCAGAAATTTTCAAAGCGAGACGATTAAGGTTAACGATCTTCACGGCAACCCAATTCAAATTGCGGCGGTAGTTGTTTGGCGGGTTATAGATCCTGCGCGCGCATTATTTGATGTACAGAACTATGAAGGATTTGTTGCCATTCAAAGCGAAACCGCAATACGCGGATTAGCAACCGAATATGCTTACGATTCATCCGAGCATGACAAATTTTCTTTGGTCGGAAATCAGCAAGAAATTTCCGAGGCGATGAAAAAACAAGTTCAGACAAGATTGGAAGTTTGCGGCGTAGAAATTTTAGAATCGAGAATAAGCCACTTATCATACGCACCGGAAATTGCACAGGCAATGTTAAGAAGACAGCAAGCTCAAGCTGTTGTTGCTGCAAGGACAAAAATTGTTGAAGGCGCGGTAGGAATGGTTGATATGGCATTGAAGTCTTTGAGCGAACATAATATCGTTGATCTTGACAATGAGAAAAAGGCAATGATGGTTAATAATCTTTTAGTTGCACTTGTTTCCGAAGCACAAGCGCAGCCGGTTATTAATGCCGGTTCGCTCTATTAAAATTAATTTAAAACGTAGAGCGTAGAATTTCGTTTTACGCTCTACATTATCTGATATTTTATGAGATAAAAAAACTATGAAACCGTTATCAGATTATATAGGTGAAAAATTAGTGTTCGTCCAGCCAAATTTTTTTAAAGGACTTCATGAACTTAAGTGCAATGATGAACTTATAGCCAGAATGCAAACAAAAGGATTTTTCGGCATGCGGTGGGAATCATCCATACAAAACAAAAACTGGGAAATATATAAACCCAGCATTTGGAGGAACACTTTCGAAATACGTGAAGCCGGATATGAATTACCGATTGCTAGTTTTACTAGAGAACGTTTTAAAAGTAGGGGAACTCTTTCGCTTCCAATGGGAGAGATTCTGAAAATTGAGCCGCATCTTTTCAAAAAATTTACCGAGATAAAAAATGTTCGGGATGAGTGCCTTGTGCGATTAAAATCCAAAATGTTATGGAAAGAAAGAGCGGAAGTAACCATTGAAAAGAAATCGGAATTGATTGATAAATATCCGTGGGCAATATTACTTGCGTATATAATTATGTTGGAACAAAAGCAACAAGCGGCACATTCTGCCGCGTAGAAATAAAGAAAATTAAATGGCTGAAAAGAAAAAATTTTTATTACGAATAGACGACAAGACTTACTCGGCATTGGAGAAATGGGCAGCCGATGAGTTCAGAAGCATCAATTCACAAATTGAGTTTTTGCTGAAAGATCTTCTTAAGAAAAACGGAAGATTAAAAGAAAATCACGGGGGACAAGATTCGAAAGATTCCAAACCGGAGTAGATTGCCAACCATCCGAATTAAAATGTATTTTACTGTTCAAAATATTTAAAGGAAAAAGCGACCATGAGAAATAAATTATTTAAAGCGTTCTATTTTCTGCTGGTAATTAATTTCATTTTTATTTTAGAAATCAGTGCACAGACAGTTAAGCTCAAAATAATTGAAACAACTGATGAGCATGGCGCGGCGTTTCCATATGATTTTACGGATCAGAAACCATCTAACAGTTCTCTTGCTCAAGTAACAACCTACGTTAAACAAGAACGTGCTAAGAAGGATGAGCAAGTTATACTATTGAGCGGAGGGGATCTGCTTCAAGGCACACCGTTAGTTTATTATTACAACTTCGAGAAAACAAAAGTGCCTCACGTTTGGGCAGAAATTATGAATTACATGCATTACGATGCAGCTGCTGTGGGAAATCATGATATTGAAACCGGTCACCCTGTTTATGACCGCGTTAACAAACAATTTAAATTTCCGTGGCTGGCAGCGAATGCAGTTTACAAAAAATCCGGTAAGCAATATTTCAAACCGTATACTATAATAAAGAGAGACGGAATAAAGATTGCGGTTCTCGGACTGATCACGCCGGCAATTCCAAATTGGCTTCCTCCAAAAATCTGGGAAGGAATGGAATTTCTTGATATGATAGAAACCGCAAAAAAGTGGGTTAAGATCATTAAAGAAAAAGAGAAACCGGATTTAATGATCGGTCTATTTCATGCCGGAGTTGAGGCAACATACGGAGGGCAAAATGCCGATACTCCCAGAAATGAAAACGCATCTCAGCTTGTGGCAGAACGCGTTCCCGGATTTGATATTGTTTTTGTAGGACACGATCATCACGGATGGAATTATAGTGTTACAAACTCAGAAGGAAAAAAAATATTAATTCTCGGAGGAATAAACGCTGCGCGTGATATGGCTGTTGCAAATTGCGTTTTAACGTTTAATTCCGAAAAGAAAGTTTGGGAAAAAGAGATAAGCGGAGAAGTTGTTGAAACGAAAAATTTTCAGCCCGATAAAGAGTTCATGACAAAATTTAATTATGCTTTTGACGAAGTGAACAGGTACGTCAAACAGCCGATCGGAAATTTTACGGAAAGCATCTCTTCTTCTGAATCTCTTTTCGGTCCGTCTTCGTTTACAGATCTGATTCAGACTGTTCAGCTGGATCTTACCAAAGCAGATGTTTCGTTTACCGCGCCTCTCTCATTCGATGCGAAAATTAATAAAGGAGAGATAACAGTAGGCAATATGTTCAATCTATATAGATACGAAAATTTGTTATACACAATGACCATGAGCGGAGCCGAGATTAAAAATTATTTAGAACATTCATACAAGCTTTGGTTCAATCAAATGAAAGATGAAAACGATCATCTTATAAATTTTCAGCTGGATGAAAATGGAAACGTAAAATTGAATGAACGGAATAAAACTCCGCTTCTTAAAGTTCCATATTACAATTTTGACTGCGCAGCGGGAATAAATTATACCGTTGATCTTTCAAAACCGGCGGGGGAAAAAATCAACATCTCTTCAATGAGCAACGGAGCGCAATTCGATCTAAACAAAAAATATAAAGTGGCTGTTAATTCATACCGCGGAAACGGCGGCGGCGGACATCTTGTTGAAGGAGCCAAAATTCCCAAAGACGAACTTGCGAAAAGAATTATAACCTCTACAAGCAAAGATTTGCGCTTCTACATGATGAAATGGATTGAGAAAAGGAAAATCGTTGAGCCAAAGGTGTTAGGCGACTGGAAAATAATTCCTTCCGATTGGTGGAATAAAGCTAAGGAGAAAGATGAGAAGCTGATGTTTCCGAAAAGATAGAGCCGTGTATAATATAGATAGCTATAAAACTATTTGAAAAGTTCGGCGTGTGAACCAGTTCTTTCTAAATATAATGCGTCTTCTGTGAGACGATAAATCAACAGCCAATCTGGTTCGATATGGCAATCACGATGGTTTTTCCATTTACCAACAAGTTTGTGGTCCATAAATTTTGTTTCTAATAGCTGTTTCTTTAAAAGAGTTTCTATTACAATTTTAAGTTGAGAAATATTTTTCCCTTGGCTCTGGATTTTTTTGAAGTCCTTTTTAAATTGAGAAGAGTATATTAGTCTCAACTATTAAGTTCCTTGAAAAGGTGGTTTACATCAGATGCTTCGTGAAGTTCTTCGCCGTTTTCAGACTTGCTTAATGTTTCTTCCGTTAGTTCATTTGGAATCTTAATTTCAAAAGGAATTCCCTTAGTTAAAGAAACCTGTGTCAAAAAAATGGCAATGGCTTCAGACATCGAAATATTTAGTTTATTGAGAATTCTCTGAGCGCTATTCTTTACACTCGGGTCAATTCTAGCTTGTATTGTTGCTGATTTATTCATTTTATTACCTCAATTACTATGTAATTACAATCGCAATACAAGTATATGGCTAATTCTCTTTTTTATCAAGAGTGAAATTACAGATAATACGCCGATAGGGAACAAGGTGTAATTCTTCTTTTGGTTGTTTAATTGGTTTCTTACCGTAATGCGCGAGGAATTAGATTGAAAAAAACTTACATACCGGGCATCTCTTGTACAACGGCTTTAACTTTTATCTTGCCGGCAAATTTAAAGTTAATAGTTGCATCCAGAGAAGTTCCAGCTTTAACATCCTTTAATAAGTTGATAAGCATTACGTGAAATCCGCCCGGCTTAAATTCCAATTTTGAATTTGCCGCCACCGCGACAAACTTAACCTGTCTCATTCCCATTCTATCATTATCTCTTTTAAAGCTCTCGTGCACTTCAACGATTTCCGCGTACTTCGATTTTGCGCCGAGAATTGTATCGGCTTTACTGCCGTTATTTTGAACTACAAAATAGAGAGCCGAGTTAGCATTCTTTGCACCGGGGCGTGCCCAAACATCTTTAATGGTGATTGGTGACTGGTGATTGGTGATTGGTTGTGAGAACAAATTAATGGTTACGAAAGTGATTGCTGCTATTAATAAAAACGACTTATTCATTTCTCTCCTCGATTATTTACTTTACTGGAACTGGGCTGAGTGTTGTTTGTATGTATAAAACCAAAGTGGCGTCATTCCCGCGAAAGCGGGAATCCACAGTTTTGGTTTAAATTCTTCAAATAGATTCCCGATAACGACATTCGGGAATGACATAATTTTTGTTTTGTACAATAACAGCTACATTATATCTGCCGCAAATTAAAGCAGGTTTTTAATGTCACCGACTATTTCATCAACATTAATTGTACTGCCCTTATAATTTTTTCTGATCTTGCCGTCCGCATCGCTCAATTGAATCCGGTCTGTATGAACGTAGTAATAAATTTTTCTTCCGTCTTTAAAAACAGTTGAGTCGTTTGGAACAGCAAGCACTCCAACTTTTTTTATAATTGCATCTGTAACCGATTTGTTTCCCGTCAGAAACATCCAGTTGCTCAAGTCAAGACTGTGAATCTCTGCAAACTTTGTGAGGACTGCCGGTGTATCAAATTCGGGATCGAAACTGAGCGAAACAAATTGAACATTTTCTATCTTTTCTTTTTTCAACCGCTGTTGAATTAAACGCATATTGTTTGTGCTTAGAGGACAGATATCCGGGCAATTGGTAAAGATGTAATTCATTACAACAATTTTGCCTTTTAAAATATCGGGAAAGAGAACCTGCTGGTTGTTTTGGTTTACAAGATTGTAATGTGCGCCGCCAAAGTCATCAACAACGGGTAGTTTTTCTTTGCATGCCGAAAAGGACAACAGAACAAATAGCAATAAACGTTTCATACATTTACTTAAAAATTGTTCGATGCTTAAAGAAAGTTTTTTTATCTTGGAAGCCCAAAATAATAAAATGTTTTTAGATTTATTCCATAAAATTTAGAAACTAATATTGGAGTACTAATGAGAAGGTTATTTACTTTAGTAATGTTTTTCATTCTTTCTGTTTCTATCTTTCCACAGCATACAATTAGAGTGATGACTTGGAATATTCATAATTATACGTACTATAATCCCCCAACGCAATTCGATTATGATAACCCGGCGTTAAAATATGTAATTGAAATGATAAATCCGGATATTTTAGTTTGCCAGGAAGTCCTATCTCAAGAATCCGTAGACCAATTGTTGAATTATGTTTTAAGTCCCGAGTACAAAGCTGCTGTGTTTATTGACGGGTATGATACAGACAACGCATTGTTTTATAAGGAATCAAAATTAACTTCGCTGGGAAATATTCAACTTATTACCACGTTGAGAGATATTAACGAATTTCGATTGGTTCATAAATTAACCAACGATACACTTATAGTCTTTTCTCTCCATTTAAAATCTAACGTGGGCTCCGGCGATAATCAGGCAAGAAGATATAGCGAAGCAACTGTATTAAGAAATGTTACATCAAAGTTACCGTTGAACTCGAACTATCTTGTTGCGGGCGATTTTAACATTCTTAACTCCTCAGAGTTGGCATTTAATGTATTGATCAACACCTCCAGTCCTGGTTACGTAATCGATCCTCAGCAGGCAACCGGTAATTGGGAATCAAACGCAAGTTTTGCACACACACATACCTGGTCATCCTCAAACCTTACTGTTAGATTTGATATGATTTTGTTCTCGCAGGCGCTTAAAGACAAAGGCGGTATTGATTATGTTGAGAATTCTTATTCGATAGCCGGAAACGACGGATTGCATTTTAATTTACCAATCAACTCAGGAACAAATAAT
>JAKAKD010000102.1 GCA_021824635.1 Bacteroidota bacterium | reverse complement strand
TCCGTAAAAATCATAACGCTGGTATGAATTAAACCCTAGAGATCCAAAATCTATAAACGAACCGGTAGGATAAAAAGCGTATTCATGCCCCATATAAAATTGTCTGTATCCGTTCTGATCGAATAATCCGTTATATGTTTGATATGTAGGAGAAAAGTTATTGAATGTAAGATTGAAATTATAATTCCTTTCTGAGTGCGATAGATTGAGGTGGAATCCGTTTCCCCAATATTCTTCTCCGTTGAAAGCCGCATTAAAATCTGTGCGGCCGAATTGCCGTGTGGAGTTAAGAATATTTAGATCGTTCAATTCTTTTGTCTGTGATAAAAAACCTTCGCCGGAGAAATACCAGTTGCTCCAGAATTTATAATTCCAATCAACACCAAATACGTAATTGTGTCCGCCGGATAAATCTCTAGTCATAATCTGAGATCCGATATATGATTCATCGCCTATATCATAACGGAGTCTTCCGATGTTAGCCAGTGATTTTATATGTGTTCCAACAGTATTACTTCCCTCTTCACCCGGAATTACAAAAACAGTATTTCTATCATAAGCAGTCATAAATATATAAGAGAGCGAACCGCTTTTTCCATTTATGCGGGCTGCTGCGAGTGGATCATTAATAGACCTGGAGTAATACATTGAGCTTATCAAAAGTTCTCTCCCAATTAAAAAGAATGGGCGCTTCTCCGGATATGAAAGTGCAAAAGTTGTATTCACACTAATCTGTGCGGCATCAGATTCAATCTGACTAAAGTCCGGATTAATTACAGCATCTAAAGAAAAATCCGGAGTAGGAGAATATTTAATTCCGCCGCCAATACGGCTTTGAAACGAATCGAATTTAATTCCGGAGCCAGGATTATTCATATCAGATAATTTTCCCTGCTCTTGTCCCATAGCATATGGCAGAATCTCAATTGAACTGCCTTGATGAATATTTTTTAGTCCTTCTAAATAACCTGCTTGCGACATTATTCCGGGAATGTTTCTATCAAGTGGGACCCATGATAATTGTGTTCTGCTTGCTCTTGGAATAGTGCGTAAAATATTTATCCGCCAATTTTGCACATCAGAATTCGGGAAACTAAGACTTGAAAATGGAATTGCCATCTCTGCTGTCCAACCTTTATCATTTCTTTCTGCTTTTGCAAACCAGATCCAATCAAGACTCGAATCTTCACCATTTAGAATGGCTCCAAGATCACCCTGAATGCCGAATGGGTTAACACAAAATTCATACGATCTCTGGTAATCTCCGTATGTATCAATGCCCACAAAAACCCAATCATCTTGATACATTTTATCTCTCTCGGAAATATTTGCTCTTATTTGTTCAGGATTTGTATCAAAGCACTGGAAACCAAAATAAATATATTTGTCGTCATAGAGCGCTCTTACAATTGTCTTTTGTGGTGCGGGCGTATTTTCACCTGGAGTAACTTCATAATTTATTTCTATCGGATTAGCATTAAGCCAAATTGGATTATCGAGCTTGCCATTGATTTCAAATGATTTGTCCAAACGAAAAGCTTGCATAACCGGTTTGGGACTTTTACTTTCAGCTTGAGCGAACGCTGAAGAATACAAGAATATAATTGAGAGAAACAGAATTTTAGATATAACCCTTATACTCATTGAAATACTCCGATTTGTGTTTATAGTCGTAAATGATTTACACATATGACGTACAATGTGTTAAAAAGGTTAGCCAGTTATTTTATTTTTCTAGCGGAAAAAGTTTGAGTAATGATGTAGAAATTTTGGGATTCAATTCTGAATGACTAGCATTAAATCATTTACGATGGAGAGATTATCATCAAGCAAGAAGATTTTTTAGATTTTCAAGTTCTTCCCATCTCACAAACAATTGCTTTACATTCGCCTTGGCTTTTTCAAGCTGTTCCGAAAGTTCGTTTGTCTGAGTTGCGTACTTTTGATAAAAATCCGGTGAAGAAAATATTTTTTCAATTCTTTCCACTTCAGCTTCAGCTTTCAATATCTCATCTTCAATAGTTTCTAATTCTTTAGCTTCTTTCCATGTCAGTTTTTTTGCTTTTGGTTTGATACGAACAGCTTCTTTTTTCTCTTTAGTTCCGGTTTCAACTTCATTTTTTGAACGTATCTTTCTCTTTTCAATATAATAATCATAATTGCCTTCGCTGAAATAAATTTCGCCATTACCTTCAAATGCAAGAATTCCATTACAGACACGGTTCAGAAAATACCTGTCGTGGCTTACTACAACGACACAACCGTCAAAAGCAATTAACGCTTCTTCAAGAACGCGTAATGTGGGGAGATCAAGATCGTTGGTTGGTTCATCGAGAAGTAGAAAATTTCCGCCGTTTTTCAAAATTCTTGCAAGAGTTAATCTGCTTTTTTCTCCGCCGGATAATCTTCCGACCAGAGTGTTAATCCGTTCGTCTTCAAAAAGAAAACGACGTAAATATGTCCAGACACTAATTTCGCTTTTCCCAAATTTGATAGACTCGCTTCCCTCTCCTATTGCTTTGATAACCGTATCTTCATCATTTAGCAGAAGGCGCGCCTGATCTATATAGTTGAATTCGGTTTTTTCTCCGAGATCAATTTTCCCGGATGTAGGAGAAAGTTTTCCTAAAATGATTTTTAGAAGTGTGGTTTTTCCAACGCCGTTCTTGCCGACAATACCAAGTTTTCTCCCCGGCTCAAAAATAAAACTCAATCCTTCGAAAAGATCTTTATCACCTAACTTTATACCGATATTTTTTAATTCGGCAACTTTATTTCCAAGTTTTTCCGCCGGCGGAATTATCATCTCTACATCTAACTCAACTTCGGTATTCTGCTGTGAAGCAACTTCGTAATATGTATCAAGTCGGCTTTTGGCTTTTGTTCTTCTGGCTCTCGGACCTCTTCTGACCCAGTCAAGTTCGCGGCGTAAAAAATTCTGACGCTTCCGCTCTTCAATTTCTTTTACTGCCTGCCGCTCTGCTTTGTTGATTAAATAATCCGTATAATTTCCTTGATGCGAGAAAAACACGCCGAGCGATAATTCAACTATTCTATTAGCAATACGATCCAAGAAGTAACGGTCGTGCGTTACGAATATGCATGTGCCTTTATATTCGGCAAGAAAATTTTCAATCCACTCAATAGAGTCTGTATCAAGATGGTTTGTAGGTTCATCGAGTATGAGCAGATCAGGCTGGGAAATCAAAGCGCGGCATAATGCAACACGCCTCTTTTCTCCGCCGGATAAAGTAGCTACATCTCTTTGAGGTTCCGGCGCGTGCAGTGATTTTATAAGAAGATCGATTTTCCGTTCGAGATTCCATCCGTCAATTTGTAAAATTTTTTCTTCAACAATATGACGTTGAGAAGAATCATGCGGAAGATTTTCATATTCTTCAATCAACTGAATAATTCGCTTGGCGCCGTCTAAAATATTCTCATGTACGGTCCTGGTTTCATCAAGTGTAAATTCTTGAGAGAGAAAACCAATTACTAAATCTTTCTTCTTTGCAATTTCGCCGGTATCTGCCGGTATAACACCGGAAATAACTTTGAGGAATGTGGATTTACCCGCACCGTTTCTTCCAACAAGACCAATACGGTCTCCTTCGTGAATGCTTAAAGATGCTTTATCAAGAATGATCTGTTCACCGTAATGAACTTCAAGTTCCTTTGCGGTTAGTATTACCGGAGTTATATTATTTTCCACTAAACTTTTTATTTGTGATTGAGGATGCAAATATAAGCAATATAGAATTGTGGTCATTAATTGAAAGTGTTGGCAAATTCTCTTAGTTTGAATCAAAAATTTCCGGTCATTATGAATTCAATCGAATGGACATTTCAGCTGAGATTTATTGTTGCACTTGCTTTAGGTTTACTTATCGGTTTAGAACGTGAAAGTAACAAGAGTAAGCATAAAGAATTAATCCTTGGCGGCATTAGAACATTTCCAATAATAAGCATGCTTGGGTTTGGCTGCGCATGGCTTTTCCAATTGGGCGTAACAGCAATGCTTCCGCTGGGATTATTAAGTATCTGTGCGCTGGCGTCTATATCATATTATTCAAAAATACAAACGGAACATTGGGGAGTTACAAGCGAAGTATCTGCTCTTTTAACATTTGTTATTGGAGCATTAGCTTTGTTGGTTGATATTTGGGCTGCAATGACTTTAGGAATTATCAACGCAATGCTTCTTTCTGAAAAAGCCGGGTTGGAAAGTTTTGTTGAAAAGCTCGACCGTTCAGAATTCACAGCTGTACTAAAATTTCTTTTGGTCACACTGATAATTCTACCCGTTCTTCCAAATCAAAATTTCACTCAATTCGAGCTAAATCCTTCCAAGATATGGCAAATAGTAATTCTCGTTTCATCAATCGGATTTGTCGGTTATCTTCTTTCAAAATTTCTCGGTCCAAAAGTCGGTATGTGGCTCTCCGGTTTGGTAGGCGGGCTAGTTTCCAGCACTGCAGTTTCAATAGCCTACGGAAGAGTTGCTCAAAAAAATCCGCAGCAAGCGCAAAGTGCGCTGCAAGCGACCGTTCTCGCCAGCAGTGTTATGTATCTCCGAATTCTTGTTTTGGTTTTTATAATTAATCCGGTGATTGTTTATTCTCTTTGGTGGAAATTATTATTATTAAGCATAATTGGTGTTGGTCTTTCTTTGATTAAAACAAATGCTGGTAAAAATGTTGAGTCAAATGGTAAAGAGTTTCAACAGTTGCAAAATCCATTTGAACTTAGACCTGCTATGGTTTTCGCAATTTTATTTGTTGCGCTTTCAATCATTACAAAATTAGCAAAGCAGTATATTGGTTCTCAAGGATTGCTTTCACTTTCAGCTATTGTCGGTCTATCGGATGTTGATCCGTTCATTCTTTCTTTGATTCAAGGGACTCAAATTGATATCCCGCTAATCACTTCGGCAATTATAATTGCTGCGATGAGTAACACGATAATTAAAGGAATTTATTTTGGTTATTTTGCCCCAACGTTAAGATTGAAGACAGCCGAACGATTCGGCATTCTTGCCATGGCTCATATTCCTTTATTATTTCTTTGACCAGAAAAAAATCTACAGAAAATTTTTATTTTTTAATCAGGAAAAGAAATTATAGCTTTGCCGTTAAATTTTTCGTAACCAAAACTAAATTTGAATGCAGCCAAAAAGAAATAATCTTTTCAAATATATATTTAACACAACGGTTCTAGTCGCATCGCTGGGATACTTCGTTGATATTTACGATCTGATTCTCTTCGGAATAGTACGCGTTCCAAGTTTAACTTCTCTTGGAATCCAGGGTGATCAATTAATTAAAGTTGGAGTTTTACTTTTGAATATGCAGATGGGCGGAATGCTCATAGGTGGAATAATTTTTGGAATTTGGGGTGATAAAAAAGGAAGACTTTCGGTTTTGTTCGGATCAATTTTCATCTACTCAATTGCAAACTTATTGAATGCCTTTGTCTCATCAGTAGAGATGTACGCAATTCTAAGATTCGTTGCCGGTGTTGGGCTTGCAGGCGAACTTGGCGCCGCCGTAACATTAGTAAGCGAAGTAATGACAAAAGAAACACGCGGTTACGGAACCGCAATTGTTGCAACCATCGGAGTAAGCGGCGCAATCTTTGCGGCAATTATTGGCGAGTTATTCAGTTGGCAAACTGCATTTATAATTGGCGGCATTCTTGGTTTAATACTTCTCTTAACACGAATCAAAATGTTTGAATCGGGAATGTACAAAATGCTTGAATCGTCAAATGTTCGCAAAGGAGATTTTCTAAAACTGTTCACTTCAAAAGACCGTTTCTTCCGTTATCTCTATTGTATTTTAATCGGTTTGCCGATTTGGTTTGTCGTAGGAATTCTGGTTACTTTCTCGCCGGAATTTGGGAAAGTATTAGGTGTAACAGAACCAATCAAAGCAGGAAATTCTATTTTATTTACTTACACCGGATTGATCTTCGGAGATTTTGCAAGCGGGTTTTTAAGTCAAATTATCAAGAGCAGAAAAAAAGTTGTGATGATATTTATCTCCCTCACTTTTCTATTCGTTCTGGTTTATTTATTCGCAAGCGGTTTGACTCCTACAATGTTTTATGGATTATGTGTTGTGCTTGGTTTTTCGATCGGATATTGGGCTGTGTTTGTTACCACCGCTTCGGAACAATTTGGAACAAATTTAAGATCAACCGTAACGACTACAGTCCCAAATTTTATCCGCGGCTCTGTTGTACCAATTACACTCGTGTTTTCATATCTCAGAGTTTCGATGGGAATGATTCACGCCGCATTAGTTGTAGGAATTGTTTCTGTTCTAATAGCATTTTTTGCCGCCTACAAACTGGAGGAAACTTACGGAAAGGATTTGAATTACCTTGAACAAATTTGATTAACTTATTTCTAAAATAATTTTTTAATAAAATCTCTCTTACTTATGGAATTCATTAAATATCTGATTGACCTTTTTCTTCATCTTGACAAACATCTTAATGAAATAATTCTTCAATACGGTGCTGTTACTTACGGAATACTTTTTCTGGTTATCTTTGCTGAAACCGGATTTGTGTTCACTCCGTTTCTTCCCGGTGATTCTCTTCTTTTTGCCGCGGGTACATTTGCAGCAATCGGATCATTTAATATTCATCTTCTCTTTCTGATTCTTTCCTTCGCAGCTATTATTGGAGATTCGGTTAATTATTGGATCGGGCATTACATCGGAATGAAGTTATTCGAAAAGAATAACCGCTTTCTAAAAAAAGAATATTTAGAAAGAACACATAAATTTTATGAGAAGCATGGCGGTAAAACAATTATACTTGCGCGCTTTATTCCTATTATAAGAACCTTCGCACCTTTTGTTGCAGGTGTTGGTGCTATGACATATACAAAGTTCATTGCTTATAATATTATCGGCGGAATTGCTTGGTGTGCCGTATTTATTTACGGAGGATACTTTTTCGGAAATTTATCGTTCGTTAAGAACAATTTCTCTTTTGTGATAATGGCAATAATTCTTATTTCCGTTTTGCCAATATTTATAGAATATTTCAGACACCGCATATCTAAATCCAGAACAAAAACTGAGTAGATAAAACTCAGTTTTGTTTATGCGCTTCTTCTTTGAAAATAATTCCATCCGTAATAAACCGGAATTCCTAGCAGCACAATTATTAATCCCGGCCAAGTGTATTCCGGTTTGTAAAGAAGAAGTATAACAGCAACAGACGCAGCTAAAAATATATATAGGATTGGTAAAAATGGATATCCGAAAGCTTTGTAAGGTCGCTCAGCATTTGGCTGTTTCTTCCGCAAAATAAATATACCAGCTACTGTAAGTATATAAA
>JAKAKD010000020.1 GCA_021824635.1 Bacteroidota bacterium | reverse complement strand
GATTGAGTAAAGAACAATTCAAGTTGTTCTTCGCTTTTGCGCAGCGATTCTTCTGCACGTTTACGATCAGTTATATCGCGCCAGATAACATGAAAAATTTCTTCACCATGAAGTGCGATTGGCGTTAACATTACTTCAACAAAAAAATTAGTGCCGTCTTTTTTTGTATGAACCCATTCGAAACGGTGATAGCCATTTTGCTTAGCAGTCGAAATCATTTCGACAGCTTTTTCTGAAGATAATTTACCGTCCGGTTGGAATTCGGGAGATAAATCCCACGGAGTTTTGTTTCCAATTTCATCTTTTGATTTAAGTTGAAGAATTGAAAGTGCTGCGGGATTGCAATCGAAAAAATATTTTTGGTCAAGAAGCAGAATAGGATCGGTGGATTCTTCAAATAAACGGCGGAATCTTTCTTCGCTTTCTTGTAACGTTTCTTCCGCCTGCTTGCGCTCTGTTATATCACGCTCAATGGCAAGGAACCCAATAATTTCATTTTGCTTATTAATTATCGGATTGATTGACGCTTCAATACTTAACTGTCTTCCGTCTTTTGTCTTATTAACTATTTCATGGATTACCGGTTTCTTAGTAAGAAGATCGTTCCAAAAATTTTTATAATACTCTTGATTCAAAGTATTGGACTTCAAAATACGGGGAGTTTTACCAATAGCTTCTTCCTTAGTATACCCAAAAATATTTTCGAAAGCAGGATTCACATAAACAATTGTTCCATCCGGATTGGTTAACAAGACTGCATCGCCGGAACGTTCTATTCCCATTCTAAACTTCAAAAGAAATTCTTCTGCTTCTTTGCGCTGGGCTTCGCGCTCTATAAATTCAAGTGCAAACGAGATATCCATTGCCAGTTCGTCGAGCAATTTAATTTCATCTTCATCAAAGAAACCGGCTTCGCTTGAATACATGTTGAATACGCCGTGTACCTTTCCGAATACTTTTATAGGGAATGATGCCGACGATTTATAACCGTGTTTTTTTGCATCATCCCTCCATGGAATCATGCTTTCATCATGTTCAATGTCATTTGAAATAAAATGACTTCCTGAAATAATAGTTCTTCCGGTTGGACCCTGGCTTCGTTTCTCATCATTCAAATCAATATTGATCTTAGCCAAATAGTCACTTGTGAATCCAGCGGATGCAGCTACTTCAACTTTCTTTGAATCAGTATTTACCATACCAATCCATACCATTCGGAATTTACCGTCTTCAACTGCAATCCGGCAAATTTCATTGAATAAGCGATCAATATCGTGAACACGAACAATTACCTGGTTGATGTTGCTGAGTACAGCATAAATACGGTTTAGCTTTTGTATGCGTTCTGCATCTGAATATCTTTCTTTATAAAACTGAACCCTTTGCTGCCGCCAAACTACAGCTATACTTGTACCGGAACCAAAGAGAAGGGCAGTAATCAGAAAAATCATCAGCCAAAGTCTTTCGCTTAATGGTGCATATACTTCAGCCATATCTATTTTTGTTACTATAAACCAGGGTGAATTTTGTATTACGTGTATATCTGCAAGAACAGGTACTCCTCTATAGTCGTAACCTTCTACAATACCCTGTTCTCCCAGCACTGCTCTAACTGCAGGAACGTTTTTATTCTTAAGAGAGACAGCCGTCAGGGCTGTGTTCTTTTTAAATCTGAGTTCATTCAGATACAAAACATCATCACCTTCTCTTCTAACGAGTATAGTCTCCGATGTTTTGCTCTGTGTAGGCCAGCTTTTGATATAAGGATATAAGTATGATTCCGGATCTATCCGCAATGAAAGGACACCATTTACACGGCTATTATTTTTAGGATCGAGAATAGGAACAAAAATATTCAGATAAATATGTTGATCGTATTCATTTCTGTAAAAATCAGCAATTGTGATTTTACCGGATTTTATTGCCTCAGAAATTTTATCTTCAAAAACTGATGAATGTGGTCCGGGTGAATCGGGTAGAGCAAATCGTTCGATGCCTTTAGCGTCATGCAAACACAAATTATTATATTGATTTACAATCTTGAATTGACTCAGCCAGGTTCTAAGCTGCCGATGTGCTTCAATATCTTTCGGGTTATTAAAATAGCGATCAACAAGAGTAGAAAAAACAGTGTTCTCATAAAATAAAGAAGCGTCTTCAATCCATTCCTTTCGAATGCGAGTGAGTTCACTTATTTTCAAATCGGCAACAGAAGAAAGCTCTTGCTCTTTTTGCAATCTGTATTCTTTTTCATTGTGTGTATAATAAAAGTACCCTACTGAAATAATTCCTACTGCCAGAACTCCAAAAACCAAAATGAGGATTATGGATGATCTTATAGAAGCGGCATCATGTTCACTTTTATATCGCCATATCTTAGGACTCATCAATACTATCAGTGCTATTCCAAGAAAAAAGAAAGCAAGTGAAGTTGAAAGAGCAGGCGGTATAAATTGAGTACCATAAAGAAGCGGTGATCCAAAAAGATGGGCTAATAGGAGTATTATTGAGACCAGGATAACTGAAAAAGCAAAAGAGAGAGCAACGAGCATTTGCTTCCGTTGTTCAGATGATGATAGTGAAATAAGAAATGATAAACCGGCAAGAACAAAACAGAGTGCAGTCAAAGGTGAAATATACCCAAACGGCGCTCCGGTGATTGATCCTTCTATCTTGAAACCGAGGTGTTCAACTGCGAGATGTATTCCAAAAGAAGAAAGGAAAAACAAGAGAAGAGCAATCAATGTGCTTATAGAACCGATAATAATTCCTGTATTGTAAAACCAACTGCTTTTAGAAAATCGTGTGTGAAGTAAGATAGCTGCCCCAAACGATATGAACAAAAACGCTGTGCTTGGCGCCATTGGTATAAGACCGTAACTAAAACTGGCTAATACCGGAACACCTAAAATCCAGCCAAGTATAGCAATTATACCAACACCAGATGCTAATAGACCAAAGAGCAGGGTGAATAAAACAGGTACGCGTTTTTCTTTTTGTTCGTGTGTTTTCATAATAAAGATCTATTGCTTTACTATTCCACAAAAAAAATACATAAATTAAATTCAAGATGTAACTGGAATAATAAGCAGATCAACCTTGGTGTTCCATTGTATGCCCGCTTCGCCGAAGCTTCAGAGCGTGTTGCAGAACTTGTCATTCTGGAATGAAGCGAAGCGAAATGTCCGTAGGACTCCTTCGGAGAAGAATCTCTATGCTAATAATCGCACTAATTCTAAATTTATTTAAGTGTGAGATTCTTCGCTCGTAGTCTCGCTCCATGAATGACGTATTCGAGTTGTGCAACAGACTCTTCAGCGAGGCGAGCAGGCAGGTTCAAAGGTTTATTACTTAATTCATGTTACGTAAAAAATATGAACGGTCTTGATCATGCTCATGATCTTGCTCTTCTGAGTATTTTAACGGCAGATCATGATTAAGATCAAGAACATGATCATGAATGATAATAGTTTCTGCGTAATTAATTCACACAAACGGTTAAGGCTGGTTCTCACATAGTGATGGCGATGCCATAAAAACTATCTTTTGTATGGGAATCCACCACTATGTGGAAAATTTAACGCAGAGAATATTGTGGCATAGCCATCACTTTGTGAAAGTCTTTAGAACCACCCTTAATTCAATTTCTTTCCATTCTACTTTTCAAATACTATATTCGCAAGGTTTCTATTTAAAATTAAATGCTGTATTGCTTCTATTATCGTACAACTAGAAAAAAATTAAGGTGTTAGATGCCCATTTCAAGACGTATAAATAAAATTGGTGTTTCACCAACAATGAAAATAGCCGCCGAGGCAAAAGAGATGAAGTTGCGCGGTGAAAATGTTATTGATCTTTCAGTTGGCGAACCGGATTTTCCTACTCCGTTAAATGTAAAAGAAGCGGCTAAACACGCTATAGATAAAAACCAAACACACTACACTTTTAATCAAGGTACCATCGAACTTCGCACGGCTATCTCAAATAAATTGAAAAAAGAGAACGGTTTAGATTATCCTCCGGGCGATATAATTGTTTCAACGGGGGCAAAACAATCTATCTACAATGCAGTTCAGTCACTTGTTCATGACAATGAAGAAGTAGTTTTTTCCGCACCCTATTATGTTTCTTACCCGGAGATGGTTGCTCTCGCGCAAGGGCAATCCGTAATTATTCCTACAACAGAGGAAAGCGGTTTCAAAATAACTCCGGCTCAGCTACAAAATGTTATAACTGCCAAAACAAAAGTTTTGATACTTTGTAATCCATCAAATCCAACAGGTGCATGTTACACACGGAAAGAGTTGGAAGCGATTGCAGAGATAGTAGATCAAAATAATATTTACGTTATCAGCGATGAGATCTACGAAAAAATTATTTATGATAATTTTGAATTCACATGTTTCGCATCGTTAAGCAGTAAAATTAAAAAGAGAACTGTTACCATCAATGGATTTTCAAAATCTTATGCAATGACGGGATGGAGAATGGGTTACGCCGCGGGACCGGAAGAAATCGTAAAGGCAATGAATAAAATTCAAAGCCACAGTACATCAAACGCGTCATCAATTTCTCAAGCTGCATCTTTAGAAGCATTAACGGGTCCTCAAGATTATGTTGAAATGATGAGAAAAGAATATGAACAGAGAAGAAATTTTTTACATACTGCTCTTTCTTCAATTAAAGACGTAAGCTGTTACAAACCGGAAGGCGCTTTCTACCTTTTTCCAAACATCTCGAAATACTTTCATAAGTCGGCGGCATTATTGAAGATAGATAATTCGTTCGATCTTGCAATGTACTTTCTACACGAAGCAAAAGTTGCTACAGTTCCCGGCAGCGCTTTTGGATCTGAAGGTTATCTGAGATTGTCTTACTCAACCTCGATGGAAAATTTAAAACATGGCGCAGAGAGAATTAAGGATGCTCTCTCTAAACTATCCTAATAATTATTATGCTTTTGAGATTACGAGTAATAACTTTTTTTGCTAGCTAATTAGGTAAGATTCAATCGCGCGATAAACTTTTTCTTTTTCCATCTGTTCGCCGGTCCATAACTCAAAAGCCTTAGCTCCTTGTTCTACAAACATTTTCAATCCCGTAATAATTGTAGCGCCTTGCGATTCTGCAAGTCTAAGTAATTTTGTTTTTACAGGATTATAAACAACATCAAAAACAATCTGCCCTTTCATAAATGAGTCTTTAATTGTTGTGGCGGAATCATCAATATCGGGGAACATTCCCATCGGTGTAGTATTAATAATTAGTTTGGAATTTCGGAAGGTTTCTACCAAATCCGGCGGAACTAGTGCATGCGCTTTAAAATCGTTATGAATCATTTTAACTGAAAAATATTCTTTCAGAGATTCCGCCGTCTGCTCTGTCCGGTTAATGATATTAATTTGTCCCACCTTAAATGTTCTGATCAAAGCATAAACTACACTGCGCGCAGCGCCGCCGGTGCCAATAACAGAAATTTTTGCGCCTGCTATTTCATCTTTGAAAGGATTCAACGATTCCACAATTCCAGCAACATCAGTATTGTAACCGCGCAGAATTCCGTCATCGTTAACAACTGTATTTACAGCTCCTATAATATTTGCCTCTTCGGAAACATCTTTAAGCAGAGGAAGAATTTTTTCTTTTAGCGGAAGCGTAACATTAAAACCTTTTATTCCCAGAGCGATCATTCCCTTCATTGCATCTTTCAAAGAATTTGAAGGAACATCAAACGGAAGGTATATAAAATTCAATCCGGCGATCTCGAAAGCAATGTTATGCATAAGTGGTGAATATGACTGCTTTATTGGGTGCCCAATTACACCAATAATTTTTGTGTTATGATTAAACTTGTTTTGAGATTGTATCATAGGTTATGATTTGTTTTCGTCTAGTAATTTTGTAAACAGTTTTGATGTTTTAACTTCCGGATAATCTTTTGTGAATTCATTTCTCATATTCGGGTCAAGTTCGAAAGCGGCTTTTAAACACTCAATCGCTTCTTGTGTATGCCCGAGTAGAAAATTTATTTTCGCTTTACCGTAAAACGAAGTGGCTTTCTTCGGTTCTATTCTAATACATTCATCAAATGCCTTTAAACTTTCCAGCCACAATCCTATTTCAATGTAAGTCTCGGCAAGTTTTGACCATGCATCAAAATTATTTTTGTTATGCTCTACGGCTTTCAAATAGTTGCTTATAGATTCCTGCACATTTCCCAGCGAATATTCCAAATCGGCAATGGCAAACCATGCGTCTTCCGGACTGCTTGTTAAGGAAATCGCTTTGTTGAAATCCTTTAGTGCCAGTTGATATTTTCCCACAGAATCATAACAATAACCGCGCGCAAGAAATGCTTCATAGTATTCGGCATCAAGTTTAATTGATTCTGAATAATATTTTATTGCTTGATGGAACGAACCAAGTTCTTCATAGGTTTGTCCCATGTTGAAAAGAATTGTCTCATCAAAAGGATCAAGTTCGTTAGCTTTCTTGTACGATTTCAGCGCATCATTAACTCTTCCAACGCGCGCGTAAGAATATCCGCAGTTAAACCATGAACTTGAAAAGTCATCCTTCAACGCGATCGAAAGTTCAAAACAGTTAATCGCTTTTTCAAATTGTTCAAGGCGAACCAGAACAATTCCTTTATTATACCAGCCGGTAAAACTGTTTGGATCCAATTCTAAATATTTATCGTAGGCAGAAAGAGCTTTGTCTAATTGATTCATATTCTCGTAACAATATCCCAATTCATACCATGCTTCGATGTATTCCGGATCGGCTTCTATTGATTTGTCAAAATAGCCGATAGCTTCGGCATACTTTTCTTTCTTCTCATATAGAATTCCAAGATTGAAAAGAGTTTCTTCGTTATTGGGTTCTATTTCCAGTGCTCTAATCAACGATTTAACCGCATCTTCGAACATTCCCAAATTGTCTTCTGCAATTGACTTATTGATGAAAGTTTCAACGTCGTTTGGATTCAGCGAGAGGGCTTTTTCAAAACAACTGTTGGCATGCTCAAAACTGAACGTATTATTGAGAAGTATTCCTTTGTATTGCCAAGCTTCGGAATTGTACGGAACTGCGTTTAGTAATGCCTCTGCTAAGTATAAACCGTCTTCAACAAAGTCATATTCAAGACAAAGTTGAATTACCTCTTCGATAAAATCTAGATGTACAAAAGTATAACCGTTATCTATATGTTCTCTGCAAGTGTTTATTTTTAATTTTACTTCTTCTTCATCAAATTCTGATTCATAATTGTCATTGAGATAATCCTCAGAAAAACTCATTAATACTCCCTGTTAATTCGGAAGAAAATGTATAGCTAACAAAAGTGAAAATCAAGTTGAAATTAGTTTGGATATTTCGGATGTGATTTTAAAA
>JAKAKD010000084.1 GCA_021824635.1 Bacteroidota bacterium | reverse complement strand
CTTCGGCAATCGAATCGAGTTCTTCTTCCATCTGCGCAGTAAAGTTCACATTAAAGATATTGGAAAAGTTCTTTACCAATATTGTGTTCACTTTTCTACCGAGTTCTGTCGGAATCATTTTACGATCTACCTGTTCAACATATTTCCTGTCAATTATGGTTCCCATAATCATCGCATAAGTGCTGGGACGTCCTATTCCGTTACTTTCTAATTCTTTGATCAAAGAACTTTCGGTAAAACGCGGCGGAGGTTTTGTAAAATGCTGATTTGGATTAAGTTCTTTTAACGCCATCTTTTGATTTATTTCTAATCCGGCAGGAATTAATAAACCATTCCCATTTTGATCATCTTTGTCTTCAAGCTCTTCATCATATAAAGTCATATAGCCGTCAAATAAAATAGTTGTTCCTGAACTTCTGAATACAAATTCATCTGAAGCTATACTTACAGTAGTCGTTTCAAGGCGAGCCGATTCCATTTGGCAAGCAATGAATCGTTTCCAAATTAATTCATACAACTTAAATTGTGCCTCATCTAAAAACTCTTTTACAAATTCCGGCGTATATTTTAATGATGTAGGTCGGACAGCTTCGTGAGCATCCTGAACATTTTTTTTGTTCTTCTGATCGTAAACTTTAGCTTTTTCCGGCAAATATTTCTCGCCGTACTTTTCATTTATAAAATTTCTTGCTTCAGACACAACATCTTCGCTCAAGCGTGTAGAATCAGTTCGCATGTAAGTAATCAAGCCGGTTGTTCCTTCGGCGCCGAGATCTATACCTTCATATAATTGTTGAGCAAGCATCATTGTTCTGCGCGGACGGTAGCGTAATTTACGCGAAGCTTCCACCTGAAGACTGCTTGTGATAAATGGAGGGTAGGGATTTTTCCGACTTTCTTTTTTTGTAAGATCCGAAATGTAAAAATTATTTTTAGAACGGAGAGTTTCTGCAATCTGATTAGCCAATTCAGTTTTTGTGATTGCAAAATTTGTTTTTAAGAATTCTTCCCAATCTTCGTCTGTCATTTGAGGTTTTGGAGGAACCTTGATCTGTTTCCCATTTACCTCGTATAACTTAGCCCGTATCTCTTCCCCTTTTTCCGTAATGAACACTGCAACAATAGACCAATATTCGGTTGGAATAAATTTTTCGATGTCTTCTTCGCGTTCACAAATAAGCCGCAAAGCAACCGACTGCACTCGTCCAGCCGAGAGAGAACTTCCATAAGCTTCTATTACAGCACGCCAAAGAAACGGGCTTACTTGATAACCAATAATTCTATCCATTACACGTCTTGCGCGCTGCGATGTAACAAGATGATCATCAATCTTAATTGTATTTTTCAACGCTTCGTTCACAGCTTTCTTAGTTATTTCGTTGAAAAGTACCCGCTCAATTTTTTCTTTTTGAGCATCTGTCAAAATATCCAAAACGTCCTGAGCAATTGCCTCACCTTCACGGTCCGGATCGGTTGCGATGAATATTCTATTCGATTTGCCTGCAAGAGATTTGATTTTTTTTATTACATCACCTTTACCACGTATATTCATAAATTTTGGTTCAAAACCATTCTCTAAATCTATACCGAGTTTAGTCTTTGGCAAATTTCTTATATGACCAACAGTGGCTTCTACAATATAATTTTTTCCGACATACTTATTAATAGTCTTAGCTTTGGAGGGCGACTCCACAAGAATAAGATCTTTACCCATTTGTATTACCCTTTAATTGACAGTATCTGATGAGTATAACAACATTCTGCTTCCGGGCAAAACTTCAGCATCAAACTCTACAAGTGAAAGAAGAATGATCCAATTGATTTCCCTTCTTGTTACTCTGCTCTCTGGAAAGATTGTTATTTGGTCTAATATAATCTCTAAATTTTCTACTTCCAACAAACCCACATTAATTAGATGAAGAAGATAGTTATAATTATCTGTTCCAAGTGTTTCTTTTTCGTAATCAGATAAAAATCTGATGCTGTTTTTCTTCTTAAGATCTAGCGGCTCTGTATGTATTTTCCTCGATAGCACTTTATCATAAATCAAACTAAACGCAATGCCTAATGTCTGTGTATCAAACAATTTGCTTTTCATCAATGACCGGTTGACTTCCTCAATAGAGGAATTGTTCCCCAATCCTTCTAATATTTTTGCTAATACTTCTACTATTTTTGATGTCATTGCTTAATTAATAAACCTTTCGAGAATTTCTGAAATTTTCCGACCAAATCATTTTCTGCAATTTTCATTTTTTTTCTCTTCGCATCTGTTGTGTCATCGAATCCAATTAAATGCAGAATACCATGTATAATCAATCTTAATAATTCATTATCGGACGAAACACGGTATTTTTTACTGTTTTCAACAGCATCTTGTATAGAAATAAAAATTTCGCCGTCTAAAATATTTTTTTCATCCGAATAATCAAAGGTGATTATGTCTGTGCTGTAATTATGCTTTAAATAATTTTTATTCACTTCGATAATTGTCGTTGAAGAAATGAAATTAAATTCTAACGACTTAACGTAAAGGTTCAGTTCCGAAGTAATTAATTTAACAATACTATGTACTGATATTTTATCAACTCTTATCCCCTTTCCGTTATATACTGAAACATTTTTCATTTATTACCATTCAATTGGATAATTATTTTTCACAAACGATTCAATTGTTTCTTTTGTGTATTGAATATAACGTGCGGCAGAAAGTTCAAACTCATCTATTTCTTCTTTAGTTAAATCACGAACAATTTTTGCCGGTACTCCTGCTACTAATTTACCGGAAGGAACAATAAACCCAGGTCTTACTACAGCTCCAGCTGCGACCATTGCGTTTTCTTCAACCACAACACCATCCAATACTGTTGCGTTCATTCCTATCAGACATAAATCTTTTAGCGTTGATCCGTGAAGCGTTACACTATGTCCTACCGTAACTTTGTTCCCAATAATTAGCGGATATTCTTCGTTTGTTACATGAAGCATAGAACAGTCTTGAATGTTTGTCATAGAGCCAATTTTAATATAATTAACATCGCCACGAATAACAGTATTGTACCAAACAGATGAGTATCCAAGTATTTCAACATCGCCAATAATTTTTGAACCCGGCGCCAGATAAACCGAACTATGCAGTTTAGGAAATGTATCGTTATATGGAAATAGCTTAGTTTCTTTATTCATTCATTAATATTTACTAAATGATAGATTCTTCAAAAATTATTTAGAAAGACCTTCTAATTTTTCTGCTTCTCCGAAAAGAGAAATTGCTTTCTTAAATTGGCGGTCAGTCTGAAGTAGAGTTAAATACCAACCGTTGTTCTTAAACATATCTCGTGCGACATAAGCTTTAAGCCACGCACGAATCATTTCTTTATCAATGTTATATTCTTTGGAGTTAAATTTAACTTTTAGAGATTCCGCAAATTTGATGAAGCTTTGCATTTGTTCTTCATTAAACTGAAACTCTTTTATAAACAGCTTAAGGTTGTTCTTGAATTTTTCTCGAATCTGTTTTCCATTTTTATCTAAATAATTGCGTACAAATTGGTAATAGATATTATTTCTTCTCAGTTCAACAGAATAATTTGAAATCGTGCCAGATTCGATAATATAATCTGGAGTTATACCGCCGCCGCCGTAAACAGTCCGACCATTTTTAGTTTTAAATTTCGGTTTAGCAGAATCTTTTTCAGTTTTATGATTAATGTTATTGCCGTCAGATTCCTTACGCGCCATTACATCTTGATAATATTTTTGCTTGTCCTTATAATCTCTCTGAATTTGTCTGCCTGAGGGCGTATAATATTTTGCTATCGTAATTCTAACTGCAGAACCATCAGAAAGTTGAATAGGTCTTTGTACCAATCCTTTGCCGAAAGTTGTTTCTCCAACGATCAATCCTCTATCCCAGTCTTGAACCGCACCGGATACGATTTCACTTGCTGATGCACTTCCTCGGTTAACAAGTAATATCAAAGGAATTTTTTCATACGGATAACTTTTTTCAGCACGAAATTCTTCATTAAACTTTTTAACTCTACCTTTGTTATAGACAATCATTTTGTTGCCATCAATAAAGAAATCAGCAACATTGGAAGCCTGAAATTCATATCCGCCGGGGTTGTTGCGTAAATCTAGAACTAATCTTTTCATTCCTTTTGATGTTAAATCTTGAAGTGCATTTTGCATCTCATCTGTAGTTGTTTCTGCAAATTTAGTTAGGTTGATATAACCGGTTTCGTTGTCAATCATCAAAGAAGCATCTATGGAATACAAATTAATTTTATCACGGATTACTTTATAGTCAGTTGTGCCTTTTAATGATGGTCGAAAGATAGTCAGTTCAACAGAAGTTCCTTTCTTACCGCGTAATTTTTTAATTACATCTTGATTTTTCCATCCTATACTGGAATGTCCGTCAATCTTCACAATTCTATCGCCGGAAATAATTCCAAGTGATTCACTAGGTCCGCCAGTAATTGGGGAAACCACTGTTATCGTATCGTTAACAATTTGAAATTCAACTCCTATTCCGTCAAAGTTTCCTCTAAAAGTTTCTTCTTCGGCAGATTGCTCTTCTTTGTCAATGTAAACGGTGTGCGGATCAAGTTCACTAAACATTCCTTTTATAGCATCTTCAACTAATTTGTTGGAGTTTACTGTATCTACATAATAATCTTCTGTGTAGCTTAATATTTCGCCAAATTTATCAATTTGTTTTTTATTTCCGGAGAAAGAAAAATGTTTGTTTAGCTGAATACCGATATAAGTTCCGAGAATCAAAAAAAGCAGTAAATACGGAAGTTGTTTCCAAAAATTTTTCATTATTATCCTTATTTTTGCGGACGCATTTGTGGGAATAAAATTACATCGCGTATAGACGGTTGATTAGTTAACAACATAATTAATCTATCAATTCCAATTCCGAGTCCGGCAGTCGGCGGCATTCCGTATTCCAACGCGCGTACAAAATCTTCATCAATTTGATGAGCTTCTTCATCACCCTCTTCTTTCATCTTTGCCTGATCTTCAAAACGGCTGCGCTGATCAATTGGATCATTCAACTCGCTGAATGCATTGCAAATTTCTCTTCCAAGAATAAAACCTTCAAATCGTTCTACCAGTCCTTCTCTACTTCTATGTTTCTTTGCAAGCGGAGATAACTCGACAGGATAATCAGTAATAAATGTTGGCTGAATTAAATCCGGCTGGACAGTAACTTCAAACAATAAATCAATTAATTTGCCTTTACTCTCCCCGCCTTCCATATCTACATTTTTAGTTTTTAATAGTTTTATCAGTTCTTCATTAGAAGCGGCAAGAACATCAATACCAACTTTGTTTTTTAATTCATCCACCATAGAAATTCTCTGCCATGGCGGGTTGAAATTGATTTTATTCCCTTCTATTTCAAACTCCGTTCTACCAAAAACATTTTTACATAAATTGGCAACCATATTTTCAACAAACTCCATCATCCAGAAGTAATCTTTATAGGCAACATACAACTCAAGCATTGTGAATTCCGGATTGTGAGTTTTGTCCATTCCTTCATTTCGGAAATCTTTAGAGATCTCATAAACGCCGTCGAATCCGCCTACAATCAAACGCTTTAGATAAAGTTCGTCTGCAATTCTCAAATACAGATCAATATCCAAAGCATTGTGGTGAGAAACAAAAGGACGAGCAGTAGCGCCGCCGTATAAGGGCTGAAGAATCGGGGTTTCAACTTCGAGCAAACCGTTACCATCTAAATATTTTCTGATTTCGGTTATAACTTTTGAACGCATTCTAAAAACTTCTTTGACATCGGAATTTAGAATCAAATCGAGGTAACGCTGGCGGTAACGAAGTTCTTTATCAGAAAATTGATCGTGAATTACTTTGTTCCCTTGTTCATCTAAAGATTCTTTTGGAATTGGTATTGGGCGTATAGATTTTGACAGAACGATAAATGATTTTCCATGAACTGAGATTTCTCCGGTTTTTGTTTTGAATACAAATCCTTCAACGCCAATGATATCGCCAATATCTAGAAGCTTAAAAACATCATAATAATCTCCAACATCATCTTTCTTCAAATAGATTTGTATCTTTCCTTCATTATCTTGAATGTGAGCAAAAGACGCCTTTCCCATTCTGCGAATTGCCATAATTCGTCCGGCAATTTTCACATCTTTATTCTCTAACTGATCGAAATTATTTTTAATTGTCTGAGAATAATTGTTAATATCAAAATTGTAGGCAAAGGGTTGAATACCTTTTTCTATTAGTGCATTTAATTCCTCATGACGGCGTTGAACCAATGAATTATATTCTTGTTCTTGATTTACATTTTCCAAATTTCCTCCGAATTTATCTCTATTGAGATTGTTAATTTCTAATAAAATTTACAAGACGATTACATACATTATCTTGAATATAGTTTGCGAGTGCAAACGGCGCTAAGTAATTGTTTACTATAATTGAAAATGCAATCGGTTCACCTGAAATTGTTTTTAAGTAGCCTGATAACGCCGAAACATTATTATTATAACCCGCTTTAGCGTGAACATTATTTTCTGCTGAGGTCTTCTTCATCCGGTCAATCAATGTTCCGTCAATTCCGCCGATTGGCAGTGATTCATAAAATTTTGAAAACTCATCACTTTTATACATGAAGGAGAGAAGATTAATAATTTGGCGGGGAGTTACTAAATCTAAACGCGATAATCCCGAGCCATCCGCCATTACCATATTTTCGGGATTTATTCCCATAGTGCTATAAATATCTTTGCAAGCTTTAACACCATTTTCAACCGTACCGTAGTTATATATTTCCAGCCCGATTGTCTTTAATAATTGCTCTGCATAAAAATTATTACTGTTCTTGTTCAACTCTTTGATAATTATTTTCAACGGGACTGATCTATGAGTATAAAGTGGAGTTAGATCATCGGAGATAATATTTTTCTCTGAGCTGTTGATAGTTCCAATTCTTCCCTGAATAACAATTCCTTTTCTTTCAAAAACTTCCCTAAGTATAGTTAGAAAAAACATAGTCGGATCTGAAATGGAAATATGTTCGGTTATTGGTTTAGAATCTTTTCTAATGCTTCCCGTTACATTGATTATATTTGTTCCACTTTGACGAATAACCGATAGCGACGACTCGCCGGATTCATCGGCTGTAATAACTTTTGAAACAAGAGAAATATATTTGGTAAATGGTATTACGCTAACCTTAGCAGGAAAATTAACATCCGTGGGTTCTATTTTTACTTCAACACAATTGTCATTAAAACTCAACGCGCCGGATGGTGCTTCGAACCAGCTCGATTCATAATCCCATGTCCATCCGTTTCCAAGTCCGACATTATCAAACAAAGTATTGTCGCCCAAAATATTGCCGCTTATAACCCAAATACCTTTTGCTTTAAGTGTATCAGCCCAATCCTCAAAAATTTTTATCTGATTGCCTGTATAAAACCGGCTGGAAATTGTTGGGTCTCCAGAACCTTGAATAATTAAGTCTCCCTTTAATACTCCTTTTTCAAGTCCGCCGTTTACGTAAAAATCAGTTTCGTAAACGTAATCAGGGCCAAGAAGAAGAAGTGCAGCTGCACTCGTAAATAATTTCATGTTAGATGCGGGGACCAATAATTTATCGGCATTTCTTTTATAAAGAACTTCACCTGTCTTTAAAGATTTTACTAACACACCCCAAGTAGCGCTGCTGAAATTTGGATCGTTAAAATAATCATCAAGTTGATCGCGTAATTCTACAAGAGGATTTAAATTTTGAACGGACTTCTTCTCAAGCA
>JAKAKD010000055.1 GCA_021824635.1 Bacteroidota bacterium | reverse complement strand
TTTAATCTATCATCAAATGTATTCATATCAGATTTTATAAAATCATTAGCATAATCTCTGAATTTTTGGATACTTCTTTTTACCGTTGTTTTTTTATATTCTTGCATAATTCACCTTTACAGCTAACATATATTTATACTGATTCCGATCCGCTGCTGCGTATCGCTTTATTACACCTTTTTGTAACGATAAATAAATCTATACTGTTATTTATCGTTACCTAAATCTTCTAAAATCACTAAAAAACAAAATAAATTGTCTTTCTAAATAGAATCACTGAAAATGTTTATCACGAAATTATTTCTTGATAAAAACACTAATCCAAAGGACTCCTTACTCCATGCAAATTTTCTATTATGTGTGTATAAATCATTGTAGTGCGCAAGGATTTATGCCCTAATAATTCCTGAATTGTTCTAATATCGTACCCCGCTTCCAATAGATGTGTCGCAAAACTATGCCTGAATGTGTGCGCAGATGCCGGTTTATTTATCCCCGCTCTCTTTACTGCCTTCTTAATCTCTTTCTGAATCGTTGACTCGTGTATATGATACCTAAATATTAACCCTGTTGTATTCTCTCTGATAAATTTGTTCGCAGGAAATAGATACTGCCAGCCAAATTCTTTTGCCGCATTTGGATATTTCCGCGCAAGAGCATGCGGTAAAATCGTCTCTCCCTTTCCTTTTGCTAAATCACCCTGATGAATTTTTTCTACTTCCCTAATATGATCTTTCAATAATGGAATTATCTTCTGAGATAATATTGTTGTCCTGTCTTTCTCCCCTTTTGAATCTCTTATCGTTAAACTCTTATACTCAAAATCAACATCCTTTATCCTTAGGTTCAAACCTTCACTAAGTCTTAATCCGCTGCCGTATAATAATGAGGCAATTAAATATGTATCGCCTTCCAAGTTACTTATTACATTTATCGCTTCGGATTTGCTAAATACAACAGGCAGTTTCTTCCTATTCGATGCCCGCACTACATCTTCTAACCAGCCAAAATCTTTTTCAAAATAATTTTTATATAAATATACAATTGCGCATAATGCCTGATTCTGCGTTGGCGCAGCAACTTGTTTCTCTACTGCTAAATATGAAAGAAATTTTTCAACGTGTGTTCTGTCTAATTCGGTAGGATATTTTTTGCCGTTAAAAATAATGAATTCACGGATCCATTTAATATAAGCTTCTTCCGTCTTACGGCTGTAGTATCTGCTTCGTAAGTGCCTTCTTACCTGATCTAAAAGCTTGAGCTTCTGATTATTAGGTGAAATAATTTTTCTTACTACTTCACCGTTTGAATTTGCTTTCCTTTCTAATAACATCGGAATTACCCCTTCTTCCATTTACAACTTAAAGTAAATATTTCACTTCTACAAGTGCAATGAATAAATTTGGTTACAATGGAGATTTAGGGTTTCTATGCTATTGATTAGAATTCAATTTCTGAAGTGCTATTTTAGATGCCTGCTGTTCTGCAGCTTTTTTGTTTTTGCCAAAGCCGGTGCCCATCAATTCTTCTCCAACAAAAACTTGAATTGTAAATTCCTTATTGTGTGCCGGTCCTTCCTCTTTTGTTACAACATAACTGGGATTCGAAAGTTTATGAGCATGTGTAAATTCTAATAACTGTCCCTTATAATTTGTATCAACCAAAAAGGAATCCCCCTCCTCCAATGGTTTTACTATTTTACTAATTATAAATTTTTCAGCGCGCTCAATTCCTTGATCTAAATATATTGCCCCAATTAACGCTTCCAGAGCATCGGCAAGTATGGATTGTATTCCTTCAACAGTATCTTTTAAATATTTTTGATTGTAAAGAATAAAATTCTGCAAGCCTATTGATTCCGCCGCGGCAACTAAACTTTCTCGGTTAACTAAAAGTGAACGGGATTTGGTTAAAAACCCTTCCTCTTCAAAAGGATATTTATCAAAAAGATATTTTCCAATAACCAGACTAAGAACGGAATCGCCAAGATATTCGAGCCGTTCATTCGATTTTTTTAATTCAGGATGAAGATCTAGGTAGGAACTATGTGTTAACGCCTTAATAAAATATTTATGGTTCTTAATAGAAATGTTAAGAGTGCTTTGAAGACCGGATAATTTTTGCCTTAATTCTTTTTTGAAATAACTTTCAGTCGAGAAATCTTTTTTGTAAAAAAACTTTATTCTATCAAGAATATTAAAAGACAAAAATCATCCTACAAACTTTTTAAAAAGTATAGAAGCATTGTGTCCGCCAAATCCGAATGTATTGCTGATTGCGTAATTGATCTCTCTCTTAACGGCAACCTTCGGCGTATAATTCAAATCCATTTCGGGTTCAGCTTCATCGTGATTAATTGTCGGCGGTATAAGACTATTTTTTATTGCAAGGACGGAAGCAATGGCTTCAACAGCGCCCGCCGCCCCTAATAAATGTCCGGTCATAGATTTTGTAGAACTAACTGCAAGTTTGTATGCGTGTTCTCCAAAAACTGTTTTTATAGCTTGAGTTTCATTTTGATCGTTTAATTCTGTAGAGGTACCGTGAGCATTTATATAATCAACTTGATTTGGCTGAATACCGCCATCCCTCAAAGCTTCGCGCATGGAACGAACAGCGCCTTCGCCGCCCGGCGGCGGAGCTGTCACATGATATGCATCGCCCGTCAATCCAACTCCAATAATTTCACTATAAATATTTGCACCGCGTTTTAATGCATGTTCTAATTCCTCCAATACAATAGTACCGGAACCTTCTCCCATCACAAAACCATTTCTATCTTTATCGAATGGTCTGGATGCTTCCATAAATCTATCATTCCATGTTGAAAGTGCTCTTGCGGAATTAAAACCGCCAATAGCCATTGGAGTAATAGATGCTTCCGAACCACCAGTTAACATAATATCTGCAGAGCCGCGTTCAATTAGAATAAATGCATCCGCAATTGCGTGCGATGAGGTTGCACATGCAGATATAGTTGCATAATTAGGTCCTTTCAAACCAAAGCGGATTGAAATTTGGCCTGCAGCGATATCCGGAATCATTTTGGGGATAAAGAAAGGACTGATTCTTCTAGCGCCACCGTTGATGAAAGCAGTATGTTCTTCTTCCCATGTTACCATTCCCCCTATTCCGCTTCCGAATACAACGCCGGTTCTTTCTAAATTAATCTTGGACAGATCTAATTTAGAATCTTCCATAGCCATTGTTGCCGTAGCCAAAGCGTAATGCGTAAAAGGATCCATTCGCCTTAACTCTTTTTTATCAATATATGTAAGCGGATCAAAATTTCTCAGCTCACATGCAAAGTGAGTGTTAAAAGAAGATGAATCGAATTTTGTAATTGGACATGCACCGTTTCTGCCGCTTGATAATCCTTCCCAAAATTCCTGGACATTATTACCAATTGGAGTTAATACGCCAATGCCGGTTATAACTACTCTTCTTTTACCCATCACTATTCCTTATCTAATTTTTTTTGAAGGAGATTGAATTTGATTATATAACAGAGGCTGCCTCAAAAGTAATTTTCACAAAAATCTAATCCGCATCTGCTTTTAATCTGCCGGCACTTTTTAATTAGCCGGTTAATATTCAAAAACAGATTACTTTTGAGACCTCCTCGTTACAATTATTTTTATTTACCTAATTTTTCCTTCAAGTATTTGGTTGCATCGCCAACAGTAGAGATTTTTTCGGCGTCTTCATCGGGAATTGAAATATCAAAAGCCGACTCAAAACCCATAACTAATTCAACGATGTCAAGTGAGTCTGCACCGAGATCGTTTGTGAATGAAGCTGTTGGTGTAATTTGAGATTCTTCAACACCAAGTTTATCCATAACGATTTCTTTTACTTTTGCTTCAACGTCCATTTCTGCTCCTCTTTGTGATTGAAATGATATTTAATTAATGATCTATTCTTTTTTATAAAAATTGATTTACAAAAATCTACATTACCATTCCGCCGTCAACCGTTAAAACTTGTCCGGTTATATAATCGGAATCGCTGCTGCATAAAAACAAAACAGTCTTTGCTACATCTTCCGGTTTGCCTAAACGTTTAATCGGTACGTTGGATAAAATTGCTTCTTTCTGCTGATCGTTCATTTTATCCGTCATATCTGTTTCAATAAAACCCGGCGCAACGGCATTTACATTAATATTTCTTGATGCTAACTCTTTCGCGTTCGATTTTGTCAATCCTATTACGCCTGCTTTCGATGCAACGTAATTTGCCTGTCCCGGATTTCCAACAATCCCGACAACAGAACTGATATTGACAATTTTTCCAAAGCGTTGAGATATCATCGTTTTCAAAATTGCTTTGGTATAATTGAAAACACTTTTCAAATTTGAGTTGATAACTAAATCAAAATCACTTTCCGACATTCTAAGCATTAAGGTATCTTTAGTAATGCCTGCATTATTTACAAGAATATCAACTCCGCCAAGTTTTTCAATTGCGAATTTAACAGTTTCATCCGCCGCCGCAAATGAAGATGCGTCTGCTTTAAAACCAAAAACTTTTACCGATTCGTTTGATAATTCATTCTCGAGAGAACGGGCAGATTCATCCGAACTGAAATATGTGAATACAACATTACAGCCGTTTTGAACCAGCTCTTTTACTATTGCTTTACCAATTCCGCGTGTTCCCCCGGTTACAATTGCTCTTTTATTAAGCAGCTTCAATTTCAGTCTCGTCTGTTTTTTGTCTGTTTAGGTATTCGTCTTTGTATTTAAGTAATTCCTCAAATCCCTCTTCGCCTAAAAGATGTCTTAATTCATTCTTAGTACAATCAAAAATAGTAGAGACTTGATTCTTCGGGATGTTGCAATAATGCATCCTATCCAAATGCTCATCATCGAATGTTAACACGCCTTCAAAAATTACGAGCGGGAATAATATACAATATAGGGGTTTATATTTCCACTTGTATTCTCCCTCTGCCATTGCCATCTTTTGAAGAGTGCAAAACCCTTGTTTATCAAGAAAAACGCATTTACCGTTGTAAACTTCTGTGCCTACAGCCACGCCGGAAGGAAAATCAGTGTCGGGTTCCGGCGCTTCAAACCATTTATCAACTTCTTTAATTTGCGAATCATCCATGTGAGAAATAATTTTATCCTTTGCAGCGATAATTATTTCATGTTCGGATTTATCCGTATAAACGCCGTAGTAACAGCATTCACCGCTGCAGATGCAAACATCGCAAGCTTTGACAAATGGTTTTGTAAAGATAACCGGATCTATATACATCCCGTTAATTTTCTTTTCAAATTTTTGCTGCGTCATAGATACCTTTCCACATCAGAATATTTGTCTATACCAAAAACTTTTACATCGGGATTAATTCTTTTTATAAGACCTTGTAAAACTTTACCCGGACCAATTTCATAGAATTCATCTGCTCCGTCATTGATCATATTCACAATTGTTTCTTCCCAGCGAACCGGTTTATCGAGCTGCTGATATAATAAGTCTTTGATTTCATCTTTTTGATGAACCGGTTTTGCTGTTACGTTTGCGTAAACCGGAATTTTAGCATCGTAAAAAGGAGTTGAGTCTAATTTCAATTTTAAAATCTCTTTAGCGCTCGCCATCAAAGGTGAATGGAATGCCCCGCTTACAACCAATTCCTTTACAAGCTTTGCACCTTTTGTTTTTGCAATCTCCATTGCTCTTTTCACGCCTTCAACTGAACCGGAAATTACAATTTGTCCCGGCGAATTAAAATTTGCGCATTGAACAATTCCGCTTGTAGAAGCTTCAACACAAATTTCTTCAAGAAGAAGGGAATCTAATCCTACAATAGCTGCCATTGTTCCCTTCTGTTCAATTCCGGCTTGAAGCATAGCGCTTCCGCGCAGACGAACAAGTTGAACCGCATCATAATATTGAATTGCTTTTGCTGCTACAAGCGCAGAGTATTCTCCAAGAGAATGACCCGCAACCATATCCGGTTCTATTATTCTTATAATACTTCCAAGAATAACGCTATGTATAAAAATTGCTGGCTGTGTTACATCAGTTTGTTTAAGAGCATCCTCAGGACCGCTGAACATATTATCTGAAATTGTAAAACCAATCGCCTCTTCTGCCGTGCGAATCATTTCTTTCGCTTCAACAGAATTTTCGAAAAGGTCTTTCGCCATTCCAACATACTGAGAACCTTGTCCGGGAAATATGAATGCCCTTTTACCCATTAATCAATTGCCCAGGTTAAATAAATTGCACCCCAAGTATAACCGGCACCAAAAGCAGAAAGAATTAAGTTATCACCCTTTTTAACTTTTCCCGCTCTATAATATTCCGTAAGACAAAGAGGAATTGTGGCAGCCGTAGTGTTTCCGTATTTGTCAATGTTAATCATAACTTTATCTTTAGATATTCCCATTCTCTGAGCGGTGGCATCAATAATTCTCAAGTTTGCCTGATGAGGAACCAGATAAGAAACGTCTTCCGATTTTAAATCATTCCTTTGCATTATCTCATAAGAGATATCAGCCATTCCCTTAACAGCAACTTTAAAAACTGCTTTTCCATCCTGATAGATATAATGTAATTTTTGATCAACCGTTTCGTGAGATGACGGAAGAGCGCTGCCGCCGGCTTTCATATTAAGAGCATTCTTGCCTGAACCATCTACATATAACAAAGAATCTTTTATACCATAGTTTAAATCATCCGATGGTTCAAGTAAAACCGCAGAAGCACCATCGCCAAACAGAATGCATGTATTACGATCTGTGTAATCAACTATTGAACTCATTTTATCCGAGCCGATAACTAAAACTTTTTGATAAGAACCGCTTTCAACTAAACTTGCGCCTGTTTGAAGCGCAAATAAAAATCCGGAACATGCTGCTGAGAGATCGAAACCCCATGCGTTCTTAGCGCCAATTTTTTCTTGCACCAAACAAGCAGTTGCAGGGAAAAACATATCGGGTGTAACCGTTGCAACAATAATTGCATCTATCTCTTCCGGTTTTACATTTGTAGTTTTGAAAAGATCTTCGCACGCTTTAGCCGCCATATCGCTTGTGGCGCCGTTTTCCATAATTCGTCTTTCGCGAATTCCGGTCCGGGAAGTTATCCATTCGTCGTTTGTTTCAACAATACTTTCGAAATATTTATTATCCAGAATCTTTTCCGGAACGTACATTCCAACAGCGGTAATTGAAGCATTTCGTATTTTTTTATTTTTTATCTGCATAGGTTTCTAACGCTTTCTCAAATTTTTGAATTAAATTTTTATCATACATTTCTTTTGCACGGAGAATCATATTCTTAATTGCTAAAGGAGAACTTGAACCGTGACCGATTATACTAATTCCGTTTATTCCTAGAAGCGGAACTCCTCCGTAAAGATCGGGATTCAAAGGACTGAGCGCCTGCTTAAGAGTATTTTTAAACAATCCGATTTTAATTTTTTCAAAGAGACTTTTTTCAGAGTGTTGTTTTAATAAGTATTTCATAAATCCGGGAACACTTTCGCCAAACTTTAAGAGTATGTTGCCAACAAAGCCGTCACAGATTACAATATTGCTTTTGCCTTTGAGTATATCCCTTCCTTCAACATTCCCGATAAAATTAAGATCGGAATTTCTCATCAACTCTGCGGTTTCTTTTACCTGTTTATTTCCCTTTTCATCTTCTTCACCTACATTCAACAAAGCAATTGTAGGATTTGTAATTCCATGTAGTTCACTAACAAATATTCTTGCCAAGACTGCATACTGGAACAAATGCTGCGGCTTAACATCAACAAAAGCTCCCACATCAAAAAGATAGGTCGCATTACT
>JAKAKD010000023.1 GCA_021824635.1 Bacteroidota bacterium | reverse complement strand
TAGATCGGTTGTTTTTATTATCGGATGTTATTTGTTTCTCTTTTGATTTTCCATCTGCTTTGATTGTAAATAAATTCAGCCAGCCGTTAACAGTTTGTGTAAAAAGAATTGTCTCGTTATCACCGAGCCATGCAACTTCCGTAATTCGTTCATTTGGATTGGCAATAATTTGCTTAATGAATTTTCCTTCAACGTCTGATACAAATAACTCGCCGCGTGATATAAAAACAAATTTCTTTCCATCTCCGGATACATTAAAATTTGTCAATGCGCCTTTAGTGTTAAACTCTTCCTCAAAGGCAAGTGTGTTGTTGGTTCCTATAGAAATCGGGACTTTAATTGATTTGCCAGAGTTAACATCATATAGATAAATCTGATAGTCTTTTTCAAATACAACCGATAGACCGTTCGCGCTGACTCTCGGTTTTTTAATTGATGAAGAAAAATCGGTTAATTGTTTCTTTTTCGTATTCTCAAAAGTGTAAAGATTGTATTCATCATTCGCTTCGTCTGAGACGAAATAAATTTTTCCGTTTTTATCAACTGTCTGCCAAAAATCCTTACCCTGGTAGTTAGTAAGTACTTTGAATTCCTTTGTGCCGGGATCATAAAATTTTATATCCGGATGAAATTCGCCTTTGTAATGTTTTCTATTAGTAAATATTGAGCTTTCCCATGAATCGTTAAAATAAAATCCATGTGTGAGCGGATCTTCAACTATGTTATGTGGCCAGTTGAAGAAGTGCGGAAACAAACGTACCGGTGTGCCGCCATCAATAGAAATTTTATACGAGGTTATTGAATTGTACCTGACGGAAGTAAAGTAAATATATTTTGAATCCCATGACCATGATTCAACATTATCACCCGCAGAGTGAAAAGTTAGCTGCTTTATTGCGCCGCCGTTAACCGGATAAAGATAGACATTGGGACTTCCGCCTTGAGTAGAAGTGAAAGCGATCCATTTCCCATCCGGAGAGAATTGAGGACGTGATTCGATTCCGTCCATTCCTGTTAACCGGAAAGCTTTTCCGCCGGTTGATTGAACGCTCCACAAATCGCCGTCATAAGAAAAGACTATCGTTGTTCCGTCGGGCGAAAGCGACGGGTCAGATAAAAAATATTGATTGCTTTGACCTAAAACTGGGAACGAAATTATCATCAAGAAAAGAATAACTTTTTTCATATTTACACCTTTCTATTAAAGAAAAATTTTTCATGATTTGGACGTTTCAGAGATCTATTGTGCCCATAAACGATTGTTAATCTATCGTATTTTTTACAATCATAAAATAAATATTTCCATCAATATTGAATTGACGTTAGTTTAATTCCAGAATGTGGGAATGCCCGGATAATTGCATCTGTAAAAATCTTGCTAAATGATTCATCTTTGGCTAAGTTTCTTTTGCATGAAGATGAAAAAAAGATAATTCTAAAAAATAACAAAACCGTTTGGGGCTTCTCTTTGGCTCTCTAAAATTTTCCATAATTTAATCTAATCTGTACGGAGGAAAAAGTATGTCTAAAGAAATGATTCTTGAAAAGATAGATCAAGCCGTAAAAATATTAAATGAAAAAAATATAGATATGTGGATGACCTATGTGCGCGAAACCGGCAATATTAAAGATCCTATGATGGATATGATTGTTGGTACGAATGCAACATGGCAGTCTGCATTTATTATAACCAAAAGCGGCGATACACATGCCATCGTTGGTTCTCTAGAACTTGAAAACATGAAAACTGTTGGCACTTACAAAAGTATTCACAGTTATTTGAAATCAGTTAAAGAACCGTTACTTGAAGTGTTGAATCAATACAAACCGAGTAAAATTGCTGTCAACTATTCACTTAATTCAACTCTTGCAGACGGACTTACGCACGGATTGTTTCTTGAACTGCAAGACCACTTGAAAGATACAAAGTATGCCAATGCTTTAATTTCATCCGAAGAGATTGTTGCCGCACTCCGCGGAAGAAAATCTCAGGCTGAACTTGATATAATGAAAGAAGCAATAAAAGAAACGCTTAAGATTTTTGATGAAGTAACAAAATTTCTAAAACCCGGCTTGACGGAAAAACAAGTCGCAGCTTTTGTGCACGATCTAACAGAGAAAAGAGGATTCGGTTTGGCGTGGGATAAAGAATATTGTCCTTCGGTTTTTTCCGGACCCGACACAGCGGGCGCTCACTCCGGGCCAACCGACAGAGTAATTGAAGCGGGACATGTGATCAATATGGATTTTGGAATTAAATACAAAGATTATTGTTCGGATCTTCAAAGAACCTGGTACGTTTTGAATCCACATGAAGAGAAAGCGCCCTTTGAAGTACAAAAAGGTTTTGATGTAATTGTTGAATCAATTACACGCTCTGCTAATGAATTGAAACCCGGGAAAAAAGGATTTGAGATTGATGAGATTGCGCGAAACTATATTCAAGTTCATGGTTATTCGGAATATCCGCACGGACTGGGTCATCAAGTGGGAAAACTTTGCCACGATGGAGGCTGCTTGCTGGGACCAAAATGGGAGCGATACGGAAACGTGCCTTTCCTTGAGGTTGAAGAAGGAAATGTTTTTACTATTGAACCGCGTCTTACGATTCCAAATTATGGAATTGCAACAATAGAAGAAGAAGTTCTTGTAACAAAAACCGGCTGCGAATTCTTATCCGATAGACAGAAAGAAATTTATTTAGTAAAATAATTGAGTAACTCGCACCGGGCGCCTGCTTGTAAGAAGCAGGCGCCCGCGAAGTTTTATTCTAACTTCATTATTCTATAGCCGGTGCCTTTCACTATCAAACGTAACTTTCCATTTACAGCAGTTATATTCTCTCTAGTAATTAAATCAGCCGCGGATTTAATTGTGTAAACCGCCGGCAGCAGCAAGTCAATATTTTGTGAATTTTTGTTTTTATTCAACACAACCAACATTCTTTCATTCATATCGGAGCGGATGTAAGCGTAAATGTTTTCATCTGCGGCAAGAGTTAAAAAATCACCGTGTCTTAATGCTGAATGATTTTTCCTGGTATTTATAATAACGCGGACATCTTCCAGCATCTTTCTTTCGTAAATACTCAAGTCATTTCCAAATCGCATCATTCTTCTATTGTCGGGATCGGAAGCGCCGGTCATTCCAAATTCGCTTCCGTAATAAATTACAGGCAGTCCGGGAATTGTATTCATGTAAGCATAATAAAGTTTTGCCTTGTCGTAATTCGCGGGGTTATCAACTTTAGGCGGATTGTTCCAGCCTTCTTCGGTAGCGTTGGATTGACTTAAATCCAAATCGCCATCGGCATAAGCCATAAATCGGTTTTTGTCATGGCTGTCCATAATGTTTCCCATCAAATTATCTTCACCGTAAACCAAAAATGATTTCTTAATCTCGGCATCAAGAGTTTTGAATGTAGATTTCTTTTCTAGAAATACCGGAAGGGCGGCATCATACAAATTAAAGTTGAACTGTGCGGATAATTGCCCGTTGTTCACATAAGAACTAATCAAATCATAGCTCCCGAAAGTCTCACCGATTTGATAAACAGAAATGTTCAACGGCAGTTCAATTTCTTTTTTTATTTTTTGATTTAGAGCGCGCCAAAATTCGTTTGGTATATGTTTAACGGCATCCTGGCGAAATCCGTCAGCGCCGGTTTCTTTGAGCCACCATACCGCATTAGATGATATGAAATCAACGACCTCTTTCGAGCCGACATAATTAAATTTAGGTAGATACGGCTCAAACCAGGTTGTTAAACGGTATTCATCCCATAAACGTAAATTCATTCGTCCATCCGGAAGATACAACTTGCCAAACCATTCGGGGTGCTGCTTAAAAAGCGGATGCTGTTCGTTAACGTGGTTGGCAACAAAATCTAAAAGAATTTTAATATTATGTCTGTGCGCATTTGCTATCAATTCTTTTAATTTGTTCATCGTGCCAAATTGATCTTCAACATCTGTAGATGAAATTGGCCAATAACCGTGATAACCGGAAAACCATCTGTGCGGTGGAGGTGATTCTTTGTAAGCAATATCCGGATTGTCATTCACCGGCGAAATCCAAATAGTGTTGACGCAAAGTGAATCGAAATACCCCTCGTTAAGTTTATTAATAATGCCTTGAATATCTCCGCCCATATAATTTGCCTGGGCAAAAAGAGAATCGTTCTTTATCGGTTTGTTGATTGATCTATCGCCGTCGTTAAATCTGTCAATCATCAATGAATAAATTATTGCGTCGTTCCAAGTGAAATTATTCTTGTCCGCGGGAATTCCATTCATCAATTCAACAGATTGAATGTTTGTAACTCTTCCATTCTTTGAAACAGCCACTCTCAATAAATTTTTTCCCTTCAACTCATTCTTTGAAAACGTGAATTCAATTTTATTGTTGGTGATTTTTATTTTTCTCTGAGAAACGCTTGAGTTATTAAGAAGCGCAACAATATTTGTTTTGTTGAGTTTGTTTTCTTCCTTTTCGTTCTCGTAAATGAAAGAAAATTTGAATTCCTTGTTGGTGATTTCTTTATTGCCGATGTGAAGAAATAATTTTCCGAGATCCGGTTCGGTAACATTAAAGATGGAATTAAAATCTCCGAAACCGTTAGGTTTTTTATCGGGATTCTTTGGATCAACAATTTCGGTACCATCACCCCAGAATTTATATTCATACCTTCCCGGTTCAAGAGGAACTTCAACTTCAAAAACACCGTCGCCGTTTTCATCTTTCATCGGCAGATTGCCGCGGTCCCAGCCGTTAAAACTTCCGAAGAGAGTGAGCTTGCTATAATTTTTATCCGGTTTATAAGTGAATTTATATTTCTTCTGAACTCGAGAAATGATCGGAATCGAGTAAGTTTGTTTGTCGTAAACAAAATCCACAAGCGTCATTCCGGAAAAATTCACATCTGTTTTGAAATAAACCTTATGTTCGGGAATATCATAATTCACTTTTACTTTTCTGTTTTCAATAAACTTTACATTGTAATTATCAGCATAAAAAAGATCGGATATAGTTATGCCGTCAGAAATACCGGCTGTAAGATTAACCGGCTTGATAATGTCTTTTATGCTTGTTGTCGAAGAAGAATTTTGAGCAGATATCGAAAGAGAAAAGAGAAACAAAAAAAAGTAAAAAGATTTTATACGGCGCATAGAATTCTCCAACTGAAAAATTAACTGCTTGTAAAATATGAAATTCCGGCTGTATTTGAGAATTGTATAAGTTGATTAGTGTTTATGATGCGCCGCTAAATATTTATCTAATCCGTTGAGGCATGTAATGTAAGAAACATTTTCATAACCGGATAAAATGTTTGAATGATCTTCCGAAAGAGCTTGTCCCCCGACTAAAATTTCTTGTTCGGGAAAATTTTCTTTAATAGTCTGAACTAATTTTATCAATCTGTTAATGTTCATATAAAAGCTACTAGAAATTCCGACCACATCCGGCCGCTTGTCTTGTATCAGCCGTATAATTTCCGGCTCCGGTGTATTAGATCCAACATACATTGTATTCCAGCCGTTAGCGCTAAAATAACCGGCAACCATGCGCGCGCCAAGATCGTGGAATTCTTTATCAATACAAGTTATCAAAGCCATCCTGCCAATTTTATTTTCATTAACAAAAGAAGTTGAGACAAGTTCTATCAAACCTTCGGTAATATTTGTCGCAACATGTTCGTCGGCAATAGAACATTTCTCTTTTTCCCACATTTGTCCTATGCGGTACATCGAGCGCTGAAAGAGTTCCATGTAAATCTCTTTGATGCTGACGTTATTCTGAATTAACCTCTGGACAATCTGAGTGCACTGTGTTTTATCGCCATCTAATAACGCATTGAGATAATGAAGGTAGACTGCTTCTGAAATCATTTTAACCGGGGAATTAGTTTCACCAGTTTCTAAACGAAAAAAGGGAGCAAATGATTCCAATTCAGGAATTATTTTTTACTCTTTTTTTATTGATTAAACGGGAGATTCGGTAACTAGTATAAGCAAAGAATGGCGCGGCAAGAACATCAATTGTATAATGAACGTGCTGAAGCAGTACAAAGGAAGCTACTAAGAATGTACAAATCAAAAAAACTACTTTTAGTTTTTTACTTTTTGCAGTTAAGAAAAAGAGAAACATTGTTGATGTATGTCCGGAAAAGAAAAGATCGCGCAATAATGTTGTGCCTCCGCCAAAAAATTCAACAAAGGGATCTGTCAAAGGAATTATTTGAACAGGGGCGTTTAACGGAAGAAAATAAATTGTAATTATGCGAAGCGCTGAAATTAAAGTATATGATTGAAGTGCAGTCAACATTCTTGCCGGATGAAAAGTTAAAAAAACCAGTGCGGTTATCAGTCCTAAGTAGATTAATATAAAAGTTAACCAGGTAAGATCAACCGGATTAAAAGAAGAAAGGAAGGGATCGTTTAATGTGAAACCAAGGCGGCGCTCATTATACGCAAGAAAATTTGCTAATAAAAAGAGAACCAGTGCAAGCAGAATAAGTGTGATTAAAGTTTTTATTCTGAAAACTCTGTCCGATAAAGCTTCTTGCCAGACGGATTTTATGTAGAGAAGTTTATTCAATTACTTTTTGGAATCCTTAAAAATAACGCCAAGAAAATAGTGAAAGTAAAAGATAACTTCTATAATAAGTTATAAACTGTGTCGGAAATTTTTACCATTCGCATTTAATTATTCTTGCTAAATTCAGTCCGGCTGAAATAATGAATTTGAAAAAATTATTACTCAAGCTTTCCAAAAATCTTCATGAAGAAAGCGGTAGTTCTATGGAAAAAGTCGGCGTCTTTAATAAACATCATTGGGCAGCCCGAGCGGATAACTGACAATCCATTCTCTTCTCCAAATTTTGCCGCTTCCTCAGAGAAACTTCCATTTCCAAACGAACGGTGAAACCAAATTTTTTGAATTCCGTTTTCGATGCATTGTTTTACAATATCAACAGAAATTGCCGGATTCGTTGCAATAAATACCGCGTCAGGCTTTTTAGGTGTTGAACTTAATGTGGGATAACATTTATCTCCCTCAATTTGATCTGCAAACGGATTAATAGGATAAACAGTATATCCAGCACTTTTAAATTTTTTGTAAATGGCGTTGCCTACTTCTGTTTTGGGATTGCGCGATACTCCGGTAATTGCAATAACTTTTTGTGAAAGGAATTCATTGACTTTTTGTTTGTAGTTCATAATTTATTTCCAGATTGTGAAATTTTTTCAATCTAAAATAAAAAGAAACGTATTAGATTTATAATTTTCTTGCAATAACAATGGGCGTCTTAATAATCTCAACCTTGCCGGATCCTTCCGCAACAGTCTCAATCAGTAAGATAAAAATTCCTATCCTAAGCGGTTTGTTGTTATCATCTAGCCCGTCAAAAATAAGAGAATTTTTTGATGAAGAGAGACGGTTCTCGGCTAAAGTTCGAACTAAACGACCGCTGCTGTCAAAAACTTTCATTCTAACCTGCGAGAGTGGCTTGGTCAAATCAAAGTTTATTACTGTGTAATCTTCAAAACCATCTCCATCGGGAGAAAACGGATTCGGATTGATTGTAACTTTTGATTCACGCGAAAGATTTTGTGAGAAGATTGAATTTTGTCTGCCGGGTGTTCCTCCTTCTGCGCTGACGCAACTATTCCAATTTGTGTGGTTGTTAGAATCGAAGAGCGGATTCAATCTTTCAAGAGATCTGTTTTTTGTAATTACAACATTTTTACTATGCCAATCGGATGAGTATGTGAGTGAATCTAAAGTTGTTCCGTAAAAATCTTTCAGCACAATCATCGAAGCGTCGTTCAATAAACTCAAAGAGGAGCTTCCGACAATATTGATACAACGTTCCGTTTTTAGCCATGGGTAATTATTATAGATTGATGAGTCGGCGACTAACACAAAATAATTTTTTGGAGGAAGCATTAAATGCGTTTTTGCCAATTTG
>JAKAKD010000093.1 GCA_021824635.1 Bacteroidota bacterium | reverse complement strand
AAGTTATTATTTTTTCGTTTTCCAAGATTATGAATTGCCCTTGCTACAAGTTCTTTTCCGCTGCCGCTCTCGCCAAGAATTAAAGTTGTTGCATCGGAAGCTGAGACTTTTTTTACCATTTCAACAAGGTCGCGCATAACATTGCTTTGAAAGACCATTCCCTCAAAATTTGTAATCGTTTCTTCTCCGGCATAAATGATCTCCGGTTCATTATCATCTTTCCATTTTTTCAGTTGTGATATCTCATCTTCTAGAAAAACAATCTTGGAGATTAGTTCGCTCTGTTTCTTATCGGATGCAGAACCGAGTTGATCTTTTAATCTAACCAATTCTTCTTCTTTTACCGATAACGCACGTTTCAATATTTCAGATTCGTTGAAAGTATTTTTCAATTTTGCTTTGCTCTCGGAAAGATTAAAACCGAACTCGATCATGAGATAAACAATTGTTGGAATTATTACTGCCGAATAATTTACTTCGATGAAGAAAAATATTAAGAGAATATAAGCGGTGATAAAAAAAACGAAAAGGTAGATCAAAGCAGCATACGCCGGCGAAAGTTTTATATTAATCAGAATTACTGCAAACAACAGCATCAAAAAAACAAATGCCAGATATGAACTTAAACGGAAATTAAGAGTACGATTTGTGAGAATGTTATCGAGCGCAAAGGCATGAAGCGCAACACCAGGAAGCTCATTATCATAACCGGTAGAAATAGTTTTTGCGATGGATGGATCGCTTACACCAACCAAAACAATTTTGTTTTTGAAACTTACAAGGCTGCTGCCGTTATCTTCAACCATTCCGAAAAATTCTATAAGAGAATAGTTTTGATAATTTTTCCATGAGTTATAGAAATTGATTTTTGTCCGGTTATAATTGAAATCTTTATTTGCCAGAGCCGAAGAAAAGGATTTTTCATGCGTGCCGTTAACCGTTATTAAATTTGGGATATAAATGCCATCACCTGAAATATAATTTAAATGACCGCTCGTGAGATTTGGATTGTCTAATTTTGGTTGCGAATATATTATTGAATCGGCTCCTCCGACATTTGTTATCAAAGACGATACAACAACTCTTCCGCTGCGTTTAATTTCTTCATTCAATAGATCGTTATAGATAGATTGGATTGCTGCGTTATTCGATAGAAGAACTTCGATACCAATTTTGGAAACAGCTAACTTTGTTAGTTTGTCAATCAGTAATGCGTAATAGCTCCTCTTCAGAGGCCAGCCGCCGAGTTTTTCAATATCAGCATCATTTATGTGAATTATAATTATACGAGAGTCTAATGATCTTTGTCCCGTTAATTTGGTAAAAGTGTTTTCGATAAAGCGATTGAATGGATTGAATAGCCACAACAGCGAAAGTAGAAAGAGGAGAATAACTGCAATGAGCTCAATTGTTTTTTTAGATGAAAATACTTTTCCTGCCGATATCATGATCTTTCCAATAATCCGGCATTAAATTACCAAATTCCAAAAGAATATGTAGAATTGAATTTAGAAGAAAAGCGGAGCTTGATTATTCAAGCTCCGCCTTTAAAGGTTTTATTTTAGCAGCATCATTTTTTTTACTTGAATAAGATTGCTAGTTTGCAATTTGTAAAAATATATTCCGCTTGCAAGTGCGCTTGCATCAAAGTTAATCTTATGACTACCTGCGTTTTGATATCCGGTTATAAGAGTTGCAACTTGATTGCCAAGAATATCATAAATTTTTAGACTGACATTACCATTGGATGAAAGTTTGTAAGAAATTGTTGTAGATGGATTAAAAGGATTGGGATAATTTTGATCGAGAGCAAATTCTGTTGGTACAACTTGATCGTTTTCAACGGCAGTTACTTCTGAACTTGTTAAAGCTACGAATCCGCTAGCAGTTGATGAACTGAACGATACTATGTTGTTTAGTTCGTCCACAGATGCTGTAACGGTTTTCCACGAACTCGTTTGGTTATCCCAAAGTTTTACCTGGATTCTGTTCTTGTTCATATTATATGCGTTTAGCTGCGCATCTGTAAAATGAAGCTGAACTTTGAGGTTGTTCCCGAAATCCATGTGACCGCCACCATGACCATTTTGCCACATCATATTATTACCGGAAGGATTGAACATATCAATTTCGTAGCCGGCAAAAATATTTTGACCTTTATAGTTAGGCATATTCTCAGGATAAACTTCGAACATCTGACCGAAAACGGAATCCGGTAAAGGACCCATCATGTGCCATCCTTGCATCATTGTTACCATTGTGCTGTCATCAAAAGGGGAATTGAAGCGCATCGAAACAGAATTTCTATTTATCCATCCACCTCCGAAATGTGGATTTAGCTTTGTCGAGTCTCTCCATACTTCTCCGTTAATCTCATAAACAATCAACATTGATAAACCGGAACTGTTGGAAAGCAAGGCGCCCATGACTGTAACTGTTGCGCCATTTTGAGGTCTCTTGGCTCCGGACGAGGGCAAATACCAGTAAGGTCCAAAATTTAAAAAATAATTTGGCTTTTCGTCGTTGTTGGTATCTAAGTAAAAATGATCCATCATGAAAGTTGTATCCACTAAAGCCGTACCGGTTAGCGTAACAGTTTTTAGTGAGTCATGATTCCAACCGAAACCATAACTCCCGCTGAACATTCCATATTTACTCCATCCGAACATGTGGTTGTGTTTACCCATGTCATTCCAATCAGCAAAGAATGGATCCCGCCAGAACAGATCGTTGATTTCATAAACTGCTATCGACTTAAAATTGTATTTAGATGATTGATAGGCACCGCCAACAATTTTTATTTGATCACCGTCTTGGGGACGTTGAGCAGCGGAACTATCAGGTTGATACCATGGCGGACCAAAGTTAAGATGATAATCAGCATTCCCGTCAAGATTTGTATCTATAAAATACTGCTGGACCGGTGTTGATTGATCAACAATTGCTTTACCGGTTAATGTTAGTGTGTCTAATTTATCTGCTCTAAGATGACTGTTCATCATTTGAGCGAATGATAAATTAGTCATAAGAATGAAAACAAGTAAAAATATTTTTTTCATGGTATACCTCTAATTAATTGATTTTAGAATTCTAAATCTCACCATCAATCATGCCAATTGTATATTGTTTGAATTCTTATCTTAAAACAAATTTATTACCTAATAAGTTGCCTGAAAATGATTTCGGAATGCCTGACAACAATTATTTCAGTCAAATTGCCCTTATACACGATCTAAAATTGGAATTAGTTTATCAATTATTTAGTTTACAAAAGCGTACTAGTTGAAATTAGAATTTTAACCGAGAATAATAATTGGCAGCATTTTAGAAATTAATGACTTTCCCTTTAAAATAGGACGTATAGATGTTTTCGCCACTTTTATGAACTCACCTCAAAAAAGTTAATAATAAAATTAAGAGAATAAATTCAATCAAAACGAATTTTCAATACCGGGATGAAAACTATGAACGTAAATAAATCTTTAGGAGAATTTATAAAAGGAATACCAAAAGCAGAATTGCATTTGCATATTGAAGGGACGTTAGAACCGGAACTGATGTTTGAACTCGCCAAGAGAAACAACATAAAAATAAGACAGAACTCTATACAAGAACTTCGAGATGCATACCATTTCAATAATCTTCAAGAGTTTCTTGATATTTATTACGAAGGTGCTTCGGTGCTAATCACAGAGCAAGATTTTTATGATATGACTTGGGCTTACATTGAGAAAGCTCATTCACAAAATGTTCTTCATGCTGAGATATTTTTTGACCCGCAGACACATACCAATCGCGGCATTAGCTTCGACACAGTTATCAATGGTATTCATAGAACTCTAGATGATGCTGAAGCTAAATTCGGAATTACGAGCAAACTAATTCCGTGCTTTCTAAGGGATGTTGATCCAAAATCCGCAATGGAAACTCTTAATCAAGCATGTGCATATAAAAATTGGATTACAGCTTTCGGGCTTGATTCCGCTGAAGTCGGAAATCCTCCCTCAAAATTTAAGGAAGTGTTTAAGAGTGCTCTTGATAAAGGATTTTTAACTGTTGCACATGCTGGCGAAGAAGGTCCTGCTGAATATGTTTGGGAAGCGATTAATTTGCTCAAAGTTTCCAGAATTGATCATGGTAACCATTCAATGGATGATGAAACGTTAGTAAAACACTTAAGCAAAACTCAAATCCCTTTAACCGTTTGTCCGCTTTCAAATTTAAAATTGAAGGTGGTAAAAAGTTTAGAAGATCATCCGTTGAAAAAAATGATGAAGAGCGGTTTGCTTGTAACTCTTAATTCTGATGATCCGGCTTACTTTGGCGGTTACGTGAATGAAAATTACCTAGTATTGGCAGAATCTTTGGCTTTGACAATAGAGGAGATTTCTCAGCTCGCTAAAAATTCTTTCTTAGCCAGCTTTCTTGATGAGAATGAAAAAGAAATAATTATCAAAAAAATTGAAGAGTATAACATTAGTTTTCACTCTAAATAACTGATCGAAGTTATTTTTACTTACCGAAAGCTTTTCTTGTACAAAAGCGAACGCTAAAATGGAACGCTTAGGCTTACCTCCCATCGTGTAGATACTTTTGCACAATCTAATTTAAATATGAAAGTCTGAATATTGTATCCATGATTAATTTCCGACTTGTCTAGCGGAACATTTTTATTTATTTTAGGGTATAAAATAATTATAACGGCGGAAGTATGATAAAATCTGATAAAGAATATGAGATTCTTGCGGAATTGATCTGCGAATTGACTCGTAATTGTAATATTAAAGAGGAATTCTTTGCAGCCAGTTTCAATCTCTCTCCAACCGAAGTAAGATTCTTAAAATTATTCGCTTTTGCTCCTTCGTACACAATAAAAGAAATCTGTGATGCGCTAAAGTTGACACCAGGTCGAATAACCCATATTTTAGACACTTTAGAAGAGAAAAAACTTCTTGCAAGAATTCCGGATGAAAACGATAAACGAAATATCATAGTTAAGCTTCTTCCTAAGGCAACTCCTCTGATTCAGAATCTACATCAAAATTATAATAAACTGCACAAAGATATTCTTAAAACCGTTAAAGGGGAGGAAATGGAGAAAATCTATTCTTCTTTACAAATTCTTGTAGATGTATTTAAAAAATGGGTGGATGAAAAATAACTTTATAGTCTAAAACAAATGATGTTATCACAAATTACAGAGTGACTCTATGAAAAAGGTAGTATTGATTCTTGCTTTTATCGGATTGTTAGTAGTAATAGCAGTTGGTACGCTTTCACAAAAAGAAACTGATTCTACAACACTAATGAAACTGAAAGAAAAGTATTCAAAAAAGGAAAAACCATCTGTGGATCACAGTAAATTTGCTGTGCTTCAGCAGAAGTTCAAATCTCCGCAAGAAGTAACTAAAGCTTGCGAATCTTGTCACAACATGACTGCTCATCAAGTTATGAATTCCAATCACTGGAATTGGGAGCGTGAAGAGTATGTTCAAGGTCGGGGTGTAATTTATTTGGGGAAAAGGAATGCAATCAATAATTTCTGTATCGGAACAAAGGGTAATGAGGAAAGCTGTGCAAAATGCCATATCGGTTATGGAATGGACAGCAAAGGAAAGATTTATACCGATCCTAACAATATAGACTGCCTAGTTTGTCACGATAATTCCGAGACTTATGCAAAGGCTCCGGAAAAAGGCGGTGCGCCGCTAACCACTTTGGATTTCAACAAGATTGCAGAAAGCGTGGGTAAGCCGAAAAGAAGTAATTGTGGTGTTTGCCATTTTTACGGCGGCGGCGGAAATAATGTAAAACACGGCGATCTTGAAATGTCAATGTTCGAACCGACAAAAGAGATTGACATTCACATGGCAACAGACGGAATGAATCTGCAGTGCGTTGATTGTCATACAACAGATCAGCATAACATTGCAGGAAAAGTTTATTCACTTTCCTCTATGAGTCATAACCGCAATACTTGTGAGCAATGCCATACAGCAACTCCGCATGAAGATGATATCCTGAATGAACACACATTAAAAGTTGCTTGTCAAACCTGTCATATTCCAACTTATGCAAAAGCAAATGCTACAAAAATGTATTGGGATTGGTCAACAGCGGGCAAGTTGAAAAATGGTGAACCTTATGTTGAAGAAGACAGTATGGGCAATCACGCTTATATGTCAATCAAAGGAAGTTTTGTCTGGAAGAAAAATGTTAAACCCGATTACATTTGGTTTAACGGAACCGCATCGCACTATCTTGAAGGAGATAAAATTCAAGATACGACAAAGCCATTGGTGTTAAACCAACTTCACGGTTCTTATGCAGATGATGAATCGAAAATTGTTCCGGTTAAAATTCACGTTGCCAAACAACCATACGATCCTATAAACAAAATATTAATTCAGCCGAAACTCTTTGCGGAAGAAAAAGGTGAGGGCGCTTTCTGGAAAGATTTTAACTGGAAAACTTCTGCTGAAGTTGGAATGAAAGATGTTGGTTTACCATTCAGCGGCAAGGTTTTGTTCATCAAAACAGAAATGTATTGGCCTATAAATCATATGGTGGCAAGTAAAGAAAACACCGTCAAGTGCAACGAATGCCATACAAGAAACGATAGCCGTTTAGCGGGATTAAAAGATTTTTATATGCCGGGAAGAGATTATTCGTCTTTGGTTGATACTGCAGGTAAATGGCTTATAATTCTCTCGTTAATAGGAATCGCATTTCATGCTACGTTTAGAATTATTGCTTCCAGAAAGTTAAAAAAAGAGGTTACAAAATGAGTAAGAAACAAGTTTATATCTATAAAAGCTTTGAAAGATTCTGGCATTGGATGCAGGCAATTTTAATTTTCTTTCTTGGCTTTACCGGATTTGAAATTCACGGAACATATACGTTTTTTGGATTTCGGGATGCAGTTCGTTATCACAATTTTGCCGCTTATCTATTTATCGGTTTGATTGTATTCGCAATTTTCTGGCACTTAACTACCGGCGAATACAAACAATACATACCAACATTTCAGAACATTAAAGCACAGTTGGACTACTATATTTTCGGAATTTTCCGTAACGCGCCTCATCCTACCAAGAAAAGTGTTTTAAGCAAGCTTAATCCCTTACAAAAGATTACCTATTTCGGATTAAAAATTTTGGTAATACCGGTTAGCGTTACTTCAGGATTACTCTATATGTTTTACCGCTATCCAACTAAACACGGCGTTGAAGCGATAAACATTCAGACTCTTGAGCTCATTGCAATCTTTCATACAATAGCTGCAATTATGTTGATTGCATTTATCATAACTCATTTGTATTTGATTACAACAGGTGAAACTGTTACATCAAATCTAAAAGCAATGCTTACCGGTTTTGAAGAATTAGAAGATGAACACAAAGAAGAAAAAATGGATGAATCAAAATTATCAACACAAAATTTAGATTAGAGGATTTTATGGAAAAAACAGAATATATGAATCCGTATATAGCCGGAGTTTTGCTCGGTTTGCTGTTAGTTGCTACAATCTACATAACCGGACGAGGTTTGGGTGCAAGCGGCGCAATCAAAAGCTATGCTGTAACAGCGGTGGAAACAATTGCACCGTCACATACCGGATCTACTAAATTTTATCAAGAATATGGAAAGAAACACGAGGGCTCAAGTCCTTTAATGAATTGGCTTGTGTTCGAAGTTACCGGAGTGCTTATCGGCGCATTTTTATCCGGACTCATTTCAAACAGATTGGATTTCAAATTAGAAAAAGGTCCACACACAACAACAAGAATTAGAATTGCCGGAGCTTTAATCGGAGGAATTCTTTGGGGCATCGGTTCACAATTAGGAAGAGGATGCACAAGCGGTGCCGCTTTAAGCGGTATGGCTGTTATGTCAACCGGCGGAATAATTACAATGTTCGCAATCTTTGCCGGTGCTTATATGTTTGCTTACTTTTTTAGAAAATTTTGGATTTAAGAAGGAGATTATGTTATGGGACCATTAGTTCCGGATGTTATAAGTAACAACTTAAATTTTATTGTAGCATTAGTAATTGGAGTCTTATTCGGCGCAATTTTAGAGCAAGCCGGATTTTCAACTTCAAAAAAATTAGTAGGTTTATTTTACGGATACGATTTTACAGTGCTAAGAGTTTTCTTTACCGCAGGCATTGTGGCTATGATTGGCGTTATGGGTCTTGAGCATTACGGATTAATAGATATCAATCTAGTTTATGTTAACCCGACTTTTCTTTGGTCTGCAATTGTTGGTGGAATAATAATGGGGTTGGGATTTGTAGTTGGCGGATTTTGTCCCGGGACATCTGTTTGCGCGGCGGCAATAGGCAAAATTGATGCGATGATATTTATTGGTGGCGCATTAATAGGAGTAGTAATTTTTGCGGAAGGTTATCCGGTTTTTGAACCACTTTACAAAGCAGCTAATTTGGGAAGTCCAAGATTTTTTGAAACGCTAGGAATGTCGCAGAATATTTTTGCATTTATTATAGTTGTGTTCGGGTTGTTCGCATTTTGGTTTGCTTCTATTGTTGAAAATAGAGTAAATAAAGTCGCAAAATCACCGATTCGATTAACGCCTTATTATGTTGGCATTGCTTCAATCGGAATACTTATGGCTGCCTCAGCATTTATCTTTCCGGAAAGAAAAGCTTCTTTAATAAAGTCGGAAGAAGACGCAAATTTTGTTCAATCATACAAATTAGAAACGATGACGCCAGATGAATTTGCTTACAGATTAATGGATGAGCAAGACGATAAGTTTCAGATAATTGATTTTAGACCGGATAAAGAATACGCCAAAATGAGTCTGCCTAAATCCACTTTGTTTACGCTTGATAATATGTTCGAAAAAGAACCGAACAAAATTTTGACGCTAAAACATAAGATAAATGTATTTGTAGCTGACGATGAATTGACTGAAAGAAAGATGGCTATTATTGCAACCGAGCTAGGAGACAAACGAATAAAAATTTTACAAGGCGGGTTGAATGCATTTAAAGAGCAAATATTAAATTTCAAGCCGATTGAAAATCCAAAAACACTTGATGAAGAATACGCAAACCGATTCCGTACAAAAGCTAAAGAGATTATTCCGGTATTGATCAAAAATAATAAATCAGCCGGACCGGTTAAGAAAGTACAAAAACGAGTTGTTGGCGGGTGTTAATTTAATTTTTACAAGAAGGTGCTTCAAGACTGTCATTCCGTCCGCCTTGGCGGATTGATCCGGAATCTAAAATATCGATTTTAGATTAATAATAGATGCTGAAATAAATTCAGCATGACATTATTGACTCTTGAGACACCTTCTTTTTTAGAAAGAGAATTTTATGAGCGTTCAAAATAAAGATCATTGGTATGACGGTTTATTCTATGATAAAATAATCGCGCCGAATCAAGATAAAGCTTATCGGATAGTGAAATCACTCATATCAGATAATTCTTCACTTCTTGATGTCGGATGCGGCACCGGCAGGTTGGCATTCCAACTCGGCAGCAAGTTCAGCAATTATGATGGAATTGATCTTTCAAAAAGAAATATTGAGCTGGCATTAAAAAATCTTTCCCAAAATCCTTCGGATAAAATTTCATTTTACCACGCGGAAGCTAAAACTTTTCTACAATCTAAAAATAAACGATATGATTTCGCGGTAATCTCTTATGTCATTCACGAAGTAGATGAAGATAAAAGAGAAGATATTTTACTCGCACTATCGGAATCGGTAAATAAAATAATTATTGTTGATTATCTGTATCCTCGTCCAAACAATTTCTGGTCAACTTTAAATAGAGCAGTTGAGTTTGCCGCCGGAAGAGAACATTACGGAAATTTTAAATCATATCTTGCTAAGAAAGGAATTAGCGGGCTTGCAGAAAGGACCGGTTTGAAAATTGTTAAAGAGATAAAAAACACACCCTCAACAACTCACATTGTGGTTTTGAGCAGATAGACTTTTTAATTTTGTTACGGCTTCTTAGGCAGCATGAATGAAATTGTTGTTCCTCGTCCGACTTCACTTGCTACCGAAATTGTTCCGCCGTGTTTTTCTACAAATTCTTTGCAGATAATTAAGCCAAGCCCGGTTCCTTTTTCATCGTTTGTCCCTTTGGTTGTTACATGCCCATCAATCTTGAAAAGATTATTTGCAATCTCCGGTTTCATTCCAACGCCGTTGTCTTCAACTTCTATTTTTACAAATTGTCCGTTATCAATTGCATTGATCTTTACAATTCCGTCGGTATTTGTAAACTTAATTGCGTTCGAGACTAGATTACGGATTACGGTTTCAATCATATCAGGATCGGCAAAAGCCGATATGTTTTTGTCGGTGTTGGATTGCAATTCAATTTTTTTATTCGTTGCGGCAATGTTTTGAGATCTGATTACCGAGATTATTATTTCAGCCAGTTGTACTTCTTTGGGATTGTAATCTGCACGGTTAAGGTTTAACCGCGCCCAGGTTAAAAGATTATCAATTAGCGACAAAAGATTTTTTAAAGATAATTGAATATTATCAATGTAAAATTTCTTTTCATCTTCGGATAGTTCAGCATAATCTTCCGATAAAATTTCTGCAAAACCAAGCATACCGGCAAAAGGACTGCGTAAATCGTGTGCTACAATCGAAAAGAATTTGTCTTTCTGCTGATTCAACTCTTCAAGTTTCTTTTGTGTATCAATGAGTGCATTCTGAAATTCAATTCTTTTCGTTATATCATCCATTACTCCAACTATACCAATCACGTTGTTGTTCTCATCGAACATCGGAGCTTTGTTAATATTTAGCCAGCGTTTAGTACCATCTGCAAGAGCGGTTTGCCGTTCAATATTGTTTAAGGAAATTTTGTCTTTGATAATAGCATCATCTTCTTCGTTGGCAAGCCATTGTTCATTTCTTGGAACTAACTGCTTATTATTGTGAAGTAGAATTTTTTCTTTATCAACTTTGAAAAAATTCAAGAAGGATTTGTTCAATAGTGTAAACTTTTTTTCAATGTCTTTAACAAATATTAATGCCGGTGCCGTATTTATAATTACGTCTAATTCTTTTCTGCTTTCTACCACCTCGGCGGCGAGCTTTCTCCTTTTTTTAACATCTGAACTAATTATGACGAACAGAGCGGTAAGGAATAGAATGTAGGTTATTATAAGAATCAAGAAATAATTTAGATTCTTATTGATCTTTGAATGTAATACTTGAATCTGCTCTAGCGTTGCCGCTTCTTCCTCATCGTCTAAAAGCTGCCAATAGTTATCAAGTTTTTTGTAAATGTTCTCTTCAATTTTGACTATTTCCGAATCAAAAATTTTTGCGTCCCTAATCGAAAAGGAGAGGTGATTTATTTTATATAATTCATTTCTAATGGTTCTTTGAAGCGGTAAAAAGAATTTGAAAAATCTTGGCTGATCTTTAATTAACGATTCTAAGCGTAATAAATTTATCTGGAGTGAATCCAAATTGGCAAAATATTTTGCGGAATCCTTTCTGCTTCCGGTTAAGATAAACCGTTTACTGCTTATTTCAAGTGTTTGAATAGAAGCAAGAATATCTTGAGTCGCCGAACGCAATTCCGTGTTGAGTGCAATTACATCCGAACTTTGATGCAACTGCTTTTTGGATAGATAAAGTATAGCGCTGAGCGAAACAACTACCAAGATCGAAATGATCCAACTGATTGCAATTTTTTTTTCAATTGGAACGTGGCGCCACTTGTTGAGTAGTGAAATATTTTTTCTCATGTAAAAATCTGTTTATTTATTTTAAATACTACTAAAAATAATATGTTCTTGCAAATATAACTTACAGAAAATGCTTCTAATAAATTATTGAATAAACCCGTTGTGTGAATTAGAATGTAAACCGTTAAAACGGTTCTAACATTGTGCTTTGTGTTTCTAACCCCGCGATTAATCGCGGGGTTAATCAAAGGAGCAATGATTTTTTTAACTGTTTCAACAGTTTATTAAACTATATTTTTTTTATTCACACAACACGTTGAGTAAGAATTTTAAAATAGAAGAGGAGAAACTTTCATTTCTCCTCTTCTATTTCTAAAGTATTGATAATTTATTTTCTCTTCTTTTCTAAATCTTAATGAATGACCAATTTACCGTTTGATCTAACAGCCAATTGACTTCTTGTTACAGTCTTGTGGGAGCTTCTGCCATTCCCGTTTGAATTCGCATCAATTTTGAATCTTGAAACCAGCTCTTGCAGATTTAGTGTTAATCTGTTCAAATCTTCGGCTGCTCTAGCAATCTGTTGCACTCCGGCTGCACTTTGTTGTGTTACGCTGCTGATTGATTCGATGTTCTTGCTTATCTGCTCCGCTGTTGCGCTCTGTTGTTCACTCGCGGCGGCTACTTGTGTTGACATATCAACTACATCTTGTGCGCCGGTAATAATCTGTGATAAAGATTGTCCTGCTTTCTCTGCCAATACTTTTCCTTTCTCTACTTCTTCTGTTCCTTGCTGCATTGATACAACCGCGCCCTCTGTGTCTTTCTGTATCTGGCGGATCATTGTAGCAATCTCTTTTGTTGCTTTGGTTGTACGTTCCGCTAATTTTCTAACTTCATCTGCAACCACAGCAAAACCTCTTCCTTGTTCACCGGCGCGTGCGGCTTCAATTGCTGCATTGAGAGCAAGTAAGTTCGTTTGGTCTGCAATATCATCAATCACTTGTGCAATCTCGCCAATCTCATCGCTTCTCTTACCCAATACTTGAACTGTATCCGCAGATTTTTTCACAACTTCAGCTATTCTGTTCATTCCATCTATTGTTTCGCCAACAACTTTACCGCCTTCATTGGCTATAGCGCCTGCATTCTTAGCCGCATCCGATGCTAAGCCGGAATTCTTTGTGGTTTCGAAAATTGTTTTTGTCATCTCTTCCACTGCACCGGCGACTTCTGTTGCTTGAGCGCTTTGCTCTTGAGCGCCCGCCGCCATCTCTTCTGTGCTTGATGAGATTTCATTACTTGCGCTGGCAGTAGCTTGAATTGCTTCCGATACATCTGATAACGCACTGCTGAATGAATCCGCTAAGCTATTGATACTATTTTTAATTACGGCGTAATCACCTTTATAATCTCCGTTCATGCGAACTGTTAAATCTCCGCTGGCTAAATTTTCCAAGACTTTGCTTGATTCATTTATCGGCTGAACTACCGCATCAACTGTCGCGTTTAGACCGTTAATCAATTCTTTATAGCTGCCGTTGAATTTTGTTACATTGCCTCGTTTGGAAAGTTTTCCGTTAACCGCTGCCTCAACAAGTAAATTCGATTCGTGAACGGTATCTTTTATCGCGTTAACCGCAACACCAATTGACTTAATTGTATTCTGAACTCCTGCACTGATCTGATTTATGCTATTTGCCAGATTTCCTATTTCGTCGGTAGATTTAATTTCGATCAGCGTTAATTTGGAATCTAAATTAATATTAAGATCACCATTGGCAAGCTGTTCACCGCATCTGGAAAGATTTTGAATATCCACATCTTTAATGCTGTTCAATTTATCAACAACTTGATTAATAGACCTGGAGAGATAATTAGAAATAAAAATTCCTATGAAAAAAGCCGCAACAATACCAACGCCTAACACTACATATATTTCTAAACTTGCAGAGCTATATTCTTGACCGATTTCCTGATCCAAAGAATCCGCAAGATGTTCCTCTGAAGTCATAACGCTGTCAAGTTCTTCGGTTATTCTTTTTGCCTCATGATCAAATTCACCCGCTTCGAATTCATGAGCAGCAACTTCATCACCGCTGAGTGCCAATTTAACACCTTTCTCAACAGCCGGCTTGAATTCATCCCATGATTTTTTATACTCTTCATATAACCTTTTCTCTTCGCGGTCAAGATTTGTAGAAGCGAATTTTGCCATGAGTTCATCTTCCTTTTTCTCATGATCTGAAATTGCTTTTTCCAGCATAGTTCTTTCTGACGCATCTTTTGATGCTACAAGATTTGCAACAGAGAGGCGAATTTCATAGAGTTCCTGCTGTGCACCGCCCAATTCTACTAATGGTACGGCGCGATCATTGTACATTTGTTTTGCATTATCATTCATTAACGACATCTTGCTGATGCCTGTGTAACCGATGAATACGGCAATTAAAGCTACGAGTGAGAAGCTGAAGATTAACTTCTTGCTGATTTTCAAATTATAGAACCATTTCATTTTGTTTCTCCTTTTTGTTTATAAATGTGCCAAAGATCTTTAAGACGTTAAAATTGCTTTTACCCTCATTAATAATTGGCGGCATTAGCAGAAGCAAAATGAACGCACGGAACATTTTATCTAGTCCATCCCCTCATTTTAATATGCAACCTCTTGTAATTGTGATGATTCTTCTTTTAGTAAGATCTTATTCAGATCAATCAGAGCAAGAAACTCGTCGGAATCATCTTTCTTCTGATTTAAACTGCTCATTTAACAGTACTCCTTACTTAGTTAATTCGCCTTCTGCATTTATGTAATAATTTGGTTCAGCAATCTCTTCGCAGATTGTGTGTATCTTCTTTAAATCCTGTGATAATTTTTTAAAACTATTCAAGAATGGCTCGTCATTATTCAGAACTTCTTCCTGGTGAACGGCGGCGTAAACAAGTCCTTCTTTAATCTTTTGTGCTCTGCTGTGAAGGGAGGATAGTTCTCCGTTTAAATTTTTTATTGAATCTTTTTCATACGCCTCATTCTCTTCTAATTTGCTGATAAGAGAAATTAAGCTCTTTGAACTTTGTTCCAGATATTCGGCTAGACTTAAAACTTTTCTAAAGAAATCGTAAGAAATAATTAATGTGTTTTTCATTTCAGTACTCCATGATTATTGCTTAATGGAATTCCAAATTCTACTATTGTGTTAATTCCTTCTTCGCTTTCAATATTTAAGTAGCCGTTGTGTAATTCTATTATTGCTTTCACTATTGCAAGACCAAATCCCAGCCCTTCTTTGAACGTATCTTCTTTTCCAAGCTGATTAAATGGTGCTATCTGGTTTTTATCCGGTGATTTCATACCGATTCCATGATCGGTAACTTTTGTTTTATAATATTGACCGTTGGATTTGCCGCTGATTTCTATTGAGCTGCCCGGTGAGGAAAACTTTGCCGAATTTTCAATCAACTCTTCCAGCAAAGTTTCAAAATGGATTATGTTGACGTTCATTTTGCCTTTTTCAAAATGAATATTTAAATCTTCCGTTCTTTCGAACTCTGCGATTTTACTTTTTAAATGAGTTGCTAAATATTCCGGTTCAACTTCATATTCCTGAAGTGCAAAATTTCCCGTAGCAATATTTTCTTTATCCAAAGAGAATAGTTCGGCGTACACTAAAAATTTTTCAATTCTTCTGTGTAGCCGTTTTCCGGAAGAGCGGATTTTCTTAGCCATCTGTTTCAGTTCTTCTTTGGTCAGATCTTCAACGTCGTTTTCAATTATTTCTGAAAATCCCAAAATTCCAACAAGCGGCGTGCGTAATTCGTGAGGCACTTTTTTTATCAATGTATTTCTGAAATTTTCTACAACGGATTGGTAGTTCTCTTTTTTTCTTAAACGTGTATTGATTGCGGTTAACACTTCATCAATTTTGAACGGTTTCATTAGATAATCATCGGCTCCGGAGGTCATTCCTTTTCTAAAATCTTTCACATCAACTTTAGCTGTAAGAAAAATAAATGGGGTAGCGGCTGTGTTAGGATTTTCTTGAAGTTTTTTCAGCAGTTCATAACCGTTCATCTGGGGCATAAGAATATCGCTTAGAATAAGGTCCGGCTCTTTTGAAACGGAGAGTTCCAATCCTTCCTTGCCGTTTTTAGCAGTTAAAACGTTAAACCCTTCATTTTCAAGCATATCTTGCAAACTCATCCTTATGTCCATCTCATCTTCAACGACAAGAATTGTTTTCATAGATTTCTCCGTTAATTGTATGATTAATATTCGTAGCCAAAAGGAGACTTATTAATGAAAATGTTTCAAACGGATTAGAATTGTTTCAACGGAGGTGGTATGGAGAAATGAAAATATTATAAGAATAATAAAAAATATATTTTTTGTAGGGAATGTTTCCACCTTTTATAAGTCATTGCGAGTCCCGCACAGCGGGACGCGGCAATCTCATATTTTTTACTTACTGCAATTTCAAAAATTAGATTGCTTCTCCCGCTATCGCGGGATCGCAATGACGGGGTAAGTGTTTTGTTGGGAATGGTTTGCCTGCCCAGCTGTTGTTTGATGGGTAACCATTCCGGCAAGTGTTTCCTCCTTGCATAAGTCATTGCGAAACCCGCACAGCGGGACGCGAAAATCTCATATTTTTTATTTACTACAATTTCAAAAATTAGATTGCTTCTCCCGCTATCGCGGGATCGCAATGACGAGGTAAGTGTTTTGTAGAGAATGTTTTGGTTGCCCGGCTGTTGTTTGTCGGGTAACAATTCCACAAAATGCCGTAAAGCGGATCGGTTAAAGACCGATCCCTACGTTCCGAAATGAAAAGGGAAGAGCATGAAAATACATGATCATGATTAAGAGCAAGATTAAGAATTATTAAGCGGTATTATGGCGTAGTTTGGTTGCGTATCTTTTACTAATTTCAAATGGTTCCGGAACATTTTTAAGATGCACTAAAAAACTTGAGTTATACCATTTTTCCATCTTTACTAAATAATCTATGTTAATGATTGTTGAACGGTGTATCCTTAAAAAATTTTTGGACGGCAAAAGCTCTTCCCATTTAGAAACGGACTTTCTTAGTAAATATGATTTCCCGTCAAGAAGTCTTATAGAAGAATACTGTCTTTCTGCGGCAATAAATAGAATCTCATTAATTCTTATAAGATGAGGACTGCCGTTTGCATGTATAAAAATTTTATCATCAATAGTATACTTCTTTTGAGTAGAATCTTCCTTTGTTTTGGTAAACTCTGCTTTTAATGTTTCAATTTTGCTTAGGCGTGAAGAGATTGATTTCAGAAGTTCTTCCGATTTGAACGGTTTGAATAAATAATCATCGGCGCCAAGTTCCATTCCGAAGCGTAAATCATTTCTTTCAACTTTTGCGGTTAGAAAAATAAACGGGATTGATTTTGTGCTACTGTTTTTTGACAACTCTTTTAGAACAGTATAGCCATCCATGCCCGGCATCATGATATCACAAATTATCAAGTTTGGAATCTCATTCTTCGCTAGTTCTATTCCATCTTTTCCGTTTTTAGCAGAATAAACCGCGTATCCTTCTTCTGTGAGTAGGGCATTGATAACCTCCCGGATATCTTTCTCGTCTTCTATAACCAATATTTTTTTCATTTTTTCCTCTTTGGAATGTCAACGCTAAAGGTTGTTCCTTTTCCAAGGCTGGACTTAACAGTTATTTTACCTTTGTGTAAATCAACGGCATGTTTAACAATTGATAGTCCTAAACCTGTGCCGGGAATTTCTACCGTATTGGCAGAGCGGTGGAACGGTTCAAACAAGCGTATCATATCTTCTCCGGGAATTCCGATTCCTTCATCCGCAACAGTTATCTCAATTTGATCTTTCTTTGATGAAACGGAGAGTTCAATTTTTCCCCCTTCGGGAGAATACTTAAAAGCGTTTGAGAGCAAATTTGTTAAGATGAATTTTATCAGATTCGGATCCAGATGGTATTTTATTTTTCTCATTGAGAAATTGAATACAAAATCATGCCGGGCGTCTGTATTGGATCTTGTTTCTTCTATTATCTCTGTGCATAATTTATAGAGATTAACCATGTCCGGATTGTAAAGAATTTTACCGCTTTCGGAACGACTGATTGTTAATACATCATCCATAAGTTTTGTTAAATAGCTTACGGATTTTTTTATTTTGTCAATATACTCGTTATACTTTTCCTCGCTCCATTTTTTACCGTAACGCTGAATCATTTCCGTTGCCGCAAGAACAGTTGTGAGCGGCGTTCTAAATTCGTGAGAAGCTGTGGAAATGAATCTTGTTTTTAGTTCGTTAAGTTCTTTCTCTTTACCAAGGGATTTCCTCAGCATCATTTCAAGCTCTTTCTCTTTTTGAAGCTGTTCTTTTAAATCAACATTCAGCTTGTCTAATTCTTCGGTCCTTGTTTCAACTAATTCTTCAAGATGGTTTTGATATTCTTTCAGTTTCTTTTCCGCTATTATACGGTCTGTAATATCATGATTGATCGCATGCAGATAAATTTTTCCTCCGATCTCAACTTTACTGCTGAATACTTCCATATCTCTTATAGAACCATCTTTTAGCCGGTGCTGTAATTCAAAATGGTTTTTACTGTTTACTTTTATCTGTTCCATTACGTTTATCGCGTCTTCGAGCGAAAGAGAATTAAGCCGGGTAATGTTCATCTGTTTCAGTTCTTCCCTCGTCCAGCCGTAATAATTTGCAGCAGCTTGGTTAGCATCTACAATATTTCCTGTATCGGGATCAATTAAAAGTTTAATAGCGGAATGGTTCTCAAAAATGCTGCGGAATTTTTCTTCGCTTGTTCGTAAAGCAATTTCGGCTTCCATTCGTTCCGTTACATCATTGTAGATAGCAACAATTTCACCGGTGTTTAGTTTATAAATTATATTTTCACGCCATCCCTCAATCCGGTTATCTTTATAGAAGGATGATTTTATGTATTCTGTTTTTCCGGTTTGCCATACTTTTCTAAAGATATCAAGAAACCCAAGTCCTTCAGCTCCGGGGAATAATTGGCTAATTCGCTTTCCAATAACTTCATCACGGGTTAGGTTTTCCGTCGTCTGTGCCGTTAAGTTAAAATCGGTAAAAAGAAAATCATTACCGTCATCAACAACTTGATAAACCGCAATAGCGTTCGGGCTATTGTTGAACAGACTTTGCCAGCGTTCTTTGTTTTTTTGAATAACCTCTTCGGCAAGTTTGCGTTCTGTAATATCCCGCACTGCACCGTTTATCCCAATTAACTCTTTCCCATCAGAACTCATAACCGGGTTTGCATAAACGCCCACCCAGAGGACACTTCCATCTTTCTTAAGTGTTCGTAGTTCGGTTATTACTGTCTGATTAGAGCGAAGTTTTTGCATATCTCTATCATCTACTCCAATGTCCTCCGGATGTATCCTTGCACGCCATCCTCCACACGAAGTATATTCTTCAAAAGTATAACCGGTGATTTTTTCAAACGCACCTGCTACCCAGTTCAATATCAACTTCCCTGACTTGTCGACTTGAGATGAAAAAACATAATCGGAAACAGCAGCGGAAATATGCCGGTATCTCTCTTCGCTTTTTATAAGCGCCTCTTCCGCTTGTTTGCTTGATGTAATATCACGGTGAGTTCCGGCAGACCGTGTTGGTTTTCCCTTGTTGTCGTAATTAAACCCTTTAGCTTTATCAAAAATCCAAATCCAATTACCCGATTTGTGTTTTATCCGGTATTCAATTTCCATTTCTCTAATTTCGCCGGATTCAATTTTATTTGAAAGATCAAGAACTCCCGGTAAATCTTCAGGGTGAATCAGATTCATCCAAAATTCTTTAGTCATCTCAATAGCACCGGGGGAGTATCCAAGCATAGTAAGATAACGGTCATTTACTTTTACTTTTCCGTTTGTGATATCGGCATCAAAGGTACCAAGTTCTCCTCCTTCGATTGCTAATTGAAGACCGAGATTAGCTTCTTTAATTTGTTCCTCTGCCAGTTTGCGTTCGGTTATATCCCGGATAATTGCTGTATAATATTTTTGAGAATTACTTTCCCAACTGGAAAGAGAAATTTCAATGGGGAACTCACTTCCGTTTTTTCTTAATCCGGTTAACTCAACAGTTTGACCGATTAACTTAGCTACGCCACCTTTGATTAGATGCCCAAATGTTTTTTGATGATCGGCTTTATGTTTGTCCGGAATTATAGCAAAAAGATCACGTCCGACCATTTCTAAAGTTTCGTAGCCGAAAATTTTCTCAGAGGATTTATTCCAAGAAAGAATTTTTCCGTAAGTATCAATTGTAATTATAGAATCATTAGCCGTTTCGGTGATTGCTCTGTTTCTTTCTTCACTTTCCAGAAGGACCAACTCTGTCAACTTCCGTTGCGTAATATCTACGTTTGTACCTCTTCTGCCCAGGTAATTTTTCTTATCATCAAAAATTGAACTGCATGTATGACTCACAAATTTTACAATGCCGTACTTATCAATAATTCTAAATTGGAAGTCGGCAACAATCTCATCTTTCTTTTCGCTATAACTATTCTGAATATGTTTTTCGAAAGCATCTTTATCATCGGGATGAACGATGTCAAAAAGTAATTTCGGGTTAGAAGTAAAATCTTCCGGTTTATAGCCGGTTAATCTTTGACAAGATGGGGAACAATATTTAAACTGTAAATCGGGCTGAAGCCAGAATTCCCATTCATAAGCAAAATTAGCTACGGTTCTAAATAACAGTTCCTGTTCTTTAGTTTTTTTTTCGAAGGAGTGTTTATAAAGGGAAGTTTCTAATGCAATAATCAGTTCGCGGTTATCGAATGGTTTAATTAAGTAGCCAAACGGACCAACTTTTTTTGCGCGTTCAATTGTTGCATTGTCGGAATAAGCTGTAAGAAAGATAAACGGTATATCGGCAAATTTTTGGATTTCTTCTGCGGCAGTAATTCCATCCATAGAATTGCCGAGATTGATATCCATAAGAATTAAATCCGGTTGTTTTTCTTTTGCCAATTTTATGGCTTGCAAACCTTCCGTTGCAATTCCGGCAATATTGTAGCCGGCTTTTTTCAAAATGAACTTATTGCTCTCCGCGATGAGAACATCGTCATCCACAAGAAGGATGTTAGCTTTTGAACTTAATGGCTTATCCAATTCATCTCTCCAATGAATATTCCGTCTCTACGCGACGGTTATTTTTTTGTGCAATCAATAAACATATCGTCTCTAAGCTATAAATATCTGGCTCCTACGGATCCTTTATAACTTTTCCGGATTGTCCCGTAGGGACAATATAAATATTTCATCCCTAACGAGACGATTATATGCTTAACCAATTTCCAGATTGTCCCGTAGGGACAATTGATTTCTAAATTTATGCTGGTACAGCCAATTGTTAAGCCATACAACGGGTTTGTTAAACAAAATTTTTTTTTAATTGCTTTGGTTCTCCAATTTAGTTTTCTCCTTTGAACTTTATAATGAACTGCAAACCATTATCCGGTTGAATAACTTCCAGCGTGCCTCTTAATTGTTTTGTAAGAAGGTCAATCAACCTCATGCCGAGCGAATTTATATTTTCAAAGTCAATTTTGTTCTTTATGCCTATTCCATTGTCGAAAAATTCGAGGCAAAAATCACCGTTTTTCTTTTTGAATGAAATATTAACAGTGCCTTCCGCATCATTTGGGAAAGCATATTTAAGAGAATTTGTAACTATTTCGTTTGCAATTAATCCGCACGGAATAATAGTTTCTAAATCGAGACTGTGACTTTCCAAATCCAAATTTAATTTTACGTTGCCCGAAGAAGAATATGTTTTGACTAAATAATTCGTGAGTCTTGTTATATAGTCTTTAACATCAACACCAACAAAATCGCCCGTGCCGTACATCAATTCGTGAATTAAAGACATTGTCCTTAGACGATTTTGCAGATCCTCAAATATATCCAGAACCTTCTGGTCATTGATGAGTTCAGTCTGCAAAGCAATTAAACTAATAATCCTTTGGAAATTATTTTTAACACGGTGGTGAATTTCTTTAAGGAGAATTTCTTTTTCTTTCAGCGAATTCTTGATTGTGTTTTGCGCTTCAATACGTTCAGTTACATCTTGAATAGTTCCGAACATTTTTACCGGGCTGCCGTTCTTATCAAGTTCCAGACTTCCGAGTCCATAGACCCAGAACACTGCATTATCACGCTTTCTTAAAATTTTATACTCTTTGTTAAACTCTTTTTTCTCCTGGAGAATATGATTTGTTAGATAAGCCGTCATTTCCTCCCGGTGATCGGGGTGTATAAGATTCAACCAGCCTTCGGTATTGCGTTTATAATTTTTATCAATGCCAAAAAGCTCATCCAGCATTTCGGAACTCGACCATGTGTCGGCAGTAATATCAAAAATATAATAGCCGATACGCGCCACACGCTGGGATTGTTTTAACTGCGCCTCGCTTTCTTCCAGAATTTTTTGCGCTGCTCTTTCTTTTAATTGATCGCGGAATACAAGTACAACGCCGTCAATATCACCATTTTCATTTCTAATCGGGGCGCCGCTATCTGCTATAGGAATCTCTGTTCCGTCTTTTGAAATTAGAAGAGTATGATTAGCAAGTCCGACAATTTTGCCTTCTTTCAAGACCTTGTGCACGGGATTCTCAACGGAACTCCGGGTTGTTTCATTAACGATCGTAAAAATTTCTTCAAGCGGTTTGTTCCTGGCTTCTTGCTCGCTCCAGCCCGTTAAACTTTCTGCAATAGGATTCATTTGGTTTATGAAACCGCGGTTACTGGTAGCAATAACGCCATCGCCAATACTGTATAGAGTTGTACGGTGTCTTTCTTCACTTTTGCGCAGCGCTTCTTCAGCGTGTTTGCGTTCGGTAACGTCTAAGGCAGCACCAATTAAACCGGATATTTCTCCTTTGTCATTTCTAAATACCGCTTTATGGAATACTACGTCATGGTGTTCACCATTAGCACTCAATAAGCGTGACTCATAGATTTGAATATCACCGGGATTTTCAAAAAGTTCTTTATCTTTTGCGAAATAAACTTCAGCCAATTCCTTTGGATAAAGGTCAAAAATACTTTTACCGATTAACTGTTCTTTCGAATAACCGAAGAGGGAAGTAAAAGCGGTATTAGCGTCAATGTAATTCCCGTTAGTGTCTTTATAGAAAACAGGTATGGGCATTGTTGTAAGAAGATTGTTTAAGAAAGCTTCTCTCTCTTTCAGCGCGTTCTCTGTTTTTTTGCGTTCGGTTATATCATTTATTATTGCAAAGAAGACGCTTTTATTTTCCAGCTTATGCAATTGCAAATGAATTTCCACCGGATAATTTGTTCCGTCTTTTCTTTTATGTATTGTTTCGAGAACTAATTTTTCTTGCTGAGCATTTATTAACGGTTCGATTGCTTGTCTAAAAGTTTCATTGTTGTATTCCGGTTGGATATCAACGGGAGTTAAGTTTTTCATCTCTTCCAGAGTATAGCCGATATTTTGAAGAGCACCGTGATTAGCGTATTCAAACTTGAGTGTAGAGGAATCAAAAACATAAATTTCGTTTAAACTGTTTTCTAAAATGCTCAACAATTGAAAACGTTCTTGCTCGAGTTTTCTCTGTTCTGTTATATCGCGGGCAATGCCTTGAAGTCCAACAACTTTGTTCTCTTTTATAATCGGATTTTCATAAACTTCTAGCAGAATATTATTGCCGTTAGCGTGAGTAATTTCGATAAATATGGTTTCTTTAACTGATTCACCCCGGAGATGAGCGTGGGTTTTTTCTTTTGCAAGCTTATTGATTCCCGAATCTGTGACAAACCAATGTTTTTGACCGAGCCATTGATCAACTGTATACCCGGTTATTTTTTCGATTGAAGGAGAAATGTAAGTAATATTGGCATTATTGTCTTGTGTGTAAAAGAAAAGATATGGAGTTCCTTCAACAATCGTACGCATTTTTTCTTCACTATCAACAAGTGCGGTCTCAGCTTTTTTCCTTTCTGTAATATCTTGAATAACGCCGAAGAGAATTTTGTTTTCTTTATCATAATGCGCGACCGAATGAATGTCTTTGATCTCGCCTGTATCAACAGTTCTAATTTTGTATTCGATATCATAAGCTTCATTTTTCTCAATCAAGTTTTTAATCGCGGTATCCATTAATGAACGGTATTCCGGTAGCGGAACTTTTTTAACAACTTCATAATTCATCTCCTTCCAATCAACGCCGAAAATTTTTGCCGCACCTTCTGAAGCGATCATCATTTTGGTATCAAGGTGGAGTTCCCAGTTGCCTGCTTTGGATGCAAGCTCGGCGCGGACCAACCGGGCTTCACTCTTCTCGCGCAATTCATCGGTTTTCTTTTTTTCTACAATTTCCCACACAACATCTGCCAGGTAAGTAGCAATCTCAATATCCTTTTCGGTGTAATCCGTTGATTTATTACCGACGCCAAGAATTGCAACCACAGTATCATTGCGGAAAATAGGAACCACCAGCTCGCGGATTAAGGGAGAGTGCCCTTCAGGCAGTCCTTTTTTATTTTTTACCGATTCATAATCATTATAAATTATAGGTTTGCGAAGACGGATACAATCTACCCACACGCCGGCTTCATTTATGTTATAGTGTAGCCCCTTTCCTTCAGCTTTGCAGAATTCTTTCGTTGTGCGTGTAGACCATGCTTGAAGTGAAAGAGTATTTTTGTCGGAATCAACAAAATGGTAAAAGCTGATTGAACTCTTTGTAAATTTTTCAACTTCGTCTAACATTTTGGTAAGCAATTCTTCAAGAGAATGAGAAGAAGAAAATTCAAACAGTCTTAAACGTGTGTCGAGCAATTTTTGAGTATCGCGCTCTCTACTTACATCGTGAAAGACAAGCACAACGCCTTCAATTTCACCTTGCTCGTTGCGTATCGGCGCCCCGCTATCTGCAATAGGAATTTCTTTTCCGTCTTTGGAAATTAAGAGTGTATGATTTGCGAGTCCGACAATAACTCCTTCTTCTAAAACTTTATGAACAGGATTTTCTACTTTAACTCTTGTTACTTCAGTGATAATCTTGAAAATCTCTTCTATGCGTTTACCGTTTGCTTCAGTTTCGTTCCACCCGGTAAGTTCTTCGGCAACAGGGTTCATTTGTTTAACATTGCCCTCCATATCGGTTGTAATTACACCGTCTCCGATACTGTAAAGGATAGTTCTAAATTCCTCGTGATATTCACGCAGTTCTTTTTCTTTGACAAAAAGTTCTCTGTAAATATTTCTTTGGCGGTAATGATAATACCATATAAGTCCAACACTTATAGTTACTATGAGAAGGAGAGTGAACGAAATAATTACTATTTCTCTAAAATGGAGACCTGCATAAATTTCACTGTCATCTTCTTGAGCTATCATAATCCATGGAGTATCTTCTATTTGACTTATGTAAGACAATACCTTTGTGCCGCGGTAACTTGTGCCTTCAAAAATTCCGTTGAAACCAAGCGCGGCTTTTACAGCCGGAACGTCCTTTCTTGTTAGCGGGATCCGTAATTTCAAAGCAGTGTTTTTCTGATGAGTAAGTTCATTCAAATATAAGACGCTGTCGCCGTCTTTTCTTATAATCATAGTCTCTGAAGTTTTACTTTGCGTAGGCCATTCATTGATTAAGGGATACAAATAAGTATCTGGATTAACTCGTAAAATTAAAGAGGCAATTACTAGATTATTTTTGCCGGTTATCGGAACAATGTAATCAAGATGAATTTCATTATGCGGCGGGCACTGGTACAAATCTGTACTGAGTATTTTTTTTTCTTCTAATGCTTTTAAAATAAATTTCTGTGTGAGTAAATCTATTTGTTGAAGCTTCGGGTTCAAAGAAATGAGCAATTTACCTTTGGCGTCTGTAATTATAACATCGCTGTAAATAGATTCCGAATTTATCAGACCTAATATTTTCAATATTTCCGACTTTACAGAAGAACTTGGCTTAGAACTGATCCAATTTTCTATTCCTTGAATAAAGAAGGGACTTCTGGAAAGCATATTTGCATCGGATAATATTTCTCTATTCCAGTTGGAAATTTGAGAAATTTTAAGTTCAGCAATTGCTTTCAACTCATTTTGTTTTTCATAATGTATCGTCCGTTCTTCGTAGGAAAAATAAAAATACGCACCAATTGTGATTAGGATGCTTAATGCTGTGGATAAGGCAATGATATGCCATTTCTTTATAACTGTAGCTCTTGAGTCCTTTCTCATGAAAGTCAGCCTTAAAAGATTTATTAATTTTTATTTAGCTGTGAATAAATACAGTTTTTTGAAAGGATGGTGTTAGTATTGCAACATGGAGAACAATGAAGATAATTTATAATTTAATACCATTTTTTCTCCCAAATACTACTATTAAAATCTCTTTCAAATTAATTATGAAAAAATTTATCACACGCTCTTTGCAATTGTAAGTTACAAAGTTTTGCCACGTATATAAAGAAGAAAGTGACCAAACAAAGAATGCTGATAATTTTAGTTGGTTGAATTAAAGAATAAACTAAAATTGCCATTCTTTTTCTATATAATATCGTAAAAAACGCCCGCAGTTGAATAACCAGAATTATTTACTCACGAAAATAGTAAATCAACAAATTTTCCTTAAATTCGAATTGTATTTTTCATTAGTGTACAGAAAAATGAAAATTGACCTAAAGCATATATTCCCCAACAAGTTATGGCTCTTCATCTTAATTTTTGTCATAACATTTATTTCCAGAATCATTTTCTCAGAAAAATACTTTTTTGACGGTGATACTGTAGGGGTAGCTTTAGGATCTATTTCATACTCACTTCAAAATACACGGCCGCATTTGCCTGGCTATTATTTGCATGTAAAGTTAATTACCATTATTAATCTGATAATAAAAGATGTCCATTTAACGATGGTTCTTTTGAGTGCATTCTATTCATCGTTTGGTGCTGTTCTCTCATTTATTTTACTCGAGAAATGGTTCAAGAAAAACACAGCTCTGTATATTACTACCTTAATAATATTCAACCCGCTGGTTTGGTTTCAGGGGACATCAACGGAAATCTATTCTTTTGATTTAGTTCTGAGCGCTTCTTTAGTCTTATTAGGGATGAATAAAAATACGATTTATCTCACACCAATTCTGCTTGCATTAGGAAGCGGTGTAAGACAAACATCCGGATTACTCCTATTCCCACTCTACATTTTATTGTGGTGGCAGAAAATTAGTTCTAAAGAAATTTCTTGGAAAAGGTTTACAGCATTTCATCTAGCTGGAATATTCTTTTTATTGGTTTGGTTCTTACCTATGATAAATTCAGCAGGCGGTTTGAACGGCTACATCTCGTTATATAAAACAAATAGTCCGCTACCTAATATTAATTTGATGCAAAACATTTTCCAGTTTTCTTCCTATTGTTTTTTTGTGTTAACTCCTTTACTTATAATCCTACTATCGTTGCTGTTTAAGAGAGCAAATGTATTGTCATCTATGCTAACGGATAAAAATTTAATATTACTTTTTGCTGTGTGGCTCGTCCCATCATTGCTCACCTTTATATTATTCACCTATAACAAGGGCTATTTTCTGATCTCTGTAATCCCTCTTTACGCATTTGTCGGAATATTTTTCGAAAGAGGAATGTTAAATAAAACAATCATCTATTTAATAATAGCAATTGAAATTTTGTTTTTTGTAGCAAGTCCTTATAGAGAATTGCCAGTAGTTAGTCTTTTATCACCTCAAAAAAGAAATAATAATTTAGCTGAAATTTGGGTTGATAGAACTTTCTCCTCATATCTGATGTCTGCTTCAAGAATATATCACCAGGATCAGATGATAAAAGAACTTTCAAATCTTATCATGAAACAGAAACCAAATACCGTCTTCTTGGATCCAACTATTTATCTCGCTGCCCGTGGATTGCAAATACGGTTTCCCGAAATCCGATTTTTTACAATGGATTTTTATAACAATGACGCTATAATAGACTACAAAGGACTGGACGTTTCAGCAAAGCACGGGATGTGTGATCTGTTGAAAAATTGTTTATTAATAACGCGGAGAGATTTTTTTGAAACCAAACTAAAATTCTTGACAAACAATGAGTTAGTTCATGGTGAATTTGTTTCGATGAAAATTCCAACTTTTGATAATCAGCTAATTTTTAATTTATACCAAGATCTGTTTTTGCGAACTTCCAAGTAATCTTTTGTTTATTGCGCTCATTGAGTTATTTTTGCACAGCATAAAATCAAATGGCGCGTTCGTCTAGTGGTCCAGGACGCCGCCCTCTCAAGGCGGAGATCACGGGTTCGACCCCCGTACGCGCTACATTTTATTTAAGGACTGTTCTGTTGATGTTTGCTTATATATTAAGAAGTATTAAGGATGGTACTTACTACTATGGATCAACAAAGGACTTAGAGAGTAGATTAAAAGAACATAATAATGGAAAAGTTAAGTATACAAAAGGGCATAGACCTTATAAATTGCACTATCTTGAAGAATTCTCTACAAGGAAAGAAGCTTTTGAAAGGGAGAGATTTTTCAAGTCTATTGATGGATATAACTGGTTAAAAGAGAATGGAATAATTCTAAAATAAGGCGGAGATCACGGGTTCTCCCGAAGGGACTCCTATGGAGGACCCCCGTACGCGCTACACTTAGGGAAATTATTTGTTTCCCTTTTTTGTTTTAATATTAGCGGCAAATAGATTAATGTATTTATCACAATGAATTAAAGTTATGTCACGATACGAAAAACATATTTTTATCTGTGAAAACAAAAGAGATCCCGGTGATCCGCGAGGCTGCTGTTCCGAAAAAGGCTCGTTAGAAATACGTGATCTTTTTAAGAAACGGTTGAAAGAATTGGGACTAAATAAAAAAATGCGTGCAAATGGCACCGGTTGTTTAGATGCTTGCGCGTTTGGTCCTAGCATTGTAGTTTTTCCCGAACAAGTTTGGTACGGCGGAGTCAAGGTTGCAGATGTTGAAGAGATAATTCAAAATCATTTAATCAATGACAAGCCGGTTGAAAGATTGCTTATTAAGAAGTTTTTAAGAGATGATTGATCCGGCAGAAAAAAAATATGCGAAAAAGATTTTTGACCTTTTAGGGAAAGAATATCCTGCAGTTCGCCCGGCATTGGATTATGCCTCGCCCTTTCAATTATTAATATCCACAATTCTTTCGGCACAATGTACTGACGAACGTGTGAACATTGTAACAAAAAATCTTTTTAAGAAATACAAGAAACCGGAAGACTATCTAAAAGTTGAGAGTTCGGAACTTGAAAAAGATATTTTTTCTACCGGGTTCTACAGGCAGAAAGCTAAGAGCATACGTAATTGCTGCGCACAACTGATTGAAAAACATAAAGGCAAAGTGCCAAAAGATTTTGATGCGCTTACTAAACTTTCCGGTGTCGGCAGAAAAACTGCTTCTGTTGTTGCGGGTAATGCTTTTGGCATTCCTTCAATTGCAGTTGATACACATGTTAAACGGTTATCTAATTTGCTTGGCTTTGTTCAATCATCTGATCCTGAAAAAATTGAATTCCGTTTGAAAGAATTATTACCGGAAAGTTACTGGATCAATTCATCGCACTGGCTTGCTACTCACGGAAGAAATGTTTGTTTTGCACGTCGCCCGCAATGCAATATTTGCGTGCTGGCGGATTTATGTCCTTCTTACAATCCAAAGAGCGGAGTAAAAAAATGAATACAGAAAAAATGAGAGATCGCAATTTCTGTTTGGAGATTCTTAATGAATATACCAAGAGCGATAGTTTGTTAAAACACGCTTTTGCTGTTGAAACTTGTGTGAGGGCATATGCCGAAAAGTTTAATGAAGATATTGATTATTGGGGAAATGTTGCTCTGCTTCATGATTTTGATTATGAAAAATATCCAACTGCGGAAGAACACCCTTTTAAAGGAAATGAGATTCTAAAAGGAAAAGGATTTGACGAAGTATTCCGGGATGCTATTATGTCTCATGCAGATTACACAAACATTCCGAGAGAAACGTTGTTAAAAAAAACACTCTTTGCTTGCGATGAGTTGGCCGGATTTATAACGGCTGTTACTTATGTTAGACCTAGCAAAAGTATTGATGAAGTTGAATTGAAATCAGTTCTCAAAAAGATGAAAGATAAAGCTTTTGCCAGGGCGGTGAACCGCGAGGATATTACTAAGGGTGCCGAAGAACTTGGAGTTGCACTTGATGAGCATATTCAATTTTGTATTAATGCGATGAAAAAAAATAAAGAAGCATTAGGATTATAATAACGGCAATGTTCGTTTGTAAACAGACTTCTTCTGATATTTGATATCAAGACAGAACGGCTGATCGAAATCCAGAGGGAAATAGCGCAGGTCGCAGATTGGTATCAAAATTTGAGAATATGATTAATTGACTTGACAAGTGGCGGTATCTTCCCTAAATTTTGCCCCGTAAAAATGGAGAAAAATTATAGAGAGTTTGTCTACCGCTTTTGAATATCATATTCAGCAATAAAATTTTAAAAACTTAACTTTATTTTCAATAGCGCGATGAAAACTAAATTCTCTTTAATCATTCTCTTTTTTGTTTTAAATCTGATCTTGTCCGCCCAGGACATTAAAATTCTTTCATCAGATTTAAATTCTATCATCCTTGAGTATCATCCGGTTTACGGCGACACTTCTACAATTTCATCGCAAGGAGAACAGTTTGTAAGGATAAAACTGCTCGGTGGGTTCATTGAGAACTTTTCGAAGCAAGGTTTGCCTCAGCTTCAAGTGCGTGCTTTAAATATTGGCGTTCCATCAGAGATCGGTAATACAATCCAGATTATCAGTTCGGATTTTTCCACACTCAGCGGAAAATATTTGCCAAATCCGAAGTTGGAAAAAGATTCAGCCGGAACTGTTGAAAAATATTTTAAAGCTGATAATTATTCTTTGTCGCCACAACCGGATTTAGTTTCTTTCGGAGAGTTTGGACTTGTAAGAAATCTTTCTGTACAGACAATAAATATTTATCCGATTCAATTTGACGGCAAATCAAACACAATAAAAATATATAAGAAAATAGTTTTCAAGATTTCGTTTTCATCATCACGCGTTAATACTCAAATAATTAATGATAGTATGCTTCAATCCGTAGTACTCAATTGGGATGTTGCAAAAAATTGGGGCGTTGCTCAAAAGAAACTTCAAAGAATTTCCAGTTCTGCTTTTGCGGACGGAGATTGGTACCGAATCGAAACTCCTGAAGAAGGAATATATAAGATTGATAGAAACTATTTGCAGACGCTTGGTGTAGATGTTAACAATCTAGACCCGAGAAAAATAAAAATATTTGGTTACGGCGGTTATTCTTTACCGGAAACAGTTAGTTTATCTAAAAGCAGTTCGCCAATTGAGAATGCTATTACTGTAGTTGGTGAACAGGATGGAAAGTTTGACGCAAGCGATTACATTCTCTTTTACGGAAGACAGCCGGAATTTTGGGAATATAGTTCAAATCAGAAGAAAATCATTCGCGTAAAACAACCATATTCAAAAAAGAATTATTACCTGCTCAATATTAGTTCTACGAATGGAAAACGGATGGGCGGGAAGCCGTCGTTAAATGTTTCTAATGCTTATCAGCAGCAATCAACATTTGCATTCAAGAGCAACGATAAAGACAGTGTGAATATCGGTAAATCGGGCAGAGACTATCTCGGCGATCAATTTGATCTTGTTACAAAGAGCAGAACATATTTAAATACTCTGACCGGAATAATCCCATCCAGTAAAATCAATTATAAATTTAGATTTGTTAATGGAAACTCTCCTGATGTTTCAGTTTTAGTTCAGGAAAGCGGTACTCAAATCTATACAACAAGTATAGGCGGCGTTGTAGATTTTCTTTATGGTGTAGAAGATCCAGGTAGTGAATCGGCAACTTTTAACGGAGCACTTTCTCAAGAACGCAGTAATCTAAAAATTTCACTCACGTCAAGTTCTGATGCGCAAAGGTTATATCTCGATTATTTTGAAATTTATTATCAGAGAGTATTAAACGCTATTTCCGATAATCTTTTATTCTTCTCTAAAGATACTACCGCTAATATTGAATACACACTTAGTAATTTTACCAACAGCACAATTCAAACATTTGATGTAACCGATTTTGCGAATGTAAAAGTTATTAGCGGTGCTGCAATCAGCGGCGGTCAATTCAGATTCCAGTCAAGCGAAATCAACGGTAAAGTGAGCAAATATCTTGCTGTAGGGCAATCTGGGTTTAAGGTCCCGGCAAATGGTACAAAAATTACCAACTCAAATCTTCGCGGTAATATAGCCGGCAGTGAAATGATTATAATAGCTCCGCGTGATTTCAAAACCCAAGCGGAAAAATATGCTTCGTACCGCTCAAGTCAATCTCCATATAAATTATCAACGCAAGTTTTTTATGTTGATGATATAATGAACGAATTCTCCGGCGGCGTGCTTGACCCTACAGCCATCAGAGATTTTATTAAGTATGCGTTTGAGAACTGGCAGATCAAACCATCTTACGTTCTATTATTCGGCGATGGCGATTACGATTATCTTAACAGCGAAAAATTAAATGTGAATTTTATTCCGACATATCAAACTGCGGAATCGTTGAATGAAATTTCTTCTTATCCAATGGATGATTACTTCGTTCGTGTCTCCGGTGACGATAGAAAGATTGATCTTGCAATAGGCAGAATGAATATTCAGAATACACAAGATGCAGATATTGCAGTTGCTAAAGTTATCAAGTATGAAACCGGATTGGAAAAAGGATTATGGCGTAATACAATTACTCTTGCTGCGGATGACGGACCTGCGGGTGCAGGACAAGATGATGGCAGCATTCATACCGGTCAGTCGGAAAACTTAGCTAACAATAAAATTCCAAAATATTTTGACTTGGATAAAATCTACCTTGCGGCATATCCAACTGTCTTCTCCTCATCCGGAAGAAGAAAACCGGCAGTAAACAAAGCAATAATTGATGCTGTCAATAATGGAACTCTGATTTTGAATTGGATCGGACATGGTAACCCCGGTGTCTGGGCGCATGAAAGTGTTTTTGAAAAAACTACTACGATTCCGCAGCTAGTGAATCAAAATTATTTTTTCTTAACCGCAGCCACATGCGACTTTGGTAAATATGATGATCCGGCAGTTCAAAGCTCAACAGAATTGATGAATAATAAAGGAGACGGCGGCTCTGTAGCAGCTTTTACTGCTGCGAGGGTTGTATTTTCCGGATCAAATGCTGAAATAAACGATTCATTATATTCCAATCTTTTTAGGGTGCGGGATGTAAATAACTTACCGACAAGAATTGGTGCAGCGTATTTCCGCACCAAACAATTTCTCAATTACGAAAATGATGAAAAGTATCACTTGTTTGGCGACCCGGCTTTGCGTCTTGATGAACCTCAGATGAAAACAACCATAGATTCTGTGAACGGTAATAGTTTACAATCTTTTGTTCAATTAAATGCGCTTGGTCCGGTTAAGATCAAAGGGTCCGTAAGAAATCCAGACGGAACAAAAAATTTATATAATGGAGAAGCAGTCGTCAGCGTTTATGATTCCGAGCGTTCTCTTGAATTAAAAGAGATGGATTACACAATTACTCTTCAAGGCGGATTGATTTACAAAGGAAGAGCAACAGTTACAAATGGTGATTTCCAATCTGAGTTTGTTGTTCCAAAAGATATTTCTTATGAAAACAAAAACGGAAAGATAGTCGCGTACATTTCCAACAGCAGCGTTGACGGTGTTGGATATACAAATAATATTATTGTCGGCGGAACAAACCCAAATGCCAAGAGCGACGGCAAAGGTCCGGATATAGCAATCTATTTTGACAACGTTAATTTTACAAGTTCATATTTAGTTAACCCGGATTTTACATTAATCGCAAAACTTTCAGATCAAACAGGTCTTAACACAACAGGCACCGGAATTGGGCACAAACTGGAAGCTATCTTAAATGATGATCAAACCAATGCGATTGATCTTTCAAACAGTTTTGTAGGTGATCTGAATTCCGGCGGAAAATCGGGAACCATTAATTACAAGTTTACAAATATGATTCCGGGCGATTATAAAATAACAATTAAGGCGTGGGACGTTTACAACAACTTATCAACTCAAGATGCTTCATTTACAGTAGTATCGGCAGACAACGGAATTGTACTGCGTGATGTTGTAAATTATCCTAATCCGTTTTCGTCCAGCACAACGTTTACGTTTCAGCATAATATCAGCACTGCAATCAATGCTAAAATAAAAATTTATTCTATTGCGGGAAGGCTAATCAAACAGATTGAAGCAACTGACTTGATGGATAAATTTGTTAAGATTGATTGGGACGGACGCGATGAAGACGGAAATCAAATTGCAAACGGGGTTTATCTTTACAAACTAATAGTTGAATCGGTTGACGGTTTGTATAAAGATAATGTCCTTGGAAAGTTAGCAGTAGTCAGATAGAATATTAAATCATGAATAAAAATATCTTTTATTGGAGGTAGTAAAAATGAAAAAAGTATCGATGCTTTTTATTGTGTTTGCATTGATAATGTCGTTCGGAAATAGAATTGAAGCACAAGGCGAATCGGCAGTACCGTTTCTTCTTCTTGCACCAGATTCTCGTGCCGGCGGTATTGGTGAATCCGGATCTGGATTAGCGGATAATTCTGCGGCTATTTTTTGGAATCCGGCTGGAATTGCATTCTTAACAGGCTCTGAATTTAGTTTTACACATAGCAATTGGCTTCCGCAATTTCAACTTGATCTATTCTATGATTATGCAACTTACCGTCAATACATGGAAGACTTAAACGGAAGTATTACCGCAAGTATAACATACATGAACTTTGGCGAATTTGTAAGAACTAGTTCCAACTCTCCGGACCCGATCGGAACATTTAAATCTTTCGACGCGGCATTAACATTAGGATATGCAACCAAGTTAAGTAATAATTGGGGCTTGGGTTTCAACTTTAGGTTGATTCATAGCCGTCTGGCAGATAAACCAACGGAAGCAGAGCAGGGTTCCGGTGTTGCGACATCTGTAAGTTTCGATATTGCCGCAATGTACCGTCCGGAACATTTTGAAGTTCCTCTCCTTGGTGATCTTGGCAACTCATTCAGTCTTGGATTTAATCTGAGCAACTTAGGTCCTAAAATTTATTATATAGACCAGGCACAAGCTGACCCTATTCCTACTGATCTACGGGTTGGTCTTGCCGCGAGAATTTTCCAAGATGAATATAATTCGCTTACATATACATTAGATTTTAGTAGATTATTAATCGGTGTTGCCGATACTGCAGGAAGACGACCGGATTTTTACAAAGCGTTATTCACATCATGGACTGACCGCCCGTTCACAGAAGTTCTTAAGAGTGTTAATACTGCTATGGGATTAGAATATTGGTATGGTGTTCCATCAGATTTTATGTTTGCTCTTCGCGCAGGATTTTTCTACGAAGATCCAGATCACGGTAATAGAAAATTTGTAACCATGGGCGCAGGTATTAGATACGATCTTTACGGATTTGATTTCAGTTATATAACAACAGATATTTTCAAGGGGACAGAGAATCATCCGCTTTCAAACACATTGAGATTCACATTATTGGTAGGATGGGGCTCAGTATCAAAACCAACACTCGGTTTTCCACGCGGAATCTAAACAGAAATGAAAAAATTATTTCTTGCATTGATTATTGGATTGGGCAGCCTGCCTGCCGGACAGGCAGGTATATCTGCCCAATCTTTTGTAGAAAAGGTAATTCACAATCCTTCTCCGGTTTTGAAAAATTTCTCATCTGCGGATACTTTGAAGATTCTAGCGATAATGGTGGATTTTCAAGCAGATAAATATGACGCAACAATTGGAACGGGAAAATTCGGCTCCAATTATACTCAAGATTACGGTGATACAATTTTAGATCCGCTTCCGCATGATGCAAATTATTTTTCAGATCATCTTCTCTTTGCGAAAAATTATTTTAATAAAGTTTCTCATGGCAAACTGAATATCAATTATAAAGTCTTACCTGATATCATTACCGTTTCGCAAACCATGCGGAATTATGTGCAGGATTATCAATCCAATGATTTAACTCCGCTTGCAAATTTTGCAAAAGAAGTTTGGACAATTGCAGACAGTAAATTTTCCAATATAAAATTTTCCGATTACGATCTATTTATAATTTTTCATGCCGGAGTAAGCAGCGGTTTAGATTTAGGAATATATTCTATTGACAGGAATATGCCATCTCTTTATATGGGACAAAATACATTTCAAAAAATTTTTGGTAATCAATTTACCGGATTCCCTACAAAGAGCGGTAAAATTTCCAACTCAATTATTCTTCCTGAAACTGAATCAAGGGAAGTAACCGCAATTGATAATTCGATTATACTTCAACAAATAACAATTAATGGGGCTATTGTAGCAAACATTGCAAGTTATCTTGGATTACCTGATTTGTTTAATACTGAAACCGGAATAAGCGCAATAGGTCGTTTTGGTCTGATGGATGGGCAAGCAATAGTTGCAAATAATGGAATGTTTCCGCCTGAGCCATCACCGTGGGGAAAAATGTATCTCGGCTGGGAGACTCCAACTACAATATCGTCAATCGCGGATAAAAAAATAAGTATTGCAGCCAGGTTAACTGCTTCACAAAATGATACTACATTATTGAAAGTGCCGCTTAATTCAAGCGAGTATTTTTTAATTGAGAACCGTCAGCAAGATGCTAACAAAGACAATGTTAAAGTTACTTACCGTAAAGGCGGGCAGAATTTTACAACAACAATTCAACCTGATACAAACGGATTATACACAATCCTTCCGGAAAAAATTCACGGTGGGGTTGTTATTGATGTTGATGAATATGATGCCGCAGTTCCGGGAAACGGAATTGTAATTTGGCATATTGATGATAGAATAATAGATGCAAACATCGGATCGAATAGCATCAACGCCAACGCCAATCAGCGTGGTGTTTATGTTGAAGAAGCTGATGGTATAATGGATATAGGAAAACAATTCAATTCAATTTTTGGCACATCAATAGGTGAAGGCAGCTACCAGGATTTTTGGTATTCAGGAAATGATTCCAAGCTTTACAAAAATGTTTTCGGTCCGGATACAAAGCCCAATACAAAGACTAACAACGGCGCTAACAGTTTTATAACGATGGAAAATTTCAGCAAAGTATCCAATAAGATGTCATTCAATCTGAATTACAGCAGCGGTAACATTAAACCGGTTTCCGTAACAAATCTGAAACTATCTACTGGGCAAAAATATTTAACTTCTTTACTTGCAAGCGGGCAGGCTCTTATCTGTGTGACTGATAACTTAAACACATACCGGTACGATATAAACGGAGTTCTAAAATCAACTATCCCAAATTTTAGCAATATGATTCCGGCTTCGTTTGATTATAATCAAGTTGGAACCCAATCTAATGTATTAAAACTTCGTGGAACAACCGCTGCAGATTATACATTCTCTTCAAATGTAAGCGCACCTTTGGTAATTGATCAAGCAGGCGATAACGCAAAAATTTATGCAGGCACATCGGACGGGCGGGTTTACTCGAGCAATCCGCTTGGTGATGTACTGAAATTCATTCCATTCGTTTTTAAGGAAGTTGTAACAAAACAGAGTGAAGCGGTAAAACAGATAAGCGCTAGCCCAGATTATTTTTCTCTTATCACTCAAAATTATTTTTCAGATGCGAACGGAACAGTTATTAAACTTGCAAATCCCGCAAGGAAACTGATAAACTCAATAGATACCGGTTCAAAACCGTTCAGCATTGTGCTTACAGAGAAGAATGAGTTCTATATTATAGCCGGTGGAAAAATTATAAACAGATTTACAATCAATTCGCAAAATGATATAACGGATTTCTCATTAGCAGATTTATACGGAGATGGTCAGAATTATATTTTAATTTCTAATGGGCAAAATCTGGAAGCATATAACATGAATGGGAATTTCGCTCCGAATTTTCCTTTTACTATTTCCGGCAATGAATCATTTACCGGAGCGCCGCTGGCTTTGGATCTGAACAATAATGGAGTTACGAGTGTAATTGCATATACTCAAACGGGAACAATTTATGCGTATAATCCTGTCAGCGGAAAAATTGCGGATGGTTTTCCAATAACTACTGGTATTCAATTTTTATTAAACCCGGTATTGTTAAAAGAAGAACTCCCAACAATGGGACCTTTGCCAATATATAAACCATATCTCGCAGTAATAGACCAAACCGACAAGTTATATGTCTGGAATCTTTCACCCGTTCAAGGTAAATCATATTGGAGCGGAATGTTCGGCGATGCAATGAATACTTCGTTTGTTAGTGCGCCTTCAAGCTCAAATAAAGCAACAGAATTTTTCCCGACGGAAAAAGCTTACAACTGGCCGAATCCGGTTTACGGCGGTTCAACCAATATCAGGTTCTACACTTCGGAAGACGCTGATGTAAATATTAAAATTGTTGATCTTGCCGGAGAATTAGTTGCTGAATTGAACGGACATGCCAACGGCGGTTTAGATAATGAAATAATTTGGGATGTAAGTAAAGTCCAAAGCGGTATCTATTTTGCACGGCTTGAAGTCAAAGGAGTAAGCGGAAATTCTGCAAATAAAATTATCAAGATTGCTGTCATTAAATAATTTTTTCTTTGTTCTAATCCGAATTCTAAATGAAAAAAATAATTTTTATATCATTACTGATTTTTGTGTCCAAAACTTTCGCGCAGGATTTTAATTACAATCCCGATTTCAATTGGCTGACAATAAAAGGGAAGCATGTGCGCGTTCATTATCATGAAGAAGCAGAGCGCACAGCAAAAACTGTTGCCAAAATTGCGGATGAAGTTTGGGGACCGATTACTTCTCTTTATCAATACGAACCGGACGTTGTTGATTTCGTTATCAAAGACATTGACGATTACTCCAACGGTGCAACCTATTTTTTCGATAACAAGATTGAGATCTGGTCTTCATCGCTCGATTTTGATTTGCGGGGAACGCACAATTGGCTTCGTAATGTTATCTCCCACGAGTTTACTCATATGGTGCAGATTCAAGCATCAATGAAACTTTCCAGAACAATTCCGGTCTTCTATCTTCAATTTATGAATTACGAAGACAAGCGCCGTCCCGATATTCTTTTCGGTTTCCCAAATGTTATTGCTTCATATCCAATTCCGGGAATTAATGTTCCTGCATGGTTTGCCGAAGGAACAGCTCAATACAACCGCAAAGAATTCAATTATGATAATTGGGATACTCACCGCGATATGATTTTAAGAAGCTATGCATTGAAGAACAAAATGCTTACGTGGAATCAGA
>JAKAKD010000095.1 GCA_021824635.1 Bacteroidota bacterium | reverse complement strand
TGTAAGAGAGCTTTAACTTTTTCCGGTCCGCCGGATTGCAAAACGTATTCTAGCGACTCTAACCATTCACGAACCTCGATTTCATCAAGTTCAGCATAACCGTTATTCTTCTGTTCGTCCATTATAATTCCTTTGATTCTTTTCTAATGATATAAGAAAATAATTTCAAATCACTTAAAAGGTATAATTAATTTAAGAATTCTGTTCATAGAAAACTATCCTACCCCATCTTTGTGATCTATTTCAGATAGTTAACGCGGTCTTAAGAAGCTAAGTTCAATAAATCTGAAAATTTTTTAATGACTTTCCGGTTCGGCATGAACCATCACTTTAACATTTTTTATTTTACTGCTTATTGCTTCTTCAACGAGGTGAGAAATTTCGTGCGCTTGATTAATAGTCATGTTTTTATCAACGTGAATATTGAGATCAACAAATTTATTCGGACCAGATTCGCGGATTTTTATATCGTGGAATTGTTTTACTTCAATAATTTCTTTTACAATTTCTTCTACCCTTTCGTGCAGACCTTTGGGCGCTCTATCCACAAGCGCATCGAATGATCTTTTGCCAAGACGGTAACTCACACTTAGAACAATCATCGCAACAATCAATGCCGCAATTGGATCTGCATAATGAAAATTGAATGAAACTCCAATCAAGCCAATCAGAACAACAGATGAACTCCAGATATCAGTTGAAAAATGTAGAGCATCGGCTTCGAGAGCCTGGCTATCATGTTTTTTTGCTACTTTGTAGAGCGCACGTGAGCGCGAAAAATCAATAACAATCGAAGTGATAATAACGAGAAAACTCCAGACGGTTACTTCTATTTTAACGTCATGTGTAACTAATCTTCGAACAGCTTCGTAAATAATCCAGACACATGTAATTACAAGCAGCAATGTTTCTATAAGTGCGGAATAGTTTTCAATTTTTCCATGACCAAAGTTATGATCTTCATCCGGAGGAGTATCTGAAAATTTAACGGCAAAAAATGTTATAACCGCCGCCACAAGATCTAAAGCGGAGTGTAGAGCTTCGGAGAGAATACCAAGACTTCCGGTAAGAAATCCTATAATGATTTTGAATCCGGTCAGAAAGACTGCGGCAATGACTGATGTCAATGCTATAGATTTTTTCTCTTTGGATGCAGTCACAGAAGAAGTCACTCATTACTCCATAATTATAAGAAATACTTTAGTAATTTAATTATTTTTATAATAATACCGTTAAATATTGATGACGTTCACATATTCAAAAAAATATTTGAAAAAGGGGAAAAATCCATTTATTATAAAGAAGTAATTATTGGCAAATATGTCATCAAACTCGATAAATACGAATTCTCACTATATCGCGAATTCAAATATTCTAGCCGATATTAACAACGTCAGAAAGAATAATAGCTTAAAATTAGATCAGTATAAAAAATCATTTCTTGAAGCGGCAACTAAAGATGTAAAAAATACAATCGTTTCAGAAAAGCTCGAAGAGAATCAATCTATTCAAGATTATAATCTAAGATTACAGCAAAATACTCCAGCAGCAAAACTGCTTAATACCACTAAAGCATTTAACGAAACCAATAAAAACGAGAAAATCAATTACAAAAAAGATTCTGAGAATTTTATTGAGTTAACCGAAACCGACGATTACGAAAAAGTTAGAAATTCCTCCGGCAGTGAGGGATACTATATTGTAATAAATGACCGAAAAACTGAAACAGGCACAAAAAATAAATTAATGAATTCTCTTGATCGCTGGCGGGAAAGAATTAATAGCACTTATCATCTTGGACTTCAAAAACAGCCGGGCACACTTGTAAATCTTGTTGCCTAATCTTTGTAGAAACCATCTTTCTTGTAAAGTTTTGCGCCGTAAATCCGCTCATCTCCTATTTGATTCACTATAAAATGCTTTTCAGGCTGCCCGTTTACTTCTAAAATTTCATAACCAATTATTCCATGCTTTAGGAGATTGGCCAGCATCTTTAAAAATTCTTCTTTCTCCGCATCATTTAAATCCGACACATCTAATCTATCCGGTCTTCCTAAATTTAAAAATTTATCTATCCGGTCGTAAACTTTTGCTGTATTTGAAATCTCAACAGAATCTTTTGGCAAAGAATCCGTATTCGTTTTTCTTACATTCTTAAAATCTTCATTAGAAATATTAAATATAGATATTGAATTATCAACAGGCTTCATCAGTAATTTCTTTTTCCTTGATTATCGAGACTTTTCGGGAAAGTTTGAGTGCAGATTTGTGCGGAGTGTCATACACTTAGGAATTCCGGTTCCAAAAACAGAATTCCCAGATCAATACTCTTGCGGCAATTCTTTCATTTGAGCATATGTGAAGATCAGACCAACTTCTGCTTTAACAAGAAGAAATAGTCAAATCACCACTAAATTTTTTCTACAACTACAGCAGTACCGTAACACAAAACTTCCGTAACACCGCCCATAACCTCAGTTGCATCGTAACGCACACCAAGAAGAGCGTTGGCGCCGATTGCCTGCCCGTGCTGAACCATTAATTCGAAAGCATCAGAACGTGTTTTTTCGCAGAGTTCCGTAAAGAGAGTTATGTTTCCGCCAAATATTGTTTGTAAGCCGGCACCTATTGTTCCTATTACAGAACGTGAGCGTACAACAATTCCTTTTACAACACCAAGATTCTTTACCACCTTGTAGCCGTCAAGTGTAAATGTTGTAGTGATAAGAGAATGATCCATGTGTCCTCACTTATAAAAGTTTTAAAAAATTATCATCGCTGATTTGTGCATCACGTAAAATTTTATGAAGAAGCGAGCGATCAATTGACTTGTAGTTTGGAATTGTTATCGGTTTTTTACCGATACAATGCAGTCTAATATGACTTCCGCGCTGACGAACAATCTTATAATTCAATTTCTGCAGCGCTTTAATGATTTCCTTTCCCGATAGAATCGGAAGTTCCGGCATAAATTTATATTGTGATAGTGTGGAGACTAATTTCCAGAGGGTTATAATTTTTCAAAATTTTTTTTGCGCTTTTTTCTTCGAGAATAATCGAAATAACTTCTTTGATATTCTCGATTGCTTCATCAATTGTCTTGCCTTGCGTATAGCATCCTTCGAACACCGGGCATTCAACAACGTACATACCATCTTGCCCTTTTTCTATTAACAGAGGAAGTTTGCGATCAATTTTACTTTTCTTTTTTACTATAGACATTTTTATTAAACAAATATTTCGTTAGAAAAATATTACTCATTTAAGGCAAAGTCAATTATACAGTAAAGAGCTTTTTTATCTTTTGAATTGTGAGCGGCGCGGAACCTTCATAATGATTATTCACATTCAAATAAACATCTAAATTCCGTTCCATAAGTTCGGCAACCATTATAACAACTTGTTCAAGCTCTTCATCTTTCGGATCGAGGATTTTATTCCACTCACCTCCAGAACGGTTTTCAATTCCGTGACGATCAGATCCATGCAAAAGAATAACGGCATAATCTTTTATATAATCTTTGTACCGTTTATAAATATCAAATATCGGCGGCATGAAATATCCTTGCATAAAAACATGTCCCAATTTATGTTCTCTTATAAAACGGAAATAGTCTTCGTTCAGGTAATCCGCGTTTCTGATCTCAATTGAAAAATCAAATCCTTCCGGCAATTGTTTAATAAACTCCCGCATTAAACCTTGAAACTCGAACTGCGATTTCATTTTATCTTTGCTCATGTACTCAAACTGAAATATCAAAGGTCCAAGATTGTCTTTCATCGGTTTGATAATATTTATAAATTCAGAAAGAAGATCATGCGAGAGAAAGTGAGGATTAGGAATCAAAGTTTCGGATTTCTCCGGTTTGTAAATGTGAGTCAACGAAATGCTGTTTGGTATTTTGATTGTAAATTTAAAATCATTGGGCACGGATATTCTATATTCTTTAACAACATCTTGTTTGGGAAGCGTTACCTTATTAATTCCGTGCAACGACCGGAACCATTGGTCAATTTCAACTGTGTTGAAATGTTTGGAGTATTCTTTTAAATAGTTAATCTTTGGCTCTTGTGAGTATACTATTCCTCGCCATGAGTCATGTTTCCAACCGCATGTTCCAATTCTTAGCTGGGACATTTTTTCATTCTTAGTTTATCTAATGAAACATCAACCAATACATTTAGAAACATACACACGATTTCAATTTTAGTAACTGCTGTTTAGCAGCCATTTCTTAAGTATATTTTTCTGAGTTATTTCCAATGACGCGTCCGGATGCAAATAAGTGTACTTACTCGGAGGCATTTCATCTGCGGATAATTCTTCCCAAATTTTCTTTTTCATATCTTCTCTTTTTTCGCTAAAGAGAGTTCCCCATTCGGAAAAATTTAAATGTCTCCTCCCCTCGTTCACATCATCTACAATCATCCACGAAATTGGCGCGACTTTGCTATACCAAGGCCACTTGGTTTGATTTGAATGACAGTCATAACAAGATGTTCTAAAAATATTTTTTATTTCCATTGGAGCGTCAAGATCTGCTTTTACGGGCGGATTAGTGCGGTCAACTTCTATATATTGAATTCCGATGAAGACAAGTACAAGCAGTACAAATGCTATTCTGAATATCACTCTTCTCATATTTTTTCCCTTAATTACTTTCTTTAATATAAAAAAGAATACTATGAAATAACTTCTATCACTTCTTTACAAAATTTGATTAAGAAATTCATAGCGGCTTCCGGAGAATTAAATTTGTTGTTCATTTCGAGTTTTAGAATTTCTTTCACCTGAACAAATTTAATCTCTTTTGCATAATTAGTGTTGATGTAGGTCAACAGCGGAACAAATTTATTTTGGTAAAAACTTTCTCTTTCATTTTTGGGAAGAATTATAATAATCCGGTTATTCTGAACAATAATTCGTTCTAATAGAGCAAAGGATGCGTAGAACCGTAAAGTTGCGGCAAGAATAAGCCGTTCAATGTTTGGCGGAAGTTTACCAAAGCGGTCAATCATTTCTTCTTTTATTTCGTCTAGTTCTTCAATTTTTATCATTGAAAAAAGTGCGGTATAAAAACTCAACCGGTCGGCTTGATCCGGCATAAATAATTTTGGAATTCCAATTTCAAAGAAGGTATCAATTGTCGGTTCGGAACGTTCCTGCTGACGCGGTAAATCTTTAAAGACTTCCTTAAATTCTTCATGCTTCAATTCTTCAACGGCTTCATCAAGAAGTTTGAGATACATATCAAATCCGATCGAATCAATAAATCCGCTCTGTTCGGTACCAAGCAAATTACCGGCACCGCGAATTTCAAGATCGCGCATTGATAAATTAAATCCTTCTCCTACATCCGTATATTCTTCGATTGCCTGCAAACGCTTAACAGCTTTTTTCGTAATTGCGTTTAAAGATGGAACAAGAAAATATGCATACGCTTGCCTGTCGCTTCTTCCAACTCTTCCGCGGAGTTGATGAAGTTCCGCAAGACCAAACCGATCGGCACGATTAACAATTATTGTGTTAACATTCGGAATATCGAGCCCCGACTCGATAATTTTTGTTGAGATCAGCATGTGATAATTTTTATTGAGAAAATTGTGAATTACTTTTTCAAGTTCCGATGGCTTCATCTGTCCGTGAGCAATACCGACTTTTATTTCCGGAATGTATTTCTGAACGTAAGAAGCAATCTTTTCAATTGATTGAACCCGGTCATGAACAAAATATATTTGCCCATTACGTTTAATTTCATTAAGAATCCATTCCCGCACTTTGTGTATATCAAAGACATCAACTTTAGTATAGATTGACTGGCGGTTTGGCGGCGGCGTTGCGATGATTGAAAGGTCGCGTGCGCCAAGAAGAGAAAGGTTTAGAGTACGCGGTATTGGCGTTGCAGTCAATGTTAATGTATCAACATTTGCTTTTAAGGAACGCAATTTTTCTTTAGCCATTACACCAAAGCGATGCTCTTCATCAATTACAAGCAAACCCAGATCTTTGAAGAGAATATCTTTTGAAAGAAGTCTGTGAGTTCCTATCACTAAATCAACTTCTCCGCTCTCAAGTTTTTTCGTAATCTCCTTTTGCTCTGCCTTTGTTTGAAATCGTGACATCGCTTCAACTTTAACCGGAAATTGTGTGAGACGATCTTTAAAAGTATTATAATGCTGCTCGGCAAGAATTGTTGTTGGAACTAAAAGTGCCACTTGTTTCCCGTCGTTGATTGCTTTGAACGACGCGCGTACAGCAATTTCAGTTTTGCCAAAACCAACATCGCCGCAGACCAGGCGATCCATCGGGTTTTCGCTCTCCATATCGCGCTTTACTTCTTCTGTTACTTTTGTTTGGTCGGGAGTGTCTTCATAGAAAAATGATGCTTCAAGTTCTTTCTGCCAGATTGAATCTGCGCTGAAAGAAAAACCTTGAGCAGATTTCCGTTTTGCGTAGAGCGTAATTAGTTCTCTTGCCGCATCTTTTATTTTTGCTTTTACTTTTTTCTTTGTTGATTTCCATTCGCCGCCGCCAAGAACAGTAAGCTTTGGAGGAACATTATCTTGAGAAGAGAATTTTTTTACAAGAGAGAGATAATTCAGGTTAACATAAACCACCCCGCCTTCAGCATATAAAATTTTAATTGACTCCTGCTCAACTTCACCTATCTTAATCGTTTCAAGACCAACATACTGGCCAATCCCAAAATTTACATGAACGACGTAATCGCCCTTTTTAATAGAGGCAAAATCTTTTACACGCGATTTCTTGTATTTTGCTTTTGAAGAAAGTTTTGTGCGGTACGGTTTGTTAAAAATTTGGTAGTCGGTTAATAAAACTAAATTGCTGCGCTTTGCTATAAATCCGTTTTTAACAGCAAGCACAATAATTTTAATTTTACCCGACTCGAAAAGTTGTGCCGCAGTTTTATTTTCAGGCGAATTGGCGGGTTTAAATTCAGAAAGCAGATCGTAAAGACGTTCACTCTGAAGTTCATTTTCGACTGCTATAATGATTTGGAAATTTTTACTCGAATATTCTTTTAAAAAACCATAAAGCAACTCGAAATTAGAATTAATCGCCGGTGCTTCTGATAAGTGGAGTTGTATCCGGTCATCATATTGACCAATTGCGTCTTCAATAACCCATCGCGCATTTTTCTCAAACAATAATTTTAATGAACCATCATCCTTTTCTTCTTTTCTTTCTTCCTTCTGTTCTTCTTTTCTTACTTCCTTCTTTCCTTCTTTTCTATTTTCCCTTTCATCATTTTCATAAAGCTCTTCTTTCAAATCCTTGTCAATTTCTTCTTCTAACGGTTGTATTTCGTCGGAGATTTTTTCTGCAAAGAGATTTTGCAATTCATAGTTTGAAGCGAAAACAAATGGATTATCCAGGTAGTCAAAAATATCACTTGAGTTTTCTTCTTCAGAAATAATTGAAGCCGCTACAGTAACCGAAGTAAGTTTGTCTAGAGAGCGTTGTGTTTCCGGATCGAAGTGGCGGATAGATTCAAGAAAATCGCCGTCATATTCAAGCCGGCACGGCTGCTTTTCGCTGTAAGACCACAAATCAATTATAGAACCACGCACCGCAAAATCGCCGGGATTTTCTACATACTTATCCCGGTTGTAATTAATTGTATTAAAGTATTCGATGAGATCATCGTACGTTAAGTTGCCGCCAATTTCAATTTTGGTTGTGTTTTTATCTAAAGTGTTCTTTGACGGTAATTTTATTTTCAGCAGATCGTAAGTTGAAATCACAATGAAATGCTGCCGGATATTTAGATCTGTTAACTTTTCTTGCAAAACTTCATGACTTAAATCATCAACCGCGACAACGATATTTTCAAAGCCAAGAATACTCAATTCAACTTTGGTTTCATTTACGGATTGAACAGTTGGACACAAAAGAACTATCTGTTTTTCTTTTTCTGAAATTGATTTTATAAAAAGAGATCTTGAAGAACCTGGGAACGGAGAAACATAAATTTTTTGATGCTGGATTGCGGTATAAATTTTTTCTTTTAACTCGTTCAGAGGTTGCA
>JAKAKD010000086.1 GCA_021824635.1 Bacteroidota bacterium | reverse complement strand
ATAATAGTCTTAGTAAATTTGTCTGCTGTTGTAAATTTAGAATCATTTCACCGGAATTGGCTAAGATTGGAACTTTGTCCCCGCTATAAGATTGTCCCGGTACTACATAACCATATTCGGCTCTTGGAACAATCCCACCAGTTGCAAATGGAAGGAAGGGAATTCCCGCCATTGTCTGGGCGGCAGCCATAGCTATTGCGGCAGCAGTCATTGCAGCGGCGGCAGTAGTCATTGCCGCTGCTTGTGCCCCCATAGACCCGGCTATTACAGCCATTTCGCCCGCAACTATCCCGGATTGTGTAACTAAAATTGTTTCCGCACCAATTTGGGCTGTCACCGCTTCAATCTGTCTATCTTGTTCTGATTTAATTATCTGTTCAATCGCCAACCTTAAAAGCAATTTCCCAATAAGTATAGGAATTGATTTTATTAATGAGTTGATCCCTTCTTCGCCTTGAATAGCTGCATTATATAAATCATCACCGATACTCATTGCTATATGTTTTATATCCGACATATCCGCTTTGATTTTTTTAATGGCAGCATCTAATTTGGCTTCTTTAATCTCTCCTATTTCGTCAGTTTGAAGTTGTGTCTTCTTTTGGGCTTTGCTCTCCGGCGTTAATTTGCTTTTGTCTAAATCATTAAGGAGTTTTTGATATTCTGCCCTAATGGACGCTATTTTGCTTTGTAACTCATCATGGATTGTCTTGGCTGCGTGTTTGGCAATAATATCATTCCATTTTTGTTCTTCATCTGCTTTCTTTTGAAGTGCCTTATCGCTCTCATCAATCCAATCAGCCATTGCCTTTTTGTTGTCTTCGTCTCTCTTATTAGCCAGTTTTTTTAACAATATATCTCTGTCAGAAATGGCAAGATTAATCGCTTTTTCTTTTTCCAATTGTGAAGCAGACGTTTCATTTATATCTTTTACTGCATCGTTATATTTCCTTAATATTTCATCTCGCTCTTTTTGAAATTCATCAAGACGTTCTCTGCCGTATTTTGTTACATCTAATTCTTTGTCTTTTTTATCCTTCGGCGGTTTCGTAACTTTATCAAACATGTCGCCTAATTCTTTGGCTCTTTCTTTTGTAAGTTCTATCCACTCTAAATTATATTGGAAAGATTTTTTTGCAGTTGCATCTAAGGTTGCACCGTTGTCTTTAATAAACTTTGATAATTTGGACTGTTCTTGTTCACTCAATCCACCAAATATCGAAGCAACTAATCCTTTGTCGCCAGAGAAATAGGCATTTTTAATCTTTAATAAAGTTTCATCTTGTTTTAATAAGACTTGTTGCTTTTCTTTTTCAATTTTTAATTGTTCTTCTGCTATTTTCTGCCCCTCTTTTGCACTTGCAACTTGTGAAGCAGCATAAGCCTGATCTGCAAAAGTAGTCCCGCCAGACTCTTGTCCTCTTTGGACTTGTTTGTAAAATTGTTCTTTCTTTATTAGTTCATCTAACGCCTTAGTCTGTTCTTCAACGGCTTTTGTAATCACTCGAAATGATGCAGCAGAATCTTCTGCCGGAATGTTCATCATTTCATCTCTGGCATCTCTTAATTTTTCCTCTAAGTTTTTAAGTTCTTTCGCTAAATCTGAAAGTGATTTTTCTTGTTCTTTAGCCGCCGATTTGCTTTTTGCCATCGCAAAAGTAACTGCTTGAATAACCGAGACTAATACCGAAAAGAAGAAAATTACACCAGCAGAACCCTTCATAGAAGCCGCGAGCATACTAAAAACATTTTGCCCTTCTTTAGCTTCTTTGTTCATCCTTATTAAGCCGTCAATCAACGGATTTAAGTTATTGCCTATCGCTGACATTCCGAGAGCAAAATTTCTCGCAAAGTACGGGCTATCCCTAATGGTATAATTTAATGCTTGTAAGGTAACAGTAGCATTGGCACTCGCACCAGTTGTATTCTTTATCGCAGAAATTCCACGACCATAAGCATCGGCTACTTCCGTCTGAAGTATTTTGAGTTTAACCAAAGCAGCAGTATGTTGTTCTGTGCCAACAGTTAAATCTTTCATTGCGAGTTTAGCATTCCGCAGATTTTTCTCTAAAGCACCAATAGACCCTTCGGCATAATCTGCTACTTCGGCTTTTGCTCTACCTGTGTCAAAGACAACTCTTATTTTAAGCTCTTTTTCCATTAGCCCCTATTGAGGTATTTATGTTCAACCCAGTTGTCAAACTTTTTGAAACACAATCTCTTTGCTACTTCTACATAATCCATCTGCCAGATTTCTTTTTGTTCACTTATAGATGAACTCGCTGAATAAACGAGATAATCTATTTCGTATAAATCGGGCAGTTCTCCCATCAAACTCTTTAAGGTATAATCTCCATCAGAAGAATCAAACCCCGCGAAATCTTCTTGAATTTTATTTGTTAATTCGAGGGACTCCGCAAGCGAACGAAAAAATCCGTGAATCCTCTCATAAATTCATCAACGCTGAATTTAGAAGACGGCTCTAAAAAGTTTTCGATTTCCTTTTCAATTTTCTCTCTATCTTTATCACAATCAAAAATTACATTCAGCCACTTCTTGTAGAAATCTTGGTCAAGGTAAACATCTAAAGATGAAATGATATTATCTCTTAATGCTTTACTCATTAAATCGGTAATCGCACTTTTAGTTATAGAACCGTCTTCCATTACTTTCGGGAGTTCTTTGTCCACCGTTGCCATTATAGTTTCTGTGCTTTTGGCTCCCGATTCTTCTAACAGCTTTTTGTATTCCTTAACTGAATAGGGGGTTATCCTATTTAATGGAATTTTTACCCCCTCGATTATCTCATATATCATGTTTCCACCAAACTATAAAATTCATTATTCGGTACAGAAAAAGTTGTAGCCGTGAATTTACCCGTAGGCGGAGTTACTGTTATAGCAGAACCGGTTGTGTTTTTCAACATAGTAATTTCAAACGGAGGTCTGCGGGTTCCGGTTGCATCAGAGAAGCCCGGTTTAATTTTACAAATAGCACCGGCAAGTTCTTGTGTCTTTCCGTTTAGAGTCCCTCGTTTCGCGATTATACAGAAAAAGTTATTTCTTGCGCCAGTTGTAGAATACGTTCCATGAGAGGCTAAAAAATCTAAAGTGTCTTTATCGCACTGCATGAAGATACCCGTAAGTTTAACCCCGAAATCAGTATCTACGTTTGCTACTACATCTCCAGTCTCGTCTTTTATATCTTCATTAGCTCCGTTAGCCGCAAAAGTTGATTCTTGGATAAAAGGCATTTCCAACCAAGTAGCCCCAGTTGAAATACCGCCGGAATCACTAACCCGTTTTACATAAATTAGTCCGCCACCATGTTTGGTAATTGAACCCTTATCTTTTCCTAAAGCCATTTTTTACTCCTATTTGTATTTAATTAATAATGGTATTATTGCCCATCCCCTTGTTTCGTTCATCACAACAGGAAATAGGTTTTCTATAATGGTATTTTCAACTTCGTCTAATTTATAAGTTGTTGTTGTTTGTTTGTTAAATAATGCTACTAAGTCTTCGTAGATATTTGTAAGAGCATCAATAACATCTCCGGTTTCATCTAAATCTGCTCCAGATAAAGCAACGTGAATAACTATCCAATACCGAAGGTCAAAACTATTATTGGCTTCATCAAAAGGTTTTTGAGGGCATTCTACTAACTCAAAGCATAACAAAGGACATTTAGTTACATCAACTTCATTTGGGAGTTTCAGCATCTTGCTGAAAGTCTTAATGGTTGTTGAATAACCATTTGCAGTTGTTAATGTTTGTAAATCAGTATATAATGCACTCTTTACATTACTTATTGCCAAGCGTTACCTCCATATTCGGAATCCTACTGACCCTATCCACAACAAAAGGAATAACGTCTCTTGCCAAAGATTCTTCATCATACATATCAAGAATAGGCTGAATAAAGGGTTTGGCTTGTCGTGCAATCACTCCTACACCTTTTTTCTTCCCGAATTTGTAACTTACAAAAGCATATAGATATTTTTTATCTAACGTCTCTTGGTAAAGAGCATACATTTTATTAATTACTCCAGATGTTACTTTAGTATCTCCACCACCTTCAACTAAACTACCATAAGGAAGTTTAATATCTCTTGTGATAGACATTTCAGTTTCAGCATTAACGGTTTTATCGAGATAATTTTCTATCCCTTTAATCGCATTCACTAAACTTGTTTTTCTATCAGATGGTTTTGCCCAAACAACACCTCTCTGCGCCAATAAATTAGAAGCTCTTGTCCCGATTGTGTCCATTATCTTTGGCAAAGAACCAAAGAAACCGTCCCAGACAGCATCGGTAGCACTACGCATCCATTTTTGTATTTCGATAGCATCAGACATTAATTGCCTTATAATGTTCAATCTTTTTTAAGATTTTATTCTCAATATCCGGGTCAATGCTTAGATTTTCACTACCAGAACCGGCATTACTTGAAGCATTTAGAAAACCAAGTCTATTTTGATTTATCGGTGAATTATCCCAAACAACTTTCAATAATTCTTTGCAAGCCATTTGGATATCGTCTGGAATCGAACTGTAACCCGCCGTATAAGTAATCTTATAATTGTTATCTACCCCACATTCAAACTGCCCATTATCTAAATAGATATAACACGCTTCAGCGTCTAATACTAATCTGTCATAGTTGGTATAAGCTACTAAAGTTGTCCATATTTCTGAGCCGCTACTTATTCCATCGTATCTTTTTATTGAAGCAACGGATGTAATGGGATACTGTCTTAATACTAATTTATTAGAACCTTTGCCGGTATAATATTCATCCGTATAAGTCGCAGATTCTAAATCACGATTAAGAAAATTCTTAACCCGTTTTTCAACCGCAGTTTGTATCACGGTTAAATTGGTATCTTGTGAAGCGTCTGCAATTTTAAGATATGCTTTATAGTTTGCTAAAGTTACCAGACTCATTTTTTCTCACCACTTCAAGTTTATTTACTTGTTTGATTATTTTAATAACACCGTGTTTTTCGGCGGTATGGGCAGACCCATAATCCATTATATCAAGTCTGCCCCTTAATCCGCCTTTTAAGTATTTAACCAATACTTTCATTAATCAGTTATTAATCAGTTATTAATCAGTTCTTGACGTCGGATGTGTAGTCTGATCTATGAATCTTGGTTGTGAAAGAATATATGTAACCGTTGCAGTTGTTGCAGCCATATTCGCAAGAGCTACTCTGAAGCAATCGAATGAATTATCTACATCTAAAGTATCCGTATCAATTTCAATTACATAAAGTTCTTGTTTAACCGCAACGCCGGCACTATTAAAAGTATCCGAAGTTACTGCCGTCTTTGTCAAAGTCTCGCCAGCAGCAACATCGGTATTTGCCCATTGATAAGAAAAACTAAGAGCTTTTTCAGATGTTCCCGCTACGGCGGTTGCTTGTTTTAGAGTTATTGCACCGGCAGTCGCACCGGTTGCAGTCTTCAACGAAATTACAGCAGTTACATGCTGATAATTTTTAAGACTTACATAACTCGGCGTAACTGAAGTTACGGCGGTATTACTTAATGCACTTACAACATGTGCGTTTTGAACTAATTGTCTCATCATATCCTCCTTATGCTCTTGTCGCTAATGTTACGATTGGAGATTTAGTTATAGAACCCTGCGCCGGAGTAATCGATGTTTCCCACAAAGGCGCACCATCTATTCTGAATACCAATCTAAATGCTGTTTGATTTTTATCGAAATAAAGATGAGCAGAGGACTCAACTTGCGGCGTAAAGGTATTTTTGAATGCCACGCCATATTGAGATGGATCGACTAAGAGAATATCTTTTTCGGTTCCTAATGCAACTCCAATATGTTCGGATTCATAAGCCGGACGACCGAGAATTGTATCAAGATTTTGGGTAGAACTTAATCCACCAGCCGGTATAAATGCCGGGTAATCCGAAGCGCCAACTTTAATATTCAAAATCGACGGGAAAGCATCTGCCACATAAACCCAAATTGCATTTCTGCGAGATGATTTAGGCAATCGTCCCAACATCGCAATTAAATTGTCCGAAGTAATTGTTGCCGCAGTCTGACCGGTTGTTTTTGCTTGTGTAACTTTAGCACCGGAATTATAAACGCCTAAAGGTTGTCCTACACCAGTTCCATTTAAGAAAACGTTTTCTAAATCATAAGCCAAACGTTTCTGAAATCCGTAATTAATTGTGTTCGAGATTGATTCCGGTGAATCCTCGATCATATCATTTGTTGCCGGGATTAACATTGCAAGATCATGCAAACGGAAATTTAATTTTCCAAATTTCATATCACTTGCAGTTGGAGCCGTTCCCTCTTCTACCCAGTAAGAAACTATACCACCATAAAAATTGGCTGATGTGCGGTTTTTGCTTACATAATAATTGGTAGAATATGAATTCCCTCTCAATGGAAATTTTGTCGCCATTGACATAAAGCTATTTGACTCGTCCCCGAAATCCAGTAATGCCGAAGCATATTCAACTGGAATTAAATATTCACCCTGAATATCGGTCTGCAAGGTTTTTAACTTATTGACATTTTCTTCTTTTGTGTAATCTTTTACTGCCATTACAAATTCGGCAAAGTTCTTAAACTCGCCTTTCTTTTTGTCTAAGTCTTTTGCCGTATAAAGTTTTTCTATACGTCCGAATTTGTCTTCCCACTTTTTAGTGAGTTCGTCTGTTAATCCGGAGCCATATTTCTTTAGAATTTCATCTAAAGCATTTGCGGTTATAATCCCGCCGTTCTTAGCTAATAGTTCCTCTAAGAATTTTTTGATTTCTTCATTCATGGTTTTCCCCATTTAGATTTAAGTTGATTAATATGTTTTCGTTTTATCTGCCTCCATCAACAACATTCTTAACAATAGTTTTTATTCTATCGTCAGAGAATCCGCCGACTGGCAACTCTATCGAAATGTTTTTTATTAATTGTTTTTCTTGTTCTTTTATTAATTGTTTTAATTCTTCAACGTCTTTTGTCACTACTTCTTTGTTTTTTAATAACTCAGTCACTAAATCATATAACATTTTAAGTCCAGCCATTTCGCCTTCTAACTGTTCAATCCGAGCATTAATTGTATGGCTCAATATGGTTTCGTGAACAAAATTTTTATATTCAACACTTTCAAGTTCTATTTCACCCATTGCCTTTATCTGATCTTGTGCATAAACATTAGCGGGAAGAGGAGCAGAACTATATTCAAACATTTTCCACTTTTCCCAAGTTGTTATTTTTTTCTTTTCGTCATAGACAATAGAATCTTTCTCTGCATTTCCTTCTTTATCATACTTTGGAGTAATGCCCACAGACCAAGTATTTATAAATCCTTCTGAATGTAAAAGATAAGCATCGTTTGCCTGTGCTGTTGTAGCAAAGACCGTTTTTGTTAAAACTCCAGCTTCTTGTTTTTTCCTCCACAACGATTTGGCAATCGGCATAGCATTAGGATCGTATTTATAATTGTGATTATACCACACTGAGGGAGCTTGTACGAATTCACTATCGTCCATTCCTTTGGGATTAAGTATATCCCTGTGTCGGTCTAAGTCTGGTGTCGATATATAATGCACGATTGCTCTTTCTGATTTTAGATGTTCCGAGATATCGCTCTTTATTGTAATCAGCTTAATGTTTTTTGTAACTTCTTTAAGATATTGTGGTATCATTGCACTGCTCCATTTGAATTCTTTGGTTGTTCAACTCCAATTTGTTTTTGTGTATCTACGCTTACTAATGCACCACCCACATTAACAGTGGGTATATTTGCCATCGGATAAGGAACTTCATTCCAATTCTCTGCCTCACGAACTTCATTAATTGTAAGCCAGCCGTTCTTCAATCCGCTTTCATAATATTTCAATGCACTATCTTGATCTTTCGGTGCAAGTCTGTCGTGGATGACCTCTAATGAATCATCTTGCCATTCCGTCTGGACAAATAGAGTGAAAACGTTATCAACATAACTCATCAACGGATCAACTATACCGGAAGTAAATTGATAAATTGCGGAATCGTTGCCTGCCCTGTCCAT
>JAKAKD010000047.1 GCA_021824635.1 Bacteroidota bacterium | reverse complement strand
AAAGAAGCTTTGAAATATTCCGCGGTAGCTCAATGGTAGAGCATGCGGCTGTTAACCGCAGGGTTGCAAGTTCGAGCCTTGCCCGCGGAGCGAGGGAATTACGATATAAATTGAAAATCCCTTTTTATAGAGCAATTTTGTTTTGATGATTTAATAATTACCAAAAGTTTTCAGATGCTCTGTTTAATTAATTTATTTTTTCAATTTTTGTAGGAGCATCTTTAAGATGTCAGACAAAGTTACTGGAACCGTAAAGTGGTTTAATAGTTCTAAAGGTTTTGGGTTCATTTCTCGCGAAGGCGGAGATGATGTTTTTGTTCATTTTCAAGCTATTGTTAGTGACGGATACCGTTCACTTCAAGAAGGTCAGAAAGTTGAATTTACAGTTACCCAAGGTCAAAAAGGACCACAGGCTCAGGAAGTAAAAGTCATCGGCTAATTCCCCGGTAGAAATTTTCTTCTAACAAAAGACCCCCGACTTAGATCGGGGTCTTTTGTTTTAAACCAAGGTTACTTTTTTCTAAAAGAGATTAAGAGGAAAATAACATTAATGCTTTTCTTCAAATCAAAATCGCCGTATTTTGTAATTAAATTCTAATGGTAACTTCCCAACAAAATAAGGAGAGGAAATGAAAAACTTTTACAAACTATTTATTATTGTCGTAATTCTTTTGTCTTCTATAAAGATAATGTACGCACAGACAAACTCAATCATTCGTGATGCTAAAATATCAGAAATGATAAAGGAAGTCTCATCGGCAAATCTAGAAAGCAATGTACGAAAGATGGTGAGCTTTGGTACTCGCCATACACTAAGTACACGCGGGGATAAAGAAAAAGGAATTGGCGCCGCATGCAATTGGGTTAAAAGCGAATTTGAAAAATTTTCTAAAGAGTCCAACGGAAGGCTGGATGTCAAATTAGATTCGCTAACACTTGAACCCGATGGGAGAAGACTTGTTAGAAAAGCTTTGTTGACTAATGTAATGGCTACACTTAAAGGAACTGATATAAATGATAAAAGAATTTTTATTGTAAGCGGTCATCTCGATTCCCGCAACAGTGAAGCAAACGATTCAACAGGCTTGGCGCCTGGTGCTAATGACGATGCTTCCGGAGTCTCCGCAGTTTTAGAATTGGCTCGCATTATGAGTAAACGCAGCTTTCCATCCACAATAATTTTTGTAGCTGTCTCCGGAGAAGAGCAAGGACTTTACGGCTCAACCTTTCTTGCAAAGAAAGCCAAAGAACAAAATTGGGAAGTTGTTGCCATGCTCAACAATGATATGATAAGCAACAGTCATTCAAGCGAAACAAACCTCAACGATAATATGCAAGTGCGTGTCTTTAGTGAAGGAATTCCATTGTTAGAAACCGACGAGATGAGAAAAATTCGTCAATCTACAAATGCTGAAAACGACGGCAGCTCAAGACAGCTTGCACGTTATATAAAAGAAGTCGGCGAACGTTACGTTGATCAGCTTGAAGTAAAACTTGTTTACCGCAATGATAGATTTCTGAGAGGCGGAGACCATACTCCGTTTAACCGCGAAGGATTTACAGCAGTACGTTTCTGTGAGATGAATGAAAATTATGATCACCAGCATCAAAACATACGCGAAGAGAACGGAATTAAATATGGTGATCTTCCAGAATTTGAAGATTTTGAATATGCTAGGAAAATAACATCCGCTAATCTTGCCGTACTTGCAAATTTAGCTTCAGCGCCGCAAGTTCCGCAAAATGTAGGAATAGTTGTTAGCGGAATGACAAATTCGACAACACTAAAATGGAAAACTCCGCAAGGTAAAGCTCCGCACGGATATTTTATTATGATGCGCGAGACATATCAGCCTCTTTGGGAGAAAAAATTCTTTACAGATAAAACCGAAATTACATTGCCTTACTCAAAAGATAATTACTTCTTTGCGGTTCAGTCGGTAGATGAAGAAGGGCATGAGAGTCTTCCTGTTTGGCCGGTACCGGTTAGATAAATAATTTAATTGAGAAAAGAATGAAAATGTTTAGCAATCGAATAATCACAAAGGTAATTCTCTTAGTAACACTTTTCTCTCTTTTCACTTTTGCACATGAGAAGGAAAAACTTTCGATTGAATGGAGATATTCTCCCGAATCGGTAATGATGACCCGTCTGCCAAATGTTCAGTGGCTGAATAACGGTTCGGCAATGATGATTGATTTAAAAAAAACGGCAGAAGAAAGAACAATCGAATTATTAGATCCGGCAACGGCAGTCTCTAAACCGATTCTGGATATGAAAAAAGCAATTGAGAGTTTAAAAAATTTTCTTGGAGAAAAAACTCCTCCTGTTGTTTCATTGCCAAATGCACCAAATGCATTTGATAAAAATGGCGAGAAAGGATTTTACATTTTTGGCGGAGATATTTTCCTTCTTAATATAAAGGACGCTTCGTTCGAGCGGGTTACAAATACTAAAGAGGAAGAAAAGAATGTTAATTTCTCTCCTGACGGAGAGAAACTTGCTTACGTTCGCTCAAATAATATTTATTTCTACGACATCAAGAATAAAAATGAAAAAGCTCTTACCAACGACGGTTCAGAAACAATATTGAACGGAACACTTTCATGGGTTTATTGGGAAGAAGTTTTTGGACGCGCAGATATTGCTTATTGGTGGTCGAATGATTCGAAAGCGATTGCCTATTTACAGACCGATGAATCTCCCGTTAGCATAATGTATTATTCCGATTTTAAACCAGCTGTTCCAAATGTGATTAAACAACGTTATCCCAAAACTGGCGGCACAAATCCGATTGTTAAAGTTGGTGTTGCAGAGATAGAAAACTCAAAAACAACCTGGTTGGATTTCTCAAACAGTCCGTACGAATATATTATCCGTGTTAATTGGCTGCCTGGCAGCAAGCAAGTTGCGGTTCAAACAATGAACAGAATGCAGAATGAACTCGATCTATTTTTAGCTGATCGTTCAACCGGAAAGATAAAACCGATTCTGAAAGAGACAGATCCGTGCTGGGTTAATATTTCAGACGATCTCCATTTCGTTGAAAACGGAAAAGAATTTTTATGGGTCTCCGAACGGAGCGGTTACGCACACATTTACAGATACGCAATTGATGGTAGTTTGATAAATCAGGTTACAAAAGGGAATTGGGCTGTGGTTGCAAGCGGCGGCTCGGCATTCTGGGTGCGCAAATCTATCAGCGCGATTGACGATAAAAATCAGATCATCTATTTCACTGCGCAGGAAAAATCCGCTACGGAAAAAGATCTTTACAGAATTAATTTTGACGGTACCGGAATGAAACGCCTTTCCGTTGAAGAAGGAACGCATGCAATCAATTTCGGTCCCGATACAAAATATTATCTCGATACATATTCCAATATCAAAACTCCGCCGGTACTTTCTCTTTATAGAAACGACGGTAAATTTATTAAACAGATAGGTAGTTACGATGCGGATAAACTCGCTTCTCTTGATCTGCAGAGACCGGAACAGTTCACGGTTCCCGCGCGAGACGGATTTCCTCTTCCCGCGGAAATAATGAAACCGAAAGATTTCGATCCGAATAAAAAATATCCGCTGATAGTTTATGTTTACGGAGGTCCATCGGCACCGCAAGTTTTAAATAGATGGCGCACTTCAATCTATTTTGATCAAGTGCTTCTTGATAACGGATTTTTAGTTGCAATGATTGATCCTCGGATTTCTGCCGCGATAAGTAAGAAACTTGAAAATCTTGCTAATCTGCATCTCGGCAGTATTGTTGAATTAAATGATCTTGTAGACGGAGTAAAATGGTTTAAGAATCAAACGTACATTGATTCATCACGAGTTGGAGTTTGGGGATGGAGCGGAGGCGGAACTTTCACTTTGAACGCAATGACAAACTCAAAAGAATTTAAAGCCGGTATTGCTGTTGCCGCTGTAACCGATTGGCGTTTTTATGATTCAAAGTTCGGCGAATCTGTTATGAAAACTCCCGAAGTAAATCCGGAAGGTTATGAAGCAACATCTCTGATTAAGAGAGCTAAAAATCTGCACGGCAGATTAATGATTGTTCACGGAACATACGATGACAACGTTCATATTCAAAATGCATATGCGTTTATGGATGAACTGATCAAAGCAAATATCATGTTCGATCTGATGATTTATCCGATGCGTCAGCACGGAATAGCAGACCGCCCGGCGCAGATTCATCTCTATAATAAAATGCTGGAGTTCTGGAAGAAGAATTTATAAAATTTTCAACGGGGTTTGACATCATTAGTATGTCAGACCCAAATATTTAAATGAATTTCTTTTCGGCATGCCATAGTTTTTCAAAATCAAATTTTGGACCGCGGCAAATCCAGATAGTTAAATTATTTTCGTAAGGAATCGCGTGCGGTGATACAATTCTACCTGCTGCTATTACTTCATCAAAGTTTTGGATCAGATGATCCCTTTCTTCTCCGATTACAATCATCGTTTTTATTGATTTATTTTCATAACCCCAAATCCAAAAATTGTTATGCATACTTATTGCCTTTTCCGGTAATGAATATTTGTGGGAATAATATTCAATAGCGCCGGCACGTCCATAGTTGTTTCCGTAAATGACTGTATTTTTCTTTTCGTCATCTGAAAGTCTTTGATAAACTTCGGAAACCGAACGTGCCATATTTTCCCAGCCAAACATATCGGCGTAAAATTGAGGAAGCTCAGAAAGCTGATGTCTTTCGGATGATTGAGGCGCAATACCGATTATATTCTGATATTTTATAAAATTGTCGACAGACAAAATTGGAATTGCAAAAGGCAGAATAATAATTCCTATAATTATTACGAATGATAAATCAATTTGTTGAATCCAATACCAAACCTTATTAGCGTTTAGTTTCTCAAACATTACTCCGCCGCCGGCGAACAAAATATAAAATGCAGGCGCAAGATATTCCGATTTGTTATGTCCATTGATAAATAAGACTAAGAAGGAGACAAGAAAAATTGCACCAAGAATTTTGTATTTCTCGTTTCCTTCGTTTAAGAAGAAAAAGTATAGTCCTCCAATCCAAATTGGAATTGATGCCGGATTCATAATAAGAAACAACCCGGAAACAAAATCCCACCTTGTAATTCCGTTGTACTTATGTGCAAGTGCATTCCGTATAAATTCAATTGAGGCAAATTCATTTTGAAAATTCCAAATTATATAAGGAAGGAAAAGCAAAAGTGAAATTGTTACCAAAAGGAAAAAGTCTTTCGATAAAATTCTCTTTCTCATAGAGGATGCAAGCAAGCCGATAAAAAATCCAAATGCAAACCATCCCATGCTTATTTTATTCAGCATACCGAAACCGATGATGACACCGAGAATTATCCAGTTTGTCAATTTATCTTCTTGAATTATCTTTAAAACAAATAAGAATCCCACTGCCCAGAAAAAGTGATCAAACGTATTCATAGAAAAATAACTATTCATCCCGATATTAATCGGCGCTAGAAGCGCGCATGTTGAGGCTATTATAATTGCTGATTTACCTCCGCCTAATTTTTTTGTTATTAAGGCAACAATAAATATTGTTAGAGCTCCAACAATTGCGGGAACTAGTCTAAGAGCAAATACAGAATCACCAATTAAATTTCTAACAAACGATAAAATCCAAATTGAAAACGGCGGTTCATCAACATAACCGAACGCCAAACGTTTGCTGCAAGCAACATAATAAAGCTCATCTCTAAAAATTCCGTAACCCGCAAATATATTCGTGTACAGATGTAAAAAAAGTTTGACGATAGGGAAGATAAAAAAAAGTGTTTTTCCTGTTGCTACTCGCTTCATCTTAACTCCTTTTTTTCTAAAGGAAATTATGAATTGCAGCTATGATTGTAAATCATAAAAATGTCAATGCTCTACTTGCTTCATATTTACAAGATTCTCAAATTGTCATTAAAATTTTAAGGACTTATAAAGTGCAAATCATTGATTATGCAATAATCCTTATCTATTTCATTTTTAGTTTTGGAATTGCAATCTATTATTCCAAACGGGCAGGTAAAAGCACGCAAGAATTTTTCCTGAGCGGAAGAAATTTACCTTGGTACCTTGTTGGGCTTTCTATGGTTGCTACAACATTTGCCGCAGATACACCGCTAGCCGTTACAGAGCTTGTTGTTAAAAACGGAATTGCAGGCAACTGGATTTGGTGGAACTTTGTCTTTGGAGGATTGCTTACCGTCTTCTTCTTTGCAAAACTTTGGCGCCGTGCTGGAATAATGACTGAAGTAGAATTTGCAGAGATTCGTTACGGAGGCAAACCGGCAAAATTTTTACGCGGATTTAGAGCGCTCTATCTTGGACTTTTTATGGATGTCATAATTATCGGCTGGGTTAACCGTGCTATGATTTCTATTCTAGTCGGAATGTTCGGAATTCAAGAGGACATTGCTATAATTTATGTTTTTGGAATAATGATAATAGTTGCAATTTATTCTGCAATGAGCGGATTGTGGGGCGTGGTTGTAACCGATGCGTTCCAGTTCGTCTTTGCTATGATTGGATGCATCATTCTTGCAATTCTTGTTGTTAACTCTCCGCAAGTTGGAGGTGTTGCAGGTCTTCATGCAAAACTTCCAAAATTTGTTTTCGATTTCTTCCCGCACATTTCATCCGATGTATCAACACTCGGTTCTACATTTGCTCTTACAACTGTTTCATTTCTTGCTTATGTAGGAATACAGTGGTGGGCGTCGTGGTATCCCGGCGCAGAACCCGGCGGCGGCGGTTATGTTGCGCAAAGAATGATGAGTGCGAAAAATGAAAAGCATGCGCTATTGGGAACATTCTTCTTTCAAATTACGCATTATGCATTACGCCCTTGGCCATGGATAATTGTTGGTTTGTCTGCAATGGTCTTATATCCAAACTTGCCTGCTGATCAGGCGAGAATGGGCTACATATATGCGATGCGCGATTTTCTTCCCACAGGCTTAAAAGGATTGTTAGTTGCAGCGTTCTTTGCCGCTTATATGAGTACTATTTCTACACAGTTAAATTGGGGTTCTTCTTACTTACTTAATGATTTGTATAGAAGATTTATAAAACAAAACAAAGATGAAAAACATTACGTTGCCGCTTCCCGCATAATTACGATTGTGCTGATGCTTGTCTCTGTGGTTGTTACTCTTTATGTAAATAGAATTTCCGGCGCGTGGGAATTTATTCTTGAATGCGGTGCAGGTCTTGGATTAGTTTTAATTCTTAGATGGTATTGGTGGCGCATTAATGCCTGGTCGGAAATATCCGCAATGCTCACTCCTTTTGTTGCGTTACCTATAGTAAAATATTTTGGTATTTCATTCCCGCTCTCTCTTTATTATCTGGTTTTTGCAACAACAATAGTATGGCTTGTTGTAACATTTCTTACTAAACCGACTGACGAAGAAAAGTTGAAAGAATTTTACCGGACTGTTCATCCGGGCGGAGTTTTATGGAAAAAGATTTCTGTACTAATGCCGGAAGTTAAAAGTGATACCGGTTTTGCGAGAATGTTTTTGAATTGGTTTCTCGGTGTTGTTCTTGTTTATTCGTCATTGTTTGGTATCGGCAGCTTAATCTTTGGGGATTACTTAAATACTGTTATCTATTTAGTAGTGGCGGCTGTGAGTTTATTTGTAGTACTCAAAAATATTTCAAAGTGATGAGATTACATCTGACGTATAAAAATTATTTGTAGAGACGGGGCATGCCCCGTCTCTACAAAAAAATGTTTCGTATTAATAGGTGTGGCCTTTATCTTAAATGACAAAATTTAAAAATACTTACAGAATTGAATCTGCACGATTAAGTGAATGGGACTACTCAAATCCATGGTGGTATTACATAACTGTTAATACTAAAAAGCATATTGAATGGTTCGGAAGAATTGTTAATGAAGAAATGAAATTTAATGAACTAGGATTTATAACGAATAAATGTTGGTCCGAAATTCCGGAACATTTTCCAGATGTGCAATTGGATTATTTTATTGTTATGCCAAATCACATACATGGAATAATAGTTATTAGTTCATTGGTAGAGACGAGGCATGCCTCGTCTCTACGAAACAAAACAATTAGCTTATCTAATGTTGTCGGTTCATTCAAATC
>JAKAKD010000072.1 GCA_021824635.1 Bacteroidota bacterium | reverse complement strand
TACCGAAGGTAGGCAGCCCAAAACAAGAATGCCGAATAGAAGCAACTACTTTTTAGTTATTAAAAAATTTATTTAACCGAACTACTTTACAAAGCAACACTACACGGAATTACAAAGCCAATAATTACAAAATTGCCAAATGCGAATACGGCGTCCGCTTGATTAGCTTGTTATATGCGTTTTAATATTATTTAATAAAAAGCTTCCAACTACGTTAATTGGTAAATTGTTTTATTGTATTAAACCAGAGAATAAGTTCATCATACGCACCTCTTTCTCTGATCCTAGCAAGAGTCATTTTTTCAACTGCTTTTGTATTTAGTAATTTCTTTTTATCACTCGCTTTATCTTTTTGATCTTCAGAAGGCAATGTTGTCCAATCTTCACCATCTCTGTTGTATAATTTTTCTGCAACATAAAGCGGGACATCTCTTGTGTCTGTAATTGGGTCAAGCGTTAGATTATTTATTCCGGTTTCCGTATAGGCTTCTACGATTGCTTCGTGATGTAAATAATTTTCTAGCTCCAATTTTGTAGTATTAAAGGCTTTCTTGTTCGGATTGTTTTCGCCATTTATTCTATTTACAGCAGTTCTATATTCTGCAACATCATTGTCATAAATATGAACCGCTGGCTTACCAAGTCCTTCAAGGTGTTTATGTTTTATATAGTGTTTCAAAGCCGAACCACCAGTAATTACATAACCAACTTCTATCGTAGTCGTAAGGTCTATTATTGCATGATTATCGGCATTCAAAATATGGCTATACCTTTTTAACGCTTCAACATCGTGATTACCTTCAACGTATAAAAGAACTTTCACTCTATCTGTTGGGTTTGGAAGTATTCCAAGTGTCTTTATGATTTTTCCAATCACTGTGTCATTATCTGAGCCATCTGGATTTTTACCATTTTCAATTACAATATTTCCATTATCATCTAATGAAATATATCTTAATGAATGAATTGGTATTTCTCTAACAAGATTTGCACTATGGGTGCTAAAAAGAACTTGAACATTTGGACGATTGCTTAATTTAACTAATGATTCGATTAATAATTTCTGATGATTTGGATGTTGTGATGTTTCAGGTTCTTCAATTGCATAAATAATTGAAGGTGCGCTAGCTTCTGCTTTCCTCTTTTCAGCTTGAGCTTGAAAAAAACTTAATAGGACTAATCTTCTAATTCCGCTTCCACGTTTGTTAAGAGGAATATTGTTCTCATTTAATAGAGTCAAATCAAATATTTTGTTGTATGTGGGCGTTTTAGAAAAATCAGATTTAAGCCTTTCAGAAATTGTTTCATCAAAATCTTTTAGTTTTTCAATGGTTCTATCAGCAACATCAGTTGAAGCTTCTTTAACTTTTGTTTCGACTTGTTCAAGCAAAGTTTGTATTTCAGGTAATGCCAAGGCTTCATTAATTGCAACTTTCATTGGGTCTTGTATATCACCATCTTTATCATCGAGAGACTTATCTACTTTAAATAATGAGAATACTGGTAATAATTTTTTCAATGAACTCCAGATTGCTTTTAGATTGTCTTCGTTATCAACATTCCCATCCACCTTAAATTCTTTTACTGACCTTCCACCACCAATATGATTTCTTATTCTTTCTCTGATAGGCGGATTTTTTGTTTTATTGAGTCCTTCCAGATCAACTCCTAATTCTTCGGCATAATTTTTTAGAGGTGTATTTTTCATACTTAGTAAATTTGCTAAACGGGTATCATCTGGATAATTTGCAACTAAATATATTGCGGATGATTTCTTTGCAGCAAATGTGAATACTTTTTTAACTTCTAGTTGATTTTCAATGTTTAATATTCCTTCTTCGTTCGGTGAAGTAGGAACAGTGGTATCCAATACAATCTGGGTGGGGATGCCTTCAAAATAGCAAGTCAATTCTATTGAATTAGTGTCTGCATTGTTGGATAAATCACTTTGGTCAACCTTATCATTAAAAAAGCTATCCAATGCTTCGAGTAGAGTTGATTTACCAATATCATTCTTTCCGATTATCGCTGTTAAGTCATCAATTAAAAAACTAGTTTCAGCCTTGTAACAACGAAAATTTCTCACTTTCAGTTTCGTTAATCTCATATTGAAAACCTCATTTACTTTATAAATGCCTACTACTGATTAAGCATATAACTATTAATTAACCCGCTAATTTTCTTATTACTCATTCAAAAAATGCAGGGACCGCATTCTGTCAATAATTTGCAGTCAAAATATTCCGCGATCCCCGCGATCTAACAGCTTACAGCTAACGGCTAATAGCTAACAAATAGCTCTTTAGAAATTATAACTGCACGGAGAAACGTATTTATAATAAATGAAACGGAGATACCAATGGTATTCTTATATGAGAATTTTGAACTATTTTTTTGTAGATAGGACAAATCTATTAAGCCGGAATTGTTTTCCAACCATGCGGCGCCAATAATAATTTAATCTTTACCGCATTCAAATAATCATTGGGAATAAAAGAATTTTGTTTCTGCAATGCCGGCATTTATGGAATTTGTTTATTTCCCCTCAAATTATAAATGCTCGGCACTATGACCCCTTATTAGCCCCATATTATTGCAGTATGTTATAAGGTAAAATGTTTTATTTTTATTACAAACTAAATTTAAATGAATTCATTTGCAATATCTTTTTTAATGCACCCCTTCATTATCCTGTTCGGGTTTCTTTTTCAATAACTCTTCTTCTGCTTTATACTCTGCGTAATATTTTTTTTTACTTCCTTCATAACTGTCAATCTGAACAAGCACGCCTTCAAGCTTTCCATTTACAAGCGGAATTCTTCTGCTCGTTTTTAGACCGATTGATTTTCTCAATACCGGATCTCCCGTGTAAATAAATGCCGTTGTCCCTTTACATTTCTGCTTTATAAAATCTCCGAGTTCGGTATAGAGTTTTTTTACTTCTTCAAAATCTCCCATCCGTATTCCGTAAGGAGGATTTGTAATTAATGTTCCGTTCTCAAATTGTTTAACATGCTGAAACGGCTGACCGGATAGTTCAACATTTTCTGAAAATGGCAATCTGGATAAATTTTCTTCTGCAACGGGAATGATTCTCTGAGATTTATCGCTTCCGCTTATTAATCCTTTTGGAAGAGGACGCATCTTTGAATCGCATTCGGATTTCAATTTTTCCCAGATCTCTTTTTTGAAATCCGGCAGATAGAAAAATCCAAAATTTGTCCGCAGCTTCTGAGCGGGTATTCTGCAATAATGCATTAACGCTTCGCAAAGAATTGTCCCGGAACCGCACATACAATCCCATAAAGGATTCTGACCGTCCCATCTGCTTAATCTGATAATAGCAGCGGCAAGAGTTTCCTGCATCGGCGCTTCGCCCGCCAGCAATCTATATCCTCTCTTATGAAGTGATTCACCGGAAGTGTCTAAACTTACAACCGCCACATCCTTTTCGATGTGAAGATTTATTCTTACATCGGGATTAACAGTATTAACATCGGGACGAATTCCGTTGCTAACTTTTCTAAAATAATCCGCGATTCCGTCCTTCAAACATTGCGATGCATAGAGCGAATTTGTTATCTGACTTTTAGCCACCGATGCTGTAATTGCAAATGTTTTATCAACCGAGAAAAATTCTTCCCATTTAATTTTCCCCGCAGTCTTAATCAGTACGTTCGTATTAGGACATTGAAAAGTAAGCAACGGCGCAAGAACGCGCGATATCATGCGCGATGTATAATTGATTCTATATAGAGCTTCGGGATCGGCTTCAAAATAAACGCCTCTGTAAGCTACTTTTGTATTCACTGCCCCTAATTCTTTCAGTTCCTCTTCACAAATTGCTTCCATCATTCCCGGAACCTGCGCAAAGAAACTGTTATTTATCTGGTATTCGTACATTAATCCGCATCCTTAATTTGAAAAAAAAATTTTAAAAATATATTTCCGCATCAAATTTACCGAAATAACTCCAGAATAGATATTGAGTTGTAAGTCAATGGGAGAATAAAAAAACCTCTCCGGCTATGTAACAATCCGAAGAGGTTAAGTGAGAGGCAAAATATGCATCGAAAGTTTCGGGGCCCTTTCTCCCCTTATGCCTCGTGAAAAATTATTCTACTTTTCAAACCCATTTATTAATGAACGATTACAAACTTGCAACTGCATCTGTAGTTTTACTATTCTCTTTTTCCAATAGATATCCGTTATAAAATTTTTCGCAGATATATCTTACGCGCTCGTTATTATTAAATTTTGCCGCCCTGCTTACCATATAAACTCCTTGTGCATTTCTGATCTTCATTAAGGAGAGTGCGGCAATTATTCTTTCTTCATCGGTTTTTCCGTCGCGCAGCATAGCAATTAAAGGAATTACTGCTTTCTGAGATTTCATTTCGCCAAGATTAAAAGCGCAGCTTACTTTTAATCCTACATTATCAGATGCCAGACCAATAAGGCGGTTCAATTCAATTGCCTCATATGTATTTGCGGCTGGTACGTTCTTATTCTCTCCGGCAAACAAAACCGGATTAAATAGAATTGTTGTTACTATAACAACGGCAAATAGTAATCTTGTTTTCATGGCATGCCTCTTTTTTTTGTTAGTGAATTGTTTATTTGTAATTCACAGTATGTAACTTTTTTCTGCTTTCACTAATTGAGACGAGGCATTGTTGCAAGAGTTCTGTGTAAATTGAAAAACCACATGTTCATGCGGTAAAGGTGCTCTTTAATTTTGTTGATATTGTAATTTGAACCTTCCATCCGGGTTTTGTATAATGGTAATAGATTTATTTCAATACTATTTCCAAATCTGAAGAGAATTATGTTATTACTCATTTAGATGTTCAGGAGAGAGGCGATAAAATTGCTTTATTAGAAAATCCCGGCGGAATAGAGATAATGAATAAATTAGGAGGAGAAAAATCCGGTTTGCCTTTCTATCTTTTTCTTGATGAGAGCGGTAAAAAACTTGCCGATTCGAATGTGATGGATAAAAATTCTAATATCGGTTATCCGGGTAGTTCTGAAGAAATTGAAGCTTTTGTAAAACTTCTAAAGGCATCGGCAAAACATATGGATGAGAAACAATTTGTTGCAGTAAAAGAATATTTGGAAAAGAACTCGCCAAAACCGGCATCTGCGCCGGCGCCTGCTGCAAAGAAATAAATAATCTTTTAAATAATTATTAATTTTTTTTATTTGTCTAAATCATGTCTATCCGATGCGCCAAAAATGTGTAATTCAAAATCTTTTAGTAATCCTTTCGCTTCTTCAAGCTGAGTTCCATTTACATAGAATTTAGCCGGCTGTATTAACGGATCAACATTCAAAAAATTTTCACCCAGTACATAATAATCTATTAATCCATCATCCAGTATAGATTTTATTAACGCGATATCACCTTGATTTAAAGAAGAAAGCAATTCCACATAGTTTTCCCGGTTTAATATTTTGGGCGGATCAAAAGTAAAATCAATAAATGACTCGCATTCCGGACAATGAAATTTTCTAGAACTTCTTTCAGTATCTGAAAGCTCAATATTATTTGAGCAATTTGGACAGATAATTTCCGGTGATAATAATTGAATTGGTAATTCTTTTCTTAAAAGCTCCTGGCATTCTGCCTTTTTACAATAATAATATTCATTCCCGGCATCCAGGCACAATTCACAATAATGCTGACCGCAACTGTGGCAGATAGAAATTGCTTTTTTTTGAGGATGATTAACACAATTTTCCATTGGGTCCACCTTTTTTTTATGATCTCTGTTATTTTTTCTGTTTCTTCATTAACATCATCATAGTCCCCTCACCCTTTTTTGATAACATTACAGAATAACGATCATTTCCGGTCCAGGACAGCATAGTTACTCCAAGCATACTGTTGCTTGTGTATATTGAACCGAATTTTTCAATCAGAAGTTTCTTAAAAATATCGAAAAGTTTATTCGCACTCTCTTCATCTTCTTTTCCATTGCCAATTATTCTCCCCATTAAATTACCATCCTCCTTAAACATGTATCCAACTTGAATTGAAAGCGGTTCATAATAATCGTAATACATTATAGTCTTTATACCCATCGCATTCTTTTCTGTAATCTTCTTTTCTGCAAGACTATCTTTGACTGAAGTATAAGTTCGGTTAAAAGAACCGTCGAAGAAATTATCAATAGAAAATTGGGCTATTATCTCAACTTTGAAAAGGATTAAAATCAGAATGACTAACGTGAAGAGTTTCATATTATTACCTCACAAAAGCAGTTAACAATATTGTTATTAAGTCATCTATTACTACCGTTCTTACGTTATTATTCAGATGAAGCAGATGTAATAAAACTTCATATTTTTATTTATTTGCAACAACCAGCATTTCAAAGTCTTCGGTTGTTAGTTTATCATTTCTACTAAATGCACCAAGTTTTGCGCCGTAAATGTTGATAGTTCTAAAATCAAGCGACTTTAATAACCAAGTGATTTCTGACGGCACATAGTATCTCTCATTGCAATTCAATTCTATTTTGTTACCGGAATCGTCTTCGGCGGTAGTCCTGCTGTATTCGCGAAAAGTCATTAAATCGAATGAGTTATTTTCGTATGCTGCATTTCCAGCTTCTGTTGAGTTCGCCAGAAATTCTTTGACTGAATGAAACAACGGAAACAGACCATTTAATGTTGTGAAAATAAGTTTACCGCTATACTTCAATGCTTTTGCGGCGTTTTGAAGAATTTGATAATTCATTTCATCTGTTTCCATAAGCGGAAACGCGCCTTCACAAAGCATAAATACCAGATCAAATTCATTAGAGAATGTTAATGCTCTTGCATCCTGCTTTTGAAAATCAATATTCAAATTGTTTTCTAATGCTTTTTCTTTTGCTGCTTTAATTGTGATTCCAATAAATCAACTCCGGTTACATCGTAACCGCGTTTTGATAATTCAATTGTATGCCGCCCAGTGCCGCATCCGATATCCAAAATTCTGGTTTGTTTATTATCACCTATTTCTTTCTCAATAAAATCACATTCACCAATAGTACCTTGAGTGAAGATTTCCTTGTCATATTTTAATCCGTAATTCTCAAACAATGCTTCATACCACTGTTTCATTTTTCATTCCACAATATTTTTTTTGGAATAATGATGCCTTGCATTAAATGGTTACGCAACAGTTTGATTATATGGGAACACGGAGTAAACCATCTAGTTGCAACTTAGAAGAAAATTGTCATCAATTCAAATCATTTTTCACCTCTAAACTCTTACTTCCCGTCTTTAAGTCCATCCCGCCCGATCTTTTCCCATAATAATTCTTCTTGCAGTTGGAAATGTTTTTCGGTAATTAATGTGAGGTATCTATTTAAGTAAGTATTAAATCAATAAATTATTCACAGATGATTTGGAGGTTTCAAAATGGAATACCTAAATATCATTGGCAGAATATTATTCGGCGGCTACTTTATTATTGCCGGTTTCAATCATCTTAGTAAAATGGAAATGATGACCGGATATGCTAAGAGTAAAAATGTTCCAATGGCAAAACTCGCTGTTCCTTTTACCGGATTGATGTTATTGGCAGGAGGTTTAAGCTACATCTTTAATTTTCATGTAACAGCGGGATCAATAATTCTAATTGCATTTTTACTTCCAACTACATTTATGATGCATGGGTACTGGTCAATTCAAGATCCGATGCAAAAGATAACAGAAAGAATAAACTTCGAAAAAAATCTTGCACTTATTGGTGCCCTTATTTTGTTTCTTTCAGTTCGTTATACATTTGGCGTTCCGCTTTAATTTAAAATAAAAACAGCCCGCATAATACGGGCTGTTAATAAATCTCAGAAATAATTTGCAGAATTTATTGTGCTTCCTCAACTCCAAAATCGCCGCTTTCGCGTTTGCTTTGCCAAACAGCCCATCCAATAGCAACAAAACAAATGACAATGGCAATAATACCAATTACAATAGAACCAGATTGAGGTGCAACAAGACCGAAATTCAAAATCATTCCTAATGTAAGCAAGCTTACCATATTCATAACTTTAATTAAAGGATTGATTGCCGGTCCGGCTGTATCTTTCAAAGGATCTCCAACGGTATCGCCAGTAACAGCGGCTTTGTGAGCTTCTGAACCTTTACCGCCGTAAACACC
>JAKAKD010000006.1 GCA_021824635.1 Bacteroidota bacterium | reverse complement strand
CAATCAACGCATCCAAGAGCACCGCTTCTACAATTTGTATCTATTTCCGGAATTTCACCCGGATTAAATTTTTTATGATACGTAAAAACTAAACATACTTCCGGTCTGCCGGGATCGTTCTTTCTTAATTTTTGTGGATCAGTAACTGCTTTACGAAGTTTTTGAATAATTACATCCGGATGATCAGAAAGATAAATCGTATTTCCAGCCGATTTGCTCATCCTCTGACCATCAAGTCCAGGTAAACGTGCAAAGTTAGTTATCATTCCTTCAGGTTCAGGAAATACGGGATTATCCAGAGCATATTGAGTATTAAACTTTCTAGCAATCTCGCGTGTAATTTCAATGTGAGGCAATTGATCTTCACCAACAGGAACCACTTCACCTTTATACAACAAGATATCTGCCGCTTGCAGAACTGGGTAACCTAGATGCCCGTAAACCAAATTTTCTATATTCAGATCACGCACTTGTTCTTTCAAGGTTGGATTACGTTCGAGCCGTGCTTTAGTAATCAACATAGAAAAGATTAAGAACAACTCCGTATGTTCTTTTATTTGGGATTGACGGAAAATCGGTGATTTTTCCGGATCTAAACCGGCAGCGAGCCAATCAGTCACCATTTCAATTGTGTTAGAATAAATTTCTTCAGTGGATAAATCAGTTGTTAAAACATGGTAATCTGCTACAAGATGATAGTTCTGATATTCATCTTGCAACTTGATCCAATTTTCGAGCGCGCCGACATAATTGCCTAAATGCATTTTACCGGTTGGACGCATACCGCTAAGTATTCTTTTCTTTGCCATAAGCCGAGGACTTTATTGAATAATTAATTTGATGTGCAAAAATAATGAAAAATTAATTGAGATTACGATTGGAATAGATACTGTTTCCAGGTGTCTTCCAAACGTCCCGCATTATTACGGATAAACATGATATGATTAGGTGCATAAGGTTTGATTTTCATTTTAAGTTTTGCTTCTTCAGGAGTTCTATTGCCCTTTCGGTTATTACAAGGAAGACAGGCTGCTACTAAATTTTCCCAGCTATCATCCCCTCCTTTTGATCTTGGAATAATATGGTCAATTGTCAAAGGCAAATCAGCTCTGCCGCAATATGCACATTTGTGTCCATCGCGTTTTAAAATGTTTCTTCTGGTAAGAATAATTTTCTTGTAAGGAACTTTTATGTAATCATTCAAACGAACAACGCTAGGCCAAGGATATGACTTTGAAACTGAATGAACCTCTTTTTTTTCATTGTTGACAACTAATTCAGCTTTACCAAGAAAAATAAGTACGATTGCCTTTTTTACATTGCAGATTGTGAGGGGTTCGTAGCTTTGATTAAGAAGAAGAACTCTTGCGTTAAGTGATCCGTTTGTTCCAAATTTGCGTTCGAAGACTTACCTCCGTAAGTATTATGCTTTCAAAAAGCAGGTTTTATAATTATTACCTTGACTCAAACGTTGCAAATATCGTAATTAGATTAGAATAATGAAAGTCTAATCCGCTTTTTTCTTGATTATGCCTCCCGCAAGGACATATCCTTGTTCATCATACAAAACCAGAGATTGACCAGGTGTTATTGCATTTTTAGGTTCAGAAAATTTTATTTTAATTTCTTTTTCATCTGCTTCAACAACAACTGCCCGGGATGCTTTATCGTTGTACCTTATCTTTCCAAAAACAATTTCATCTTTCTTTAATTCATATTTGCTAACATAATTAATCTCATTTGCAATGCAGACATCTTCAAGCAATTCATCCTTGTCTGCAATCTCAACTATATTCGATTCTTGATCTATACTCTTGACATAGACTGGTTTACCAAGAGTTACTCCAAGACCTTTTCTTTGTCCAACTGTGTAGAATGGAATACCACGATGCTGTCCGACAGTCTCTCCATGATAAACTAGTTTTCCTCCTTTAATTTTGTCAACTACTTCCGGCGCTCTTTCTCTCAAAAATCTTTCATAATTATCGTCGGCAACAAAACAAATTTCTTGACTGTCCGGTTTGTTAGCAGTTTTAAGACCGAATTCAACAGCAAGCTTGCGTACCTCATCTTTTGTGTACCCGCACAATGGGAATAGTGTTCGACTTAAACTTTCTTGAGTCAATCCCCATAGTGCATAAGTTTGATCTTTCCTTTGATCCGTAGAATATTTTAATGAGTAACGATTCATTGAAGCATTATGCTCCACACATGCATAATGACCGGTTGCAACATACTTCGCATCAAGTGAGTCTGCTTTCTTCAGAAGTTCTTCCCATTTAATTTTTCTATTGCAGACAACACATGGATTAGGAGTTCTTCCGTTAATGTATTCATCAACAAAATTATCTATTACAGCTTCTTCAAATGCTTTTGTGAAGTCAACTGTATAATGAGGTATACCAAATGAAGTTGCAACGTTCTTTGCATCAAATATTGCGTCTAATGAACAGCAGCCGGATTCATGTTTTGGCGCTCCGCCGACTTCCATAAATCCCCAAGTCTTCATTGTTACACCAATTACTTCGTACCCTTGTTTATGTAGAAGTGCAGCAGCGACCGAAGAATCAACACCGCCGCTCATTGCCACTATAACTCGTTTTTCGTTCACTTATTCCCTTTCCGAGGATATTTCTTATAAACTTAACAACAAATATAAAGAAATAGTTTAAGGATGAGAGAAGATGGTTCAGATTATTCTGATTTTTTTGTAGAAGATAGAATTGCTACACATGTAACGTAGTTTTCGGAGTGACTCATAGAGATTTTCAACTCTTTACCGTGATTTAGATAATCTTTGAGAGCACCATAAAATTTTACTTTTGGAAGTCCGTTTAGTTCGTTGTATATCTCAACATCCTGCCAGCTGTAAACAGTATTGGTATCATTTGAAAGTGCTTTGTAAATAGCTTCTTTTGCCGCGAAACGAGCTGCAAGATGTTGGTATTTATTTGCCCTGGAGAGTGAGTAATCAACTTCAGTTTTAGTATAAATTTTTTTTAAGAAAGCATCACCGTATTCGTCAACACTTTTTTGAATGCGTTCAATTTCTATGATGTCTATACCAATACCAAGAACCATTTCACCATCCAGCCAATCCGCGCGGATCTGAAGTGCCAAAAAATGTCTTTGTGCTCAAATCAATTAAAATTCCTTCAAGGAGCTTCATAGTGCCGTATTTTTGAAGAGTATAGATTAATCCGGCAACTGTCCTCGGAACACCGGCAGAAGTCGCCAGATCACTTGCAGTTACAACCATTCCGAGTTTTGCTCGTTCAGGGTTTCCGTTAAAAGAATATACTGTAGAGAATAGGAGAAGAATAAAAAATAATGTCTGTCTGGATTTAGAAAATGTGAGCATTGACTTCCACGCCTTTTGATTTCAACTGATCAACTAGGATTTTGATAAGTTCTTTAGCTTGTTGTATTGTAGTTTTAAGGTCGTTCATCAAATCCGGATCGTTCAGCATTTTGCCAAGATTATTCTGGTTCTTGTCTGTCTTATCCATAAAGTCATTTACTTTTACCAATAGATCTTTAGAAACTTTCAATACATTGTTGATAGAGGAAATTGTTTGTGAGATTGAATCGCGGTTAGTCTTTAAAAAGTCGTTTGCATTTTTTGTTAACTCAGTTCCCGATTTCAAAAGTTGATTAATTTCCTCTTTGTTATTGAGAACCAATTTGTTAAGATTATCCGTAAGCAATGTGAGATTTGAAACGGAAGTTTTTAGATCGTCATTAAATTTTTGATCAGTCAATGTTTTATTAAGTGTACTAAGAGTGATTTTAACTTCTTGTATAACTTCAACCAAATCATTCTGAACAGTTCCGAGCATAGCCATAGCCGAAGCGATGTCGCCGACAAATTCACCATGATGAATAATTTTATCGTCTAAATCAGTTAAATCTACACCTGGATTAATTTCAACTTTTTTCCCTCCCATTAGATCTAACATCATGACGGAAAATTTAGCATCACTTTTTAGAACAACATCATTTTCTAGGTTCAGCAAAGTTTTAACTTTACTTCCTTGAATAGTGATCTCATCAACGTAACCTTTTCTGACACCGTTAATTGTTACCGGATCGCCAACTTCTAATCCAGCCACAGAGCTAAACTCAACATTCACTTCTTTCCTATGTGCGTTGATGGTCCAATTTTTTGCCCATCCTAAAACCCAAAGGAAAATTAGTAATCCGAAGAATACAGTAACTCCAACTTTAATTTCTGTTTTTCTCTGATCTTTCATATCGTATTAAATAATTTTTGAAATTGTTGAAATCGAGTGAATCTATTTTTTTATCGCTGACAATATGCTGTGCTTCGCTTATGACGCCTTGAACTCTTGCCATAGCGGAATCAAATGGAAGATGTTTATTCTGATTAAAGAATTCATGAAGTTGGCTTTGAAGCGAATCTTTGTATACAGATGCTTTGACCTCAGTAAGTTTCTTGTCAAATTCATCCATTGCAAAGTCCATCATTTTATTTTTTGAAAATTCTTTCAAGAAATCTTTTTTATACTTAATCACATAAACAACAGCCGCAACAATAACGGTGAATAATACTACTGAAGTTATGAAGCATCCTTTTTTCATTTACAAAAATCAGTTTGTGATTTTTTCGACAAGTACTTTATTGATTCGATTGTTAACCACTTCTTTCACGGTAAATTTATAGTTATTGTTAATGAAATGAAAACCTTGCTGTGGAATGCTGCAGGCATGGTTAAAAATAAATCCTCCTACAGTATCGTAATCATCGTTTTCAGACGAATAATCTTGGTCAAGGAGTTCGTTCAATTCATCTATTGAAACCTTGCCAAGAATAAGGTAACTGTTATCGCTCAATTTAGAGATTTCATTTTCTTCTTTGTCATATTCATCACGAATTTCGCCGACAACTTCTTCAAGAATATCTTCGAGAGAAATCAGCCCTGCTGTTCCGCCGTATTCATCCACAACAATTCCAAGATGCATATTCTTTTCTTGAAATTCATGGAGGAGTTCGTTAATCAGTTTTGTTTCCGGTACAAATAAAGCTTCACGGGCAATACTTCTGAACGAAAGTGTTTTTCTTGATTCGGGGTTTTTCAAAAATGGCAGAATATCTTTTGCGTAGATTATACCAATAATTTTATCCAGACTATTTTCATATAGCGGAATCCTACTGTGTCCCGATTCATTTATAATATTCATCAATTCGTCAAAACTTTCATCTACAGAAACAGCCGTAATATCAACTCGCGGAGTCATAATTTCACGCGCTGTTACTGTCTTAAAAGAAACAATTCCATGAATTAATTCATGTTCCCCTTCTTCAATGGTTCCTTTTTCAATACTTAAATCAGCAAGATCGGTTATTTCAGTTCCCTGAAGAACCGATTTAGACTTATCAAAGTTAAAACGTGATGTTGCAAAGACTAAAAGGTCTGTCAATATTTTAGAGACCGGATAAAATATTATGCTGATCCAGTAGAGCGGTATGGCAACCAATTTTGCAAATTGAAGCGGATATTTCTGAGCCCAAAGTTTAGGAGTGGTTTCGCCGAAAAGTAAAATTAGTATTGTGAGTAAAATAATCTGTACAAAAAGTGCAATCTCATCTGAAATCTTAAACGTAGCAGCGACTTGCAGCGCAATAACTACTGCAATAATTGAGGCAGCCACGTTCACAATAGTATTCCCCAAAAGAATTGTAACGAGCAATCTTTTAGGGTGATCTATAAGCAATTGAATATATCCGCCAATTATTCGATGCTCTTTTTTAAACTCTTTTATCTTCTTTTTATTAAAAGAAAATAGAGCCACCTCTGAACCGGAAAAAAAAGCAGAAAATAAAAAGCAAATAAGTAAAAGCAGAATTTTAGAATATAAACTATAGTCCAACTAATATTTTATCCTACCTTGTTCAACATTCAGATTAAAATGGAAGATCGTCATCTTGTCCGGCAGAAGAATTATCTGGTTCTGCTGGGGCTGAGAAGCTTCCGGTTCTTTCAGCGCTGCTATAATCCCCGCTTCCTCCTTCTCTGCCATCTAGAGGAATAAGTTTTTCAGAAATTACTTCAGTAACGTAACGTTTAACACCTTCTTTATCGGTATAATCTCTTTTTTGAATACGCCCTTCAACATAAAACTTTTTTCCCTTTTTAAGAGATTCTTTGTAGAAATCTGGAATGTTAAAAGAAACTATGTTGTGCCATGTTGTTTCATTTACCCAATTGCCGTCTTTACCCTTATAGCTGTTTGATGTTGCAATTGAGAAAGATGTGACAGACAAATTATTTGTAGTGAAGCGTGTTTCAGCATCATTTCCAAGATTACCTATCAGCATCACTTTGTTTAATGAAAATGCCAAATTATTCACCTTTGTTTGTTAGAGATGTTTCCTATTCTAAATTTATCATTATTAGTTGAAATTACAAAAAACGAATAATGACGCGAATAAATTAATTATCAAATGATGATTCTGCAATTAGAAATCAATATCTAAGGGCAGTCTTTGTCAATTTTTAGAATGTTAGAATATTAGAATGCTACTCAAGAGTGATTATGAATGCATCCTTAAATGAAGGGATTTGCCAAATACTATTTCTAACTTTTTCAGCTTCTTCACGTGTTGCAAATGGCTGCAAGCGAACAACAAATCTTTTATCATTATCACGTAAGGTAATCGTCATCACATAATCAATCTTGGCTTGATTTTCTGCTACGAAAGCTTGAGCGCGATCTTGGGAAGTAAAAACACCAACTTGAACATAAAATTTTTTAACTGTTTGTACAGCTTCTTTATTTTCTGGCAGTTTATTTTCTACTTTTTCCGGTTCTACATTTTTGGGCTCAACTTGCTTAGGAATTTCTACTTTAGTTGTATCGTGTTTGTTCGCATCATCAAAAAGATATACTTCCGGTTCTTTTTTAGGTTGCTGTTGTGTAGTTTCTTCTGAAGCAGAGCAAGCTATAAGAAGTGCAGTAAAAAAGATCAAAAAGTAATTAATTGGTCTCACAAGCATATCCGTATAAAATTAGCAAAGGGATGGCTTACCATCCCTTTGCAATAAAATGATTTTTTTAGAGACTATATGAAAAGTTAAGACCGAATAACTGTGCAGAACTGCTGTATGTACCATTAAATCCAAATTTTGAATTTTCGATGTCACGGTCAGCAAACATTAAATACATATAAGAAACATCAATTCCTAAATGATCTGTTAACTTTCCGCCGAAGCCGATATTAACACCAATTCTATTTGCATCCGGTAAAGTTGGATCAACATATTGGTCAGGAATTGGGTTCTTATCAAATAGTAAACCGCCTCTTAAAGCAAAGTTGTCTGTAGGTTTATATTCAAAACCCCAGCGTACGATAAATGAATTTTCATAATTTCTATCAACTGAACTGGTATAAGAACCAGTGAAAGTTGGGCTTGCAGGATTATAGTTTGCAAAAGTAACAGCTAGTTTATCATAACTTGACCAACCTACATATTGAAAATCAAATGTTGTTGTGAAGTTATCGCTCGGCATATAAGCAAGACCGAAAGTTAAATTTTGTGGTGTTGTTAATGGAGCTTTTATATCACCATTTGGCCAAGGTACTGTAACAGGCACTTTGTAAACAGGATGAACGAAGGTAAAACTAGCCGGATTACTTGATGCTGTTCCGGAGAAATTAAATGTCATTTCACTTCTATAGCTTAAACCAAGTTGTAATTGTTCTGAAGCTTTATAGAGAATACCGGCTGTAAAACCAATTGCAACATCAGAGGTTCCGTCCATAGTTGTTAAAAATTCTGGACCTAGAGGATTAACAGCATTAGGACTTTTTTTAGAAATTTTAACTGTTCCAACTGCAATTGCCGGTCCGGCACTTACAGATAAATTTTCTAATAACTTATAAGCTACAACCGGAGTGAAAAAATAAGTTTGAACTTCGGTTTCAACTGCTAAACTACGACCAACCCAGTTTTGATCCCATTTTGTTCCAAGTCCGTATTGATTATTAATACCAAGACCAACAGCTAATTTATCACCGATTTGCTGTGTTACATAAAAATTTATTGGATTAAATACCTGGCTGTTCATATCGGTCAGTGTTTTTAGCGGTGCTGGAGCTGTATAAGATGAAGTAGGAATAATCAATGTTACGCCGGCTAAAAACTGTGTTCCTTTTAATTGAGTAATACCAGCCGGATTAAAATAAATTGCTGATGGATCGTTTGCTAAACCTGTAAATGCACCAGCCATTGCCATTGCACGGGCACCATGCTCATTCAATTGAAAACCGCTTCCATAGGCGCTGTTAACAAATAACCCACAGATGATAATTAGAGTAAATAATTTCTTCACACAACCTCCTCTTGTTTTTGAAATTTCGTGGAAAATATAAGTAATTGTATTTGAAAAGCAAATAAGTTTTCTTATTCAATTGTGAGAATAATTGAGCCCTTCTCTACAGACTGTCCCTCCTTATAAAATATTTTTTTTAAGATTCCACCGGCAGGAGAACGTAATTCATTCTCCATCTTCATAGCTTCTAAAATCAAAATTGGCTCACCTAATTTTACTTCTTCGCCGACTTTCTTTTTTAATTTTAATATGAGTCCCGGCATTGGAGCTTTAACGTCGGAATGATGTTTTAATTTGCTCTGGCTTTTCTGAAGATCGTTAGCAGTTTCTTGAAGTTGTGTCCGAACCGTTGCGTCGAAATAACAAGCATCAATTACAATTCCAAATCTGTCTTTACTAAGTTTTTCCGATGTGATTTCAAAAACGCTATCGTTAATTCTAATCACATAAGAATTGTTTGTGATTTGAGAAACTTCCGCTCTAACTTCACGGCTGTCAACACGCACTTTACCATCGCTCAGAATTTTAACTATATGCTTATGATTATTAATTGTAACAATAAATTCATTCATATAACTGCGATCGCCATGAATTGTTTTCGGAAATATTATTATTTGAAAGTGTGTTCTGAAATTCTTTATGCTTGAGAAGCGCTCCTAGAATTGCGGCAATTTCTTCATAGTCATTTGACGATTCATCTTTCCACTTATCCGGAACAAGAGGCATAAATTCATTATCAAGGAAATTAATATCGAACGTTCCGTCAAGAAATGTTTTTTGTTTCAGTACCCAGTTGAAAACCGGAATATTAGTAATTACACCGCTGATTTGATATTCACCAAGAGCGCGTTTCATTCTCGCCAATGCTTCTTCCCTATCAATTCCCCAAGCAATAACTTTCGAAAGCATTGGATCATAGTAAATCGGTACTTCACTTAGAACATCAATTCCTCGGTCAATTCTAATTCCCGGACCTGAAGTAAGGCGGTGATGAATAATTTTTCCGGTCGAAGGAGCGAAATTATTATCAACATCTTCGGCATAAATTCTACATTCTATTGCATGTCCGTGAATTTTTAAGTCCTCTTGCTTTAGAGTAATCTTTTCTCCGTTAGCAATTTTAATTTGTTGTTTTACTAAATCAACACCGGTTATCATTTCAGTAACGGGATGTTCCACTTGAAGCCGTGTGTTCATTTCAAGAAAGTAAAACTTTTTATCTTTATCCATCAAGAATTCTATTGTACCGGCATTGTAGTAGTTACAAGCTTTAGCTGCATTGACCGCAGCTTGAGTAATATTCTTCCGCGTTTCTTCATCAACTGCAATCGAAGGCGCCTCTTCAATAACTTTTTGATGACGGCGCTGTACTGAACATTCACGTTCGAATAGATGAATATAATTTCCGAACTTATCGGCTAATATTTGGACTTCAATATGTTTAGGATGTTCAATAAATTTTTCAATGTAAACGTCATCATTGCCAAAGGCTTTGAGTGATTCATTCTTTGCACGGTTATACGATTCTTCAAAATCCTCTTCACGGTCAATCTTGCGCATCCCTTTACCGCCGCCACCGGATGCTGCTTTCAGCATTACAGGATAACCAATTTCTGACGATACTTTTTTCCCTTCTTCAATATTCTTTATCGGTTCAGTCGTTCCAGGAACAATTGGAACGTTATTAAGCTTCATCAATCTTCTTGCAGAAGTTTTTTCTCCCATCATTTTCACAGATTTTGAGGATGGTCCTATAAAAATAATTCCGGATTCTTCAACCATGCGTATAAATTCCGGATTCTCAGAAACAAACCCATATCCCGGATGGATAGCATCGGCTCCGATCTCTTTTGCGAGCTTAATAATTTTTTCTTTGTTAAGGTAAGATTCATTTGCAGGAGAAGGACCGATGAGATACGCTTCATCCGCTCTCCGAACATGAAGTGCGTTTTTGTCCGCTTCAGAATAGATTGCCACAGAAGTTATGCCTAATTCCCGGCATGCTTTTATAATTCTGTGAGCAATTTCACCGCGGTTAGCTATTAATATTTTTTTTATCATTAGTCCTACTTTAATTCAACGACTGTAATTCCTTCTCCGCCGAATTCGATATTTGCAAAATAGTAATTTTTTACTGAACCGTTATTTCTAAGTAATCCATGAACAAGTTGCTTAAGAGCGCCGGTGCCTTTACCGTGTAAAATTTCTACACGGTCTACACCTGCCATATAAGCATTATCAATAAATTTTATAATCTCAAATTCAGCTTCGTCAGCACGTTTGCCGCGTAGATCCAACCGGTAACTGATTTCATTTTGCTCAACACTAAAAGATTTTGAAGACGGCTTTTCGACTTCTGATTTTTTTGACGGGATTAGATCAGAATATTTTGTTTTCATTTTTATTGAACCGATACTCAACACCGCTTTATTTTTCTGTTGATCAATTTCTTCAATAACTCCTACAGAATCCGTCTCTTTTATTTTTACGTAATCACCAACTTTTAATTCGATTTTATCGGGGACAGTTTTTTTCTCTTTCTTAAATACAATCTGACTTTCTTTTTTAATCTCTTCAATTTTCTTTTTCTCTTCTTTGACAACTAATTTATCAGCTTGAGATTCTCTTATATTCTTTATTGCTGTTTCAATTTTTTTATTTACTTCGCTCAAATATGTTTCTGCTTTCTCTTTTGTGTTCGCAAGAATTTCTTTCTTCTGATTTTCAAGTTGCTCAATCTTTCCTTGATAAAGGTTTGTTAATCCTTTAAGGCGAGAATTCTCCCGTTCAAGTTTATTGAGTTGTTCTTTCAACTGTTGAGATTTCTTTTCGAGCGAAACAAGAAAATCCTCAATTTTTGTTTTGTCCGTATCCAGATATTCTTTAGCAAGAGCTATAAATTTTTCATCGAAACCAATTCTATTTGCTACTTCAAATGCATAACTTGAGCCCGGTGTACCTTGGTTGAATTTATATGTCGGCTGGAGATGTTCTGTATCAAATTCCATAGATGCATTCTGAAATCTCTCGAGCTGATTAGCTATAAGTTTTAAACTGCCGTGGTGTGTTGTTGCAAGAACTTTTGCGCCTTTATCACGAAGCGTGATAAGCATACCTGAAGCAATTGCAGCGCCTTCTGCCGGATCTGTTCCCGTTCCGATTTCATCAAGAACCACTAAAGTTTTTTCATCTGCTTCTTCAATAATGTATTTAATATTTTTTAAATGAGAACTGAATGTACTCAAATCATCTTCAATAGATTGCGCATCGCCAATATCAACCAAAACTTTTTCGAATATTAAAAAATTTGAATCCGGATGAGCCGGAATTGGAATTGCAGCCTGAGCAAGAATCACCAGCAAACCGGTAGTTTTCAACGTAACAGTTTTTCCGCCTGCGTTAGGTCCGGTGATAAGAACAATATTTACATTATCCATTTCTAAATCCATTGGTACAGTCTTAGAGTAACCAATCCGTTTAATTAGCAATGGATGGCGCGCATCAATTAATTTAAAAGGTTTTGCCAAATCAAAAGCCGGATGAGAACCAATTATTTCTATAGAATATTTTGCTCTCGCAAAGATTGAATCAATTTCTCCGATTGCGGAGAGAGAATTTTTCAATTCTGAATTTACTAAACCGATTCGTTCGGTTAGTCCTTTAAGAATTTTTTCTATCTCCCGTTTCTCAGCAAAACCGAGAGAAAGAATTTCGTTATTAAGTTCAAGAGTCTCTTCCGGTTCGATATAGACAGTCTGCCCGGTTGATGATTCGGAATGTACAAATCCCCTTACATGTCGTTTATGTTCTGCTTTGACGGGAAGAACAATTCGTCCATCGCGCTGAGTTATGTATTCTTCTTGAACCAGATAAGAATCGCTTAACTGCTTCAAGAGTTTTTGTACCTGCTTTCTTAGCGATGCTTCTTTTTCGCGAATCTCAATTCTAATTTCACGGAGTTTTGTACTTGCGTCGTCGCGGATCTCGCCATTGTCGGTAAATACTCTTCCAATGAAGTGCTCAAAAACTTTATCAACAAAGAGTCTTTCAGTCAATTCATTTAAGAATGTCTGCCCGCCGTCTTTGGGTTTCAGAAATTGAAAAAGTTTACGGGATATTTCAGCAAGTTTTAAAATATCGGTAATCTGTTTCGCTTGCAGAACTGTTCCTTCAATTCGGCTGCGCGAAATAACTTCGCTTAAATCAGGTAAGTATTCAATAGGCGGAACGTCGTTTTTAATTAGAATTTCTTTTGCTTCGTTAACCCGCATGCTGTTTTTCTTGATCAGATAAATATCATCCAGAGGCTGTAATGTTTGAACATCATTCTTACCGTTTTCAGTTATACAATATTTAGCAATTAAGGCAATTACTTTTTTATATTCTAATTTTTCTAGTATCTCTTGAGTAATCATTTCTTTTTAATCTGAAGTGTGTCTATTTGTGAAGTTGAGTCGGAGTCTTTCTTTTCGATATATTTTATAATATAGTCTGAAGCTTTAGTATCCTTTCCTAAAACAAAATCTATTGATTTAGGGATTAGATTTAGAACGAAATTGTAACTCCAAGCACTATTCCTTTGAGTACTTTTAGGAAAGCTGAAAATATTTAAGAATAGAAATACAGCGCTAAGGAAAAAAGTTATTTGAACAGCGCCAATAACGCCGCCAAGAAATTGATTAAGAAACCGGTTTACTTTATCAAATGGATGCACAACCCGTTTAACTAATGAAGCAATTAATATTACAATTAAAAAAATTGCTATACCAGCAATAACACTTGATAAATATTCATCATTGTTAAAAAGCGGTGTTAATAATTTTCCCACTTTGTTAGAAAATTGAAATGCGAGAAAGACTCCAAGTACAAGACCCATTAAACCGATTATCTTTCTTACTAATCCGTCTTTGAAACCCAGAAGAAAGCCGATAATGACGACAATAAAAATTATGTAATCGAGATAATTCAATTGCCGCTCAGAACTTTTTCAACAATTTCCTTCACAACTTTTCCATCTGCTTTTCCCTTAAGAGATTTTGCAGCTACCGGCATCAATTTAGGAAAATCTTCTTTTGTCTTAGCCCCGACTTCTTCAGCAATTCTTTTGACCTCCGCCAGAATTTCATCTATTGAGAGCTGCTTCGGCAGATACTCTTCAATTATTTTTAATTCTGCCTCCTCTTTTTCCGCTAACTCAATTCTGCCGCCGTGACGGAATTGTTCAATAGATTCTTTCCGTTTTTTTGCAGCCGTTGTAAGCATTCTAATTTCTTCTTCAGGCGTAAGCTCTTTTCCCGAACCGCTTTTTTCAAATTCTAAAATCAACGCTCGTATAGAACGAATTGTTTCAAGCCGTATTTTATCGCCCGATCTCATTGCTTCTTTCAAATCTTGATTTATCTTTTCCGTTAAGTTCATAATTCCTCCAATATTAACTCTTGTTTTTACGTTGGTCAAAATAACTAATTACTTTATATTTTTATTGTATTGAGCCGGGTAAAACAATAATATTTCCCGTTGTTTGTTTGTAATTCTCAAATAAAGACTGGACAACAGAACAAATCTCTTTCGGGTTTACAAGTTGAGTACTATCTTCAACCCACTCGCGGTTCGACTCAGTATCAATGATAAACGGCGCAACAGCGTTCGCGCTAATTCCAATTGAAATACCTTCGAGTGCAAGTGTTTTAACCAGTAAATTTAACCCGTCTTTAGAAATATTGTAAGCTGCTTTATTAGTCTCCGGTTTTAGACTTGAAAGAGCACTCGTAAAACAGATTGATCCGCCTTTTGTTCCTTGCACCAATTTTACAAAATGTTTAGCAATCAAGAATGATGTATAAAGATTTATATTGATCATGCTCATAAAGTCTTCATAGCTAGTATCAGAAATTGCTTTTCCACCTTTAAATCCGCCAACTGTACTAAACAGATAATAAGCAGCGTTGTTATTTTTTTTAATTTTCGAAAACGCTTCAATGACATTATCTTCTTTATTAAAATCACCGGCGCTAACAACAGTAACATTATTTTTTTTGCTTTCTATTTCAAACCCGCGCCTGGCAAAGAGGTAGAAATAATCATAATCTTTATTTAAGAAATATTCTACCGCAACTTTCCCAAGATCTCCGGTAGATCCAAACAATAAAAATATTTTCTCAGATTTCATTTTTTATTCTTAAAAATAAATTTTGCTCCAACCGGAAAATGGTCGCTGAACCCACCGATATATTTTTTCCCTTCATAAGTTGGAATTGCCCCTCCCTTTCTCTTTCCTTCTTCAAATACCATGAAGGGCGGTTTAATAACTTCGAATGAATTACAATCATATTCAGACTTTTTCCCATCCAGAAATGTTGATGAGATAATTATCTGATCTATCATATCAAACTTACCTTTATAGAGATAAGAGCCTTCATTATTTGAAAACTTTTTATAAGCGAGATTTAGAAAAATATTTTCCGGTTGTTTCTTACATTCAAAATCTTTTGCACCCAAAATTTTCTCAACCGACTCATTATTAGGATCATCATTGAAGTCGCCAAGTATAATTACATTGCTGTTATGAGATGTTTGCGCTAAAGTATCTAAGCTTTTTCTCAAAACCTCGGCGGCAGTAACACGGTTAATATTCGACTTCTCAGCTCCGCCAGTTCTAGACGGCCAGTGATTTGTATAGATATGGATTTTTTCTTTACTCTTTTTATGAATCAATACAACGTGAAGAATATCACGTGTAGGATTGCCATTCGGTAATTCAACATGAAGTGCAGCGAGACTATCAATGGTAAATATATTTCTATCGTACATCAATGCAACATCAATTCCTCTACGGTCGGGTGAACCCCGGTGAGCGACGATGTAATCGCGGTCTCTCATATTGTAGATCAGCTTTTTAACAACATTTATGTTTTCAACTTCTTCCATTGCAAGAATATCCGGACCGCAGCCGTGATTCATATAATTTAGAACTTTAGTAATGTTATCAATTTTATGATCATATCTTTCATTGTTCCATCGTTTATCTGATCCTGGTAAAAATTCATCATCATTTTTAAGCGTATCATCTTCAGTATCATAAAGATTTTCTAGATTCCAGTTTGCAACATAAAACGAATCTTTCTTTACATTTTGACCACTTACAGTCAAAGAGATAAACAATGCGAAAATGAAGAATATTCTGCGGATCATTTGTTCCTCTTGCTTTGTAGTTATTGTGTGAATCTGTTTATATTCTCTACTGAAAATATAATTAAAATAAACTAACGAGATAAGATGAGTTTGATGGAAAAATCATACAATAACAATCCGCTCCTTAAACCTAAGTTTGTAATTATAGATGCAATGGCGCTGGCATATAAAGGTTATTATGCTTTTATATCCCGTCCGCTGACTTCATCTGCCGGTGAACCAACATCTGCTGTATTTGGATTCCTCAATCAACTTTTTAAGATCATTGAAGATACAAGACCGGATTACCTTGCTGTAGGGTTCGATTCAAAAGAAAAAACTTTTAGACATGAGCGCTATGAGAATTACAAATCATCACGTCAAGCAATGCCGGAAGACATGATTCCTCAGATCAAGCGCATTCAAGAAATCATTAGAGCGTTTAATATTCCTCTTTATATTTTACCCGGTTACGAAGCAGATGATTTGATTGGTACTGCTGTGAAGGAAGCCGAACAGCAAGGATTTGACTGCTACGCAATCACTCCGGATAAAGATTACATACAGCTCATCTCTCCAAACATTAGAGTTGTTAAACCGGGAAAGTCTACCGATGAAATTGTGATTCTTGATGAAGATAAAGTTCGTGAGGAAATGGGGTTCGAGCCGATTCAGATGATTGACTATCTCGCTCTTGTCGGAGATTCGAGCGATGATATTCCCGGTGTTGCGGGAATTGGACCTAAGACAGCGGTGCCTCTAATTCAAAAATTCAAATCATTAGAAAATATTTATAAAAATCTCGACCAAATTGAGAAAGCCGGAATTGTAAACAAACTGACTGAGAATAAAGAGAACGCATTCCTTTCCAAAGAACTTGCGACAATTAAAACAGATACACCATTCCACATGAATTTTGATGAAGCAAAATTCCACAATCCGGATTTAGAAAAATTATTCAAAATTTTTGCTGAGCTTGAATTCAAACAATTCTCCAACAAATTAAAAAAACTTTTTGTTGATAAAGAGATTGAGAAGCCGTTAGAAATAGTTGAAAAACCGGTCAAAGATGAATCTGCAATTGAAGAGATAACAAAGGAAATGAGCGTCTTTGATAAAACCAAAGTTAAATACAAATTAATTTTATCATACAAAGAAGCAAAAGAATTATTGCAGAAACTTTCCGAGTGCGAACTGTTTGTATTCGATACAGAGACCGACGGACTAGATACACTAAACGTTAAGCTTGCCGGATGTGCTTTTGCAATGAAACCTAAAGAAGCATTTTTTGTTGCGACTAATCCCGCTACGCAATCAGCTTCACTATTTGAATCTGACTTGAGCGACCGCTTACCAATGGATGATTTTGTGAAAATTTTCAAACCGGTTTTTGAAAATGAAAAAATTAAAAAAGTCTGCCAGAATGGAAAATTTGATATTGGTGTGTTGAAGCATTTCGGAATCAATGTTAAGAATTTCTACTTTGACACGATGCTTGCAAGTTATGTAATTGATGCAGACGAAAAACATGGAATGGATGAACTGTCAAAAAAATATTTAGGATACAGCCCAATTCCTCTTACTGAATTAATTGGTTCTAAAAAAACTCCGGAGAAAATTTTTGAGGTTGATCCTAACCAGCTATCAGATTATTCCGGTGAAGATGCAGATATAACTTTTCGGCTTTATGAATTATTGCGAAAGGAATTAAAAAAAGAAAACCTTGAAAAAATTGCTTACGAGATTGAATTTCCACTTGTTCCCGTACTTGAAGATATGGAACGGACAGGAATTAAGATTGATAAAAAAAGCTTAAAAGCATTCAGCGAATTTTTGCAAAAAAATCTTGATGACTATTCGGCAGAAATTATAAAACATGCCGGAGAAAATTTCAATATCAATTCTACACAACAGCTGCAAAAAATTCTTTTTGAAAAGTTAAAACTTGTTCCTCCGTCTAAGACAAAAACCGGATTTTCTACAGACGCAAAAACCCTTGAACTGTTGAAAGGTATGCACCCGATCATTGATGTAATTTCAGATTACAGACAAGTCTCCAAACTCAAATCAACTTATGCCGATGCATTGCCGCTGCTAATTCATCCTTCTACAGGAAGATTGCACACTTCATATAATCAAGCGGCAGTTTCAACCGGACGGCTTTCAAGTAACGATCCGAATCTTCAAAATATTCCTATCAGAACAGAACTTGGTAAAGAGATTCGCAAAGCATTTGTTCCGCGCGATAAAGATCATCTCATTCTTTCTGCTGATTACAGTCAAATTGAATTACGCATTATGGCAAGCATATGCGGAGATGTAACATTGACAAAAGCTTTTAAAGATGGAGAAGACATTCATAGAAGAACAGCAGCACTAGTTTTTAAAGTTGATCCGAAAGATGTTACACCCGATATGCGCCGTAAAGCAAAGGAAGTTAATTTTGGAATTCTTTATGGGCTTGGTCCATTTGGTCTAAAATCCCGATTAGGAATTACTCAAGGAGAGGCAAAAAAAATTATTGATGATTATTTCTCATCGTTTTCAAGCGTCCGTAAATTTATGGATGATTGCGTAGCAAGTGCCAAGAAGAAAGAATTCGCAGAGACACTTTATGGACGAAGAAGATTTCTAAAAAATATTAACAGCAAGAACCGGGTAGTTCAACAATTTGAAGCTCGTGTGGCTATCAATATGCCAATACAAGGAACTGCTGCGGATATGATTAAGATTGCTATGATAAAAATTCATGCGGAACTTGAGAAGAGAAAAACCAAGACAAAAATGGTTCTGCAAGTTCATGATGAATTGGTTTTTGACGCTCACAAAGATGAGATCAAAGATTTACAACCTATGATTAAAGAGTTGATGGAAAATGCTCTTCCTTTGAATGTGCCTGTCGTTGCGGAAACCGGAGTTGGCGATAATTGGCTTGATGCTCATTAATGAAAACAAAAAATAAAAATTGGCGGAAATAATTTGAGGTGGAATTAATAATGCCAAAAAATATTTCCGCCATTATTTTATCATAGATGTGCTTTTAGATAGTTAATACTATCAATTGAGGACGGATCAAATCCGCGCATTAATGCTAAATAGTATGTTGCCCAATCGCCAAGAAAAATTGAATCAATCAAACGTAATTTTGCAGTAGCTTCACCGCTTTTGATTTCAATTATTTCTGCGCCGGCTTTTCTGACCATTTCAGAAGTCAGTTCATATCTTTTCTTTACCTGCTGATGATAATCGCTGTCAATAATATTTATCAATTTAAAATTCATTGTCGGTTTGTAACCTTCCCAACCCAAAATTTCATTATGGTTAAGCTCAGGCAAATAACCAAAAAACGCATGCTGTTTAGCGTTTTCATTGAATTGACCTTTCCAACGTGTACCTACTGCTGAAGTATAATCGCTGACCGAATAAATCAACGGAACAAAGCCCAACAATTTTTCAGCAATATCTAAAGCTTCATTTGTGGGTTTTGAATATTCGGCACCTTTGCGTTTTAACAAATCAATAGCTTGACGAACATTCTCCGTCTGATCCGGCACTAATTTTAATGAATGAAGTGTCTTTAGCAAAGTGAAAAAATTTATCCATAGTGCGAATCGCGGTTGAAATCCTTTTAAAAGTTTGCCAAACGGAATATTATTCTTTTTAGCAATCTCTTCAATTTTGCCACCGGTTGAGACACAAACAATCTGGCACTTTTTACTTATTGCCTGGTTCAAGGCAGCTATTGTCTCTTCAGTGTTGCCAGAATATGAAGATGCAATAACAAGAGTTTCTTCATTGGCGTAAGGAGGTAATTCGTAATTCCTATTAACCAGGTATGGATAATTAAGTTCATTCCTAAAAAAGTTCTGAAGAAGTTCACCGCCAATTGCTGAACCGCCAAGTCCGGTTACAATTACATTTTTGATTTTTGATTTATTAATTGACGATACATCAAAATCATTATTCCAAGCATATTCTATTTGTTGGTATGAATCAGTTAATACTTTGAATTGATTTTCTGTATCCAATTTCGACATCATTTCTTGTAAATTCATTTTTTCCTCAATATAAGTTTTTAATATGATCTTTTTCTTTTTCATTAAAGAAGCGTCTCATACGGTTATTAATTTCTTTTTCAGTTTTGAATGCGAGACATTCAGTAGCAAGAGATTGTAGCTCTTTGTAGGTAAGATTTCTAATAATTTTTTTTATAAGCGGAATTGCAGAAGCAGAAACGCTTAACGAGTCCAGACCAAGGCCGACTAATAATGGAACTGCAAACGGATCAGCTGCCATCTCTCCGCACATACTAACCATCGTTCCGGCATTTTTACTTTCACTAATTATGTGGTGTAAAGTTCTTACAACAGCCGGATGAAATTCCTGGTAAAGGCTAGATACAATCTCATTGCCTCGGTCAACAGCAAGAATATATTGAATTAAATCGTTTGTACCGATGCTAACAAAATCTACTTCCTCGGCAAAATCTCTTATCAAAACAGCCGCCGAAGGAACTTCAACCATTATTCCAACACCCATGTGTTTGTCAAAAGCAAAATCTTCTTTTTTTAATTCTTCTTTACACTCATTAATAATTTCTTTGGATTTTTTGATTTCGCTAATTGAAGTTATCATCGGCAACATCAATTTTAAATTCTTATGAGAGCTTGCTCTAAGAATTGCACGGATTTGTGATTTGAAAAGTTGAGGACTGTCCAAAAGAAGTCTAATTCCTCGCCATCCAAGGAACGGATTTGGCTCTTTCAAATCAACAGGCAAAACTTTGTCGCCGCCAATATCAAAAGTGCGGATTATTACTGTCTCAGGATAAATTCTTTCCGCAATAGTTTTATAAACTTTGTATTGTTCTTCTTCATCCGGAAAAGCTTCATATTCTTCAAACAATTGTTCGGTACGAACTAGACCTATACCCTTTGCACCATTACGAGTAATTAATTCTATTTCATCAATAAGTTCAAGGTTTGCAAAGAGCTGAATCTCTTTCCCATCCAAAGTTTTTGCCGGAAGTTCACGAAGTTTATTTAATTCAGTATCTTGCTTTTGCAACTGACTGATTTTTTTCTGATAGTAATGAAGTTGCTTTTCATCGGGATTAACAAAAACTTCTCCTTTAAATCCATCAATAATCAGCAAGTCCCCTTCTTTAATTCTATTGGAAGCATCATGCAATCCTACAACAGCAGGAATGTTAAGTGAACGAGCTACAATTGCAGCATGTGATGTTAGACCTCCAAAATCCGTAACATAGCCTTTAACATTAACGCGGGAAAATAATACAGTATCTGATGGTGAAACAGTTGAAGTAACAACAACAACATCGCTGGTTATTTTTGATTTCCATTTTTTCTTTTTAAGATTTCGAACGATTCTATTTTTGATATCTTCTATATCATGCGAGCGTTCTTTCATATATGGCTCGTGCGATAGGTTCATCAAGTCGGTGTACTTGGAAATCTCATCATTTACAATGTATTCGGGAATACGCATCTCATTCTTTATTCTATTTTGCAGAGTTGAAACTAAAATTGGGTCATCAAGAATCATTATCTGAGCATCAAAAATTGCAGCTCGTTTTTCTCCAAGTTTATCAACCGCTAAAGAGAAAATTTTTCTTAACTCTTTTTTGGATTTTTCGAGAGCAACATCAAGATTCTCAAGCGCTTCATCAATATCGGTGATTGATTCGTTAGTAATTTCTTCTTTTTCTTTTTTGTAAATAAAAGCTTGGGAAATAGCAATGCCAGGTGCCGCACCAATTCCCTTTAAAATATTTTCACTTTCAGATTTCATATAATTACTCGTCAAATCCTCTGTTAAAATAATCTACTATTTCACTTGCGGCAAGTTCTTCATCAATTCCATCAAAGACCAGTGTGATCTCCGAACCTTTTTCTGCGGCAAGAGTCATAACACCAATTATACTTTTCCCGTTGATGTTCAAGCCATCTTTAATCAAGGAAAATTCACATTTATATTTTGATGCTAATTTAACAATATTTGCAGCCGGACGCGTATGCAATCCAGCATTGTTTATAATCTTAACTTTACGTTCAATCATTTGTCTCTATTAATTAGGATGTTTGCCAACCAATGCATTAAATTTTTCCCATCATCATTTGGCAATTGTGATAAATTTTTTAAAGCTAATTTAGTGTATTTCATTATCTCCCGCTCGGCATCTTTTAAAACATCTAATTTTATATAAAGATTGCGGTATTTGTCTATCTCGGTTCGTTCAATTCCTTTTTTCTTTATAACATTAAGTAGAGCGGATTTTTCTTTCCCTTTTGCTTTTTCGAGTGCGCGTAAAAACAGATATGTTTTTTTCCCTTCAAGCAGATCGCTGCCTACAGTTTTTCCAAATTGATTCTCTTCAGCCATTATATCAAGCAGATCATCTTGAATCTGAAATGCCATACCAAGATTTTTTCCATAATCGGAAACGATTTTAATTTGTTCCTTACTTGCGCCGCACAATTGAGCCCCGACCGAACAGCACATTTGAGCTAGTGCCGCTGTTTTTTTGTAGATCATTTTTTTGTATTCATTAATAGAAACACTCTGACGTATTTCAAATTCTTTGTCCAGACTTTGTCCTTCGCATACTTCTATTACTCCGCGAGTAAAAGTAGAAACAATTTCGGCAGTATGTTGTTTTGAATCTTTAAGAAGACTTTCATATGCCAGAGCAATTAAACTATCCCCTGCAAGGATAGCTGTGCTCAAATCATATTTATTGTGAAGTGTTGGTCGTCCACGTCTTTTGTTTGAATTATCCATAATGTCATCATGAACAAGAGTAAAATTATGAAGCACTTCAACTGCAGTTGCAGCATTATAGACATCTTTAAAATCTCCACCAACAGCCTTTGCAGAAATTAGAAGAAGGAACGGACGTAACCGTTTTCCTCCGCCACTTAATATATATGAACATGGATCATAAAGCGATTTCGGTTTCTTATCTAGTATAAGCCTGCTCAATTTATTTTCAATTTTGGCAATTTCATTCTTGTACACAATTCCATATTTAGCTGAATCCGTTTTCAATATAATTCCCTTTTTTTTATCAGTCCTACTTTATTTAGTTTATAAATATTATCACAATTGGTTAAAAACATTATTTTTTTTACAGTTAGGAACCATCCTTCAATTAATTCCACTACACCGTCAGAACTATTCTTTGTTACTTCATGTAAGATAATTCTTGCGGATGCTGCTAGATCAGCGCCAAGAGCAATAGATTTTGCAATATCCACTCCATTATTAATTCCGCCAGAAGCAATTAATGTAAACCGGGAGTTTTTCTTTAATTCATTCACTGTTCTAATGCAATAAGAAGTTGGCAATCCCCATTCTCTGAAAAAAATATCTTCTTCATTCTTTCTCATCAACTCTACTGCAGCCCAACTAGTTCCTCCTGCTCCAGCAACATCAATTCCATCTACTCCGATATCTACTAATTTTTTTGCAACAGATTTTGAAATTCCAGATCCAACTTCTTTGACAATTATTGGGACATGGATTTTTGAACATATCTTCTCTAAGTTTTTTAGCAATCCCTTAAAATCCGGCTCTCCTTCAGGTTGTAATAATTCTTGAAGGGGATTTAGATGAACCACCATAGCATCTGCCTCAATAAGATCAATCAGCAATTTTATCTCATCAATTATATTTTTTAGTTTTGCAATTTGAGCAGCGCCAATATTTCCGAGAACAGGAACTTTTCCGGCAGTTTGTCTCACTACTCTATATGAAGAGTGGTGGCTTTTATTTCCCAAAGCACTCCTTTGGCTGCCGACACCGATAGGAATGTTTAGAATATTCGCAGCGATAGCTAATTGTTCATTGATTTTTTCAGCTTTATCTGTTCCACCAGTCATACAGGAAATTAAAAAAGGATAGCTAATTTTCTTACTAAGAAAACTGGTTGAGAGGTCTATTTTATTAAATACGACTTCCGTCAGAGCGTTATGTTCAAATTCGTAATTCTCTAAACCGTTTGTTTTTGTTTTGAACATAACTTCTTCTTTGAGACAAAGTTGAAGATGGTCTTTTTTACGTTGCGATATTTTATCTTGAGCCATTATATTTAAAAATTAATTTCAGAAACAAAATAAAAATTTTTTAGCTGAGATTCTCTGATTTGACAATCCAAAGTGATCATCAATATTAGAAACTTAGTTACGATCAGATGTTTATCAAGAATTTACCTTGGCTATTTTCTATAACTCGTAAATTTTCTTAAGATTTTTAATCAACATTCGGTTAAATTGTTCCTCAAATTATTAATCAATTGGACAAAGTTATGTTGAAAAAACGATTAAGCTTTTGGCAAGTTTGGAATATGAGTTTTGGATTCCTGGGAATACAATTCGGATTTGCACTTCAAAATGCGAATGTAAGCCGAATATTTGAAACCTTAGGTGCCAGTATAGATGAAATTCCCATACTGTGGATTGCAGCACCTGCAACTGGTTTGATTGTTCAACCGATTATAGGTTATTTAAGCGATAGAACTTGGGGAAAACTCGGAAGACGCCGTCCATATTTTTTAGTTGGTGCAATACTTGCATCGTTAGGTTTGATTATTATGCCAAACTCTCCTGCCTTATGGGTTGCTGCAGGAATGCTCTGGATGATGGATGCCTCAATTAATATTTCAATGGAACCTTTCAGGGCACTTGTAGCAGACATTCTTCCATCGGATCAACGTACTACTGGATTTGCCGTGCAAAGTTTTTTCATCGGCACCGGAGCAATTGTTGCATCAGCACTGCCATATATTTTTACTAATTGGCTTGGAATAAGTAATACAGCTCCTCAAGGGGAAATTCCTCCTTCAGTAAGATACTCATTTTATGTCGGCGCATTTGCTTTCATATCAGCAGTTGGTTGGACTGTGTTTAGGACCAAAGAATACCCACCGGAAGACATTGAACTGTTTGAACGTAATAAGATAGAAAATAAGGGGTTAGTAAAAGGAGTTATAGAAATTTTTAGATCTTTTCTTGAGATGCCAAAGACTATGGTTCAGCTCGCATTTGTCCAATTCTTCTCTTGGTTTGCCCTTTTTGCGATGTGGATTTATTCCACCCCAGCGGTTACACACCATATCTATGGCGCAAGTGATCCCACAAGCACTTCATATAATGAAGGTGCAAACTGGGTTGGAATTTTATTCGCAGTATATAACGGCTTTGCAGCTCTTACTGCTTTTTTAATTCCATGGATTGCTAAAAAGACTTCACGGAAAACAGTACACATGATTAGTTTGATCTTTGGCGGTCTTGGTCTTATCTCTTTTTACTTCATTAAAGATCCAAACTTACTTCTTATTTCCGAACTTGGGATTGGTTTGGCTTGGGCTTCAATTCTTTCTATGCCATATGCTATTCTTGCTGGCTCAATCCCATCAGATAAGATGGGCGTGTATATGGGAATTTTCAACTTCTTTATTGTCATTCCACAAATAACTGCTGCCGCAATTCTTGGTTTCTTAGTACGACATTTCATGGGGAATGAAGCTATCTACGCATTACTTGCCGGAGGTGTTTCAATGTTTATAGCCGCTTTGTTGGTGATGTTTGTAAATGATGTGGATTGATTTTTGATTTTGTAACAGAGTAAAGTAGATTGATAATTATTAAAGTAATTAGGATGGCATTCGATTTATGAAAATAGAATTCTAATGACTTCCAAAAGTTTGTCTCGTAATAATGGTTTAGAGACAAATTCAGTAAAACCGGCTGAGATAAAATTATCGCGAGCTCCTGGTTGCACATATGCTGTTGATGCTATTATTGGTATATCTTTATAGCCGGGCATTTTACGAATGATTCTTAAAGCGTCAAGTCCATTATACTCCCCCTGTAGATTAATATCCATCACAATAAAATCAAACTTTTTAGTTTTTAGCAACGGTAATGCGCTCTCAAAACTTGGAGCAAATTCGATGCTTTTCAGATCTTTCAACTGAACTTTAAATAGCATTTGTGAATCAACTTGATCTTCCAGATATAAACAAGAGATTTGAGAAAGGTCGAACTGTTTTTTTTCTGTTTCAATTATTTTTTCAACAACATTTTTTTCAGAAAGTGGTTTTACCACAACTGGCTGACTTTGCGGTTTCGACTCTATTTTTTTAGCCGCTACAACATTTTCGACTTCCATCTTTTCTTTATCGCCAATAATAAATTTTAAAGGAAAGACGAGAGCATATTCTTGCGGTTCACCTTCCTTCATAATAACTTCTTTACGAACAGAAAGTAAATCAATTAATTTTTTCGCTAGTTTAACAGAGAACCGAGAAAAACCGTAATTCCTTCTGCTCATATTTTCATCTTCAGAAAATATTTCCGTTAGCGCTTTTAATAAGTATGGCGTTATTGCATTACGTGTATCTTTTATTCGAACAGCACAATAGTTAGTGTCATAAATTCCGGAAGAGAGATAAACAGAATTCTCTTTTGTAATTTGAATTGCGAATTTTACAAACAAGCTTAAGAGTGATAAGAATTTCGATCTGTCAGTCTCTAACTGTAACGAAGAAGATATTTTCCCGTAAGCTATTTCAACTTTTTTGTCTTCCGCTGTTTTACGTGTATTTTCTTTCAGTTCGTTTATAATATCTATGAACTTTATCTCTTCCGGTCTAAACTTAATTAACTTCTGCTCTAATGTAGAAAACTCAACAGCATTGTCCATTACCTGAAGTAGAAGTTTTTGATTCTCTTTTATTATATCTATTGCCTCTTTCTGCTCACCGTTTGGATTTGGAATGCTATCACCTAATTCTTGAGTAAAACCAAGAATTACATTTATTGGTGTGAGTATTTCATGAAAGACATTCGATAGAAACGGAGGATCAATTTTCTGTGAGGAATCATCTTGCAAATGCTTGACATCTTTAGAAACAACCGGCTCATCAATAAGTTTTATTATCAAACTGAATGAATCAATATCCCCGCTGTAATCTTTGATAGGAACAGCAATAACCATGGCTTTTTGAAAAGTTCCAGAAGGTTTTTTAAATCCAACTTCGAGATTTACTGTTTTGAGAAGTCCAGAATGAAAAATATTTTTATTAATCTTTGCACGGTCATCATCAGAGACTAAAGTTATGAAAGGGCGTGTCTGTAAATCTTTTTTAGAATAGCCCAATCGTTTGGTTACCGGATCATTTATTTCTGTAATGAAGCCATCTTTATCAGTAATAATTATAGGGTCGCTTGTGTATTCATAAGTTGCCTCTAGTATCTGGCTTCTCTTTTTAAGTTCAGCTTGTTCAGAAACATTACGAACAATATTTAAATGACATTTTTTATCATTGAAATCTATAGCTGATCTATTAATTTCTACCAGTACAGAAGATCCATCATTCTTTTTATGGCGCCAAGGACCGCTGTAACTCCCTGGTATTGACTTACTTTCGCCAGACTGAATTATAGTTTGTATATCTTCAGGCGCATAAAGATCAGTCAAATCCATGTTCAAAAATTCGCCTCTCTTATATCCATATAATTTCAATGCTTCATCATTAACTTCCAGAAATTTTAGATTTTCTATATCGTATATGAACATAGCCTGATGCGAATATTGAATAATCGCATCATACATTTTCGCTTTAGCTTCAATTTCTGAATCGCGCTCAACATTCTGTGTTAAAGAAATTCTAGTTCCAAAGTATTCATTATTATCATCAAATATTTTTTTCAAACGGATTTCAGCGTTCAGTTGTTTCTTTTCTAGGAATACGTAATTGTAAATCCGTTCGGAAGTTAATTTATCTTCTTTTAAATATTCTTCAACAAATGGTATAAAACCTTTCTCAAATATTTTAGTTATCTCTTCTCCCATTATGTCTACTTTTTCGCTAATACTCATGAGACGTAAAAATTCATTTGTATATGCGGAGATTTTAAATTCCTTGTCAAAGAAAATTACAGCAGAAGGAACTTCTCTCATATAGTAATTAATATTAGCTTGGCTCTGTTCGGCAGGCATTCGTTCATATTTTTGTGAAAAACCTATTATTGCCACTACTTTGTTGTCTAAATCGCAAAGAGGAAATTGTACAATAGAAAGATTACGAACGGTTCCAGCAGTTATGGGTGAAGAATTGCTGTCTATAATAACCGAATTGGTTGAATCAATAATATATGAATCAACTGTTCTATAAAGATTAGTTAAATATTTTGGAAGAAAATCCTCTTCCCTCTTGTTTTCTAGTTGGTTTGTTTTGAAGCCGAGAGAATCTGCATACTTATCGTTAACAAGAAGGTAATTGCTTACTGTGTCTTTAATCCAAAAATATTCGTCTAGTTCATTAATTTCTTTTTGAACTTTTGCTCTCTCAATAAAAGTAAAAGGAAATGTTAACTTTATTTTATTAATAACAGAGATAATTCTTTTATTGTCAACAATTTTTTCCAGTTCGGTTGAGGCAACCCACAGTTTATGAGTTTCCGAACTTTTCCTGCTTTGAGTTGAATCAGTGAAATTTATTAGGAAGTAGATATTATTCTCACTTCTCATTGGAGAAATAACAACTTCATAATTAGAGGGACCTAATTCGGATTCAAATTGAATTATATCCTTGGAGATCGTTTCATATTTTCTTACATCAATAAATATTCTTTGGAGAGTAAGTAATTTATCTTCATCAAATAGCTCAAAAAAGTTCGATTGAGCATTCGATGATGGAACAAGTTTTCTGAATTCCGGACTAAGGGCAATAATCTTTCCACCTTTATCAATTATTACAGAAGGTGTCCCGCTCAGATTTTGTTGTAAAGTATTTGTCTTAACATTGTTCGTCATATTTTCTAAAATATCACTCTTAGAATATTTGAATATGGGGTATAGGTTTTTGTGCCTAATATTTGTCTAACTCTATAATATGTAACTCCGCTAACTGGAGAACGATCAATAAAAGAAGTTTTATCAGAACTTACATTTCCAATCTCAACAAAATCATTTGTTCCTGTCTGACGTTCAATTATTGTTCCTTTAGAGAGACTTTGACTATTATCTTTCCAAGAAAGTTGTAATCCTTCTGCAACAAATGTCGAAGTCAACTCTGATGGTGCAGAAACATCGGCATGGAAAGTTGTTAAAGTAACTATGTTAGAATAAGAGCTCATAGTTGATTGAGTAAAATACGCAACACGGTAGCTGTAAGCTGTACTAGCAGAAACCGAATTATCATAATATTCAGTAATGTTAGGACCTTCAGTTATTTTAAGAATTTTAAACTCATTTGTTGTTGGATTAGTTCTTTCAATCTGGAAAGCGGTTTCATTTAAGGCAAAGTCAACCCACTTAAGATGAACTGAACTAGCCCCAATTGCTTCGGCTTGCAGATTCCAAGGACCGTCCGGCAACGAACTTGTGCTGACGATATTGCTTGCAGAAGAACCAGATTCATTATAAGCTTTTAAATAATAGGAATATTCTTGATACTGCGACAAATTTCCGTCTGTATAGCTTAAGTAGCTAACAGGAAGGTTTTTAATTTTCCTAAATGGAATTTCAACTCCATTGATGACATCTCTTCTCCACAATTCAAAACCATCGGCATTTTTGGGTAAATATGGGTCCCATTTTAGAATAACCGAATTATTGCCATAACGAGAAAGCACTAAATTGGTCGGGGCTTGAGGTATCTTGTCCTTAACATAAATATCTTCTTGTAATTTACTTTCTTTCCATTTGCCGCCTTTGTTATACACTTTAATGCTATAATTAATTTTTGTATGAATTAGAGCAGAGTCAACTTCTAAATAGATTATAGGATTGCCATCTGTTGGCTGAGTATATTTTTTAACGAATGTTTTATTTACGTAGAGTTCGTAATAAGATAATCCTTGTCCGCTTGCGCCGTCTGCAGCTTGATAATTAACTACATTTTGCCCCACCTTTACAGTATCACCTGTCTTGGGACTAAACAAGTCAATTGTAGGTGTAGTAGACGTCTGAGTATCCGTAACTGATTCAACACAGCCGAACAAAAAACCGACTAGAAATATTATCAGAATAGAATAACTAAATATTTTTTTTTTGGAGTGGTTCATCTATTTATTTTTTTTATGATCCATAATTTAATGAATGAGAATCAGTTTTGATAGAGATATTAGACTCAATTTTCAACATTATCAAAATCAACAAGTAACGAACGTGATTCATGTGCTTCCATCTTTTCAAGATAGAAATAGATAGTTTGCCCTTCGCTAGACAATTTGTATTTAGGAATTTTAGTATTAATAATGTCTGAAGATACTTCAACATTTGTAACTTTTTTGTTAAGGTTAACTTGAATTACCAATTCATCAATTTTTTCATTTCTTGGATTTGTGAACTCAACCGCAATTCGGCGCTTACTTCTTGTTTCATATCTAACTTCAACACCCTGCCGTTTCATCCACCAAGCTTGCAATTCTTTTAGAGATGTAATCCACATTTTTTTATTAACAGCATACTTTAATATGTCGCTAATTACAGAAGAATATTGTGGCTGCAATTGGTAATCAGTATGAACCTTAAAAACATAAAGCCCTCCTTCAAATAAAATACGGTCAACATCCTCTTCATAAGTATAACGCTGAAAATTAGTATTCACCAGACCATAATTACGCACAACCTCATAATCATCACGGGCTGTCTTTGTAATGATCATTATCGGTTTATTATTTCGAACTCTAATCTCCGGTACTGAACGGTCGGTAAGTGAGTCAGTAACTAAGAATTCATAATTCTGAGACGCCATAGCTTGCAATGTGTTATCATCATAATAACCATTTAAAGGCATGATGGCTTTTACAGACTTACCACTGATCTTACTTAATGTATCTGTCACAAACTTGAATGTTGAGAACTGGACTTCTTTACTAAATAATTTGTTTACTGTATCCTGCGGAGATTCAATATATCCTAGATCAATTATAGCACCTAACTCACCGTTTTTAGTTAATGATTTTACAAAACCCGGATTTTTAATTGCTACAGTTGGATCTATAAAATATGTCACCGGTGTTTTAGATTTGTTAAGAATCGTAGTGAGATTGTAAATATTTCCCGGCTGATCTTTTATAGTTGGGACTAAAACTAATGCAGCATCATATTGAGCAGGCCAATCTTTTACAAATGCCGTGGGTTGATAAATCAACCAATTAACTGAATTATTAAAAAGTCTCTCAAAAAAAATATAATCTTTTTGAACACCGATCACTGAATTAATCTCGAATCCGTACCAAACAAATCTACCTTTACCATAAGTTCCGTAAGAAATGCCGGCACTCTTTTGAATTTCTTCTCTAACTAATCCTGCTTCCCGCCTAAAGTCGTACCAAAAACTTACTTGTGTTGTTCTTGGTTCTACTACTTCGGCATAGATCGGACGGTCCCAAGTTGCAACCTTTAATGCGTATCCGGTAGGAATCTGAGCGGTAATAGGTAGGTCACCGCGTAATGTATGAACTTTATAATATTCTTCCGGTTTAATTTCGCGATTAAAATTCATTCCAAAAACTTCTTTAAAGAAATCCCACCCTCTCCATTTCCCCTCATCAGAATAAGTAGCAGGTCCGCCGGTAACAAAAATACTTCCGCCATTTTCAACATAACGTTTCAACTGCATTATTTCTTTATCGCTCAATGATTTAGAACCAGGCAACACAATTAATTTATAATCGAAATGTTCACCGAGTTCTATAGTCTGGTCTGAAATTACATCATAATCAAGCTTTGCATCTTTAATCTTCTGTTTCCAAGTATCAACGTTGTCCTTTAACCATGTGCTTCCGGGGTTTAGCATATTCTCGGTATATTTGGAATATAAAATTCCAACTTTAGCTCTTTTCTCGCTTGATAGGAATTTTAAATTTTCTTTTGTAGGTAGAATTTCTCTCAGCTCATAATTACCATAAATATTTTTCACTATGAGAAGAAAAACTAGAATGGCGGAGATTAGAAGGACTAACCCGCTGAGAAAAATTATAAGATAATTTACCCTAAGCCCTTTGGCTTCTTTTACCGCCACCTCAAATTATCCTCTTGTTTGCGATCTTGACTCGATGGATCGACATAACCTTCATTTGTATAACGCATAAATTTTTTCTTTTGACCCGGTCGTTCCGTTTCATTAAAATGAGATGATTCTCCTGTTGGTCTTTGATACCTCTCACCATATGTAGGTGGTGATGTTCCAACAAAGGTCGGTCTTAATTCTGGACCGCGTGACGAATCTTCGTATGGTATATTTGAAGGTTGGCGTTGATATTCAAAACCAAACTCTTGCTGCGGTATATCAAATGTTCTACGCTCCGGTGTAAGTCTCTGCTCCGACATAAGAGGAGCTGGAGCTAACAGCTCAGCTGGTAATGCAGCCGGTTGTGGGGCTTGAGTTGCAACACCTTTACGTTCTCTTACTTTGTAAAGAATGTAAGCTCCCACAGATAGTATGAATGTGGAAATTGTTGCAACCAAAATTATGAGAGAAAGTATTGGAATTAATTCCATAAAAACCTCTATTAAAATCTTTTTGTTATTTTGAAGCGACCGTAACCGGGACCGTTTTGGAAGATGACCCTGGAGAATTGCCCAAACCAGTCCTTTCTAATTTTCCCCAGGTCATCCTTACACCAAGAAATTCTTCAACTGTAGCCATAGCTTTTGTAACATCAATTAAAAGAATAAAAACAATTCTATAAATAATTGCGTACGGTACTAACCTGAATTCTTCTTTTTCTGCCGCCACACAATATACGGCTGCCATTAGGTCTAAGACTGCAATTCCTATCCACCATAAAAAGATAAAACTTGATAACCCATAAAAGATAGCAATAATAATGAAATAAAGATTTACAAAGATATTCATTGCTGGCCAAATTAATGCTTCATAAAACATTGACCACATAATCAGACTATTATTAAAATTTACAGTAGGGTTGAAAAGATATCGTTTATGTTTTCTAATTGCTTGAAGAATTCCTCTTGTCCATCTATATCTTTGTTTTAATAGCTGATATATTGTGCTCGGAGCTTCAGTATAAGCAATAGCATTTGGCTCATATACAATTCTCCAACCATGGGCTAAGATTTTAAGAGTTACATCAGCGTCCTCTGCAAATGTGTCACTCGAATAGAAACCCGCATCCCTCAATGCTGTCTTTCTAAATAAACCGATGGGACCAGGAATAATATTTACCATTTGAATAAATCCTTGTGCGCTGCGTGCCATGTTCAAACCTTCTAAATATTCAAGGGCTTGAAGATCGGTCAGAATTTTTTTCCTATTTTGTACTTTAACATTACCAGCTACTGCTCCAACAGCCGGATCAATAAAATGTCTTACAGCCATTCTTAAAGAATTTGGAGTTAATTGAGAATCTCCATCCATACACAAAACAAATTGAGCTTCAGAATATTGTATTCCGGCATTCAATGCTTTGGCTTTACCGCCATTCGGTTTGTTAATCATCGACACTTTAATAATTCCGTTTCTGCCTTTCTGATTACCTACTAACGATTCACCAACAACAGCAGTATCATCGGTTGAACCATCGTTTACAATGATAATTTCATAATTCGGATAGTCAATATCGAGTAACGATTCAATTGAATATCTTAAGACAACTCCTTCATTAAACACCGGGACTATAATCGATATGAAAGGATAATACCCCTCTTTAGTTTGAACCGTATATCTTGTGTTGTAAAAATAGGCCATGAAAAGAATGCCGAAGTATCTGATTAATAAGATAAACAAAAAGATAACCAACGAAACGATGGATGAATAAACAAATAATCCGCTCCATGTTAGAACCGTTAACGGAACTGTAAGTACTATAGTGATAATTAATAAGAGAGAAAAAAATCCTGAAATGAAAATAACTCTTAGTTTTTCAGTCCCAAGATTTCTTTTTGGCGGCTTGACTTCTCTGTTATCGAGAGCAATCTGATATTTTTGATTTTTTGAGTCCACTATTATTCTTGCATCAGATATTAATCAATTTAATTAAACAAAGATGGTGCCATTAAATCAAGCGATTTAATCTAAATTTCAACACTATTCCAGCTTGTAGATGTTCCAAGATTAAATTAATAGTAATTTTGACTCATTAGGAAACAAATTTAAAACGAATATAGTTTTTTTATTAACTTGTTGCAAGAGAATAAGTTAAAAGTAACTCTTAAAGAAAGAGCATAGAATAATCTTATAAATCATTTTTAGTAATAGTATCCACTTTATACAAACAAAAAGGAAGAATCAACATTCATGAGTTTTTAAAAAACTCTCCAATAAGCGTTTAGTGAAGCGGATATGTTTTTGTAACTATTACCGTATCTGGAATTATTACCATAACCAATTTTACCTTCAATGCTCAAATTGGAGATTAAATTATAAACTGCTTCACCAGATATTTCTTCAAGAATATAATCCGCTAAAGGTACATAGCCAATTTTTCCGGCGACTTTCAATTTTAAATCCGTAAAAGTCCAGTTCCATTCTCCCCAAAGACAATGTGAATCATAATTCTGTGGTGAATAATAGCGCGATGAAATAAATGCATAGTCAGAGAAAAAGTATTCGTATCCAAAAATACCATCATCGAAAAATTTTCTGCCTAATCTAATTTGGAAATCATTACCTTCATTGCCATCACTAAGCTTAAAATATTTATAATCACCGGAAATTTTGAACAATCCATTATAGTTATAAATAAGATTCAAACTGTAGTAATCAATATTAATCCGAGACATAATCAGATTAGATGAATAGTTCGTCATCCTTAGATCATCATTACCAACAGAAAGAATTGCGGATAAATCATTTTCTGTTTCATATTTAAATGTAATATCTGCAATACTTTTATTCTGCTCTCCGAATATTTCCCAAATGCCATAACTTCCTTTTAGAGAAATATATTTCGAGAAAGAAATTCCCGCTATCCCTTTCAGATTCGTGAAGTCTTTATCTAAAACAGAATTATTTAGATTCGCACGTGTTACAGACGCTCCCAGAGATAGAAAGCTGAAAAAATCTGCTTCTGCTTTTATTCCATAATTCCATAACCTAAATTTTTGATTATCACTATAGTAATTAGAGAATGGCAAAATGCCACTCTTGCTTGGTAAAAATATTGAGAAGAAATTTTTAATATCAGAAATCCCGCGGCTTAAAGCAGAAGGCGGCAACCAATTTATTCTTTCTTTTACGGTTTCTAATTCCGCAGCGTCATTAGACTCATTTAGCAAATTATAATAGATACGTTTTGCATCACCGTATCTTTCATTCATTACATAAGCATCGCCTAAAAAAATAAGTTTTTGATTTAGATCTCTTTTTAGAGACGAATCGGTAATAGATCTATTGATTTCATCAAATATTTTTTCCGCATTTTCTAATTTTTTATCCTCGACATAATTTTCACCCAATGAAATCATCCGTTCACCAATCAGTTGTTTTTGTTTATCGTCCTCAGCTTTCAGTCTAAGGTCTCGGTATATTTTTTCAGCTTTGTTCAAATGGAATGTCGAAGTGTAGGCATCAGCTAAAGCCAAGCGCGCTTCATCATCAGACTTCTCTTTACTTAACAATTCCAGTTCTTCGCCTGCTTTAGTATAATTTTGATCATAGTAATAATTTACTGCACGTTTAATAGAAAGAGAATAATCATATTGTTGATCCAGAGCTCTGCTGTAAGCTTCGATTGCCTGAGTATATTTTTGGGCACATGAGCAGATGTTCCCATATTCAATCAGTTCATCACGCGTAATTACTGATTGCTTTGAAACATATTTATTATATTTTTCAAAAGCATCTTCGCATTTCCCTTCATTGAATAAATTATTAGCATCAACTTTCAAAGATTGTAAAGATAATTGCTCATCGTATTCGGCTTTGCGCGAGATGAAATTCTTTTCTGTTCTTTCAACTTCCGGATTATTAGGTGCAATTTGTTTTGCTAGATTCAAATATTTCTCTGCCTCAGAATAATTATTCTTCCAGACATAGAGAGTTGTTAAAGCCGTTAACACGGTAACATCATTAGAACGACTGCTAAAAACATTCAGTAAATATTTTTCAGCTAGTTCAAGATCATCAACTGTCATAATACAAATCTGAGCTCGCAAAAGCTGATAATCTAAATTGCTGGGAGCTAGTTCTAACAGTTTATCAATTTGTACAGTAGCTTTTTCCCATTCATAATCCCATGCGCAATATTGAGAATATTCGAATCGAGCATCCAAATCTTGATCAGCTGGAATATCTTGCAGATACTCTTCTAATATTTCAATTGCACTGTTATAATAGAAAAGATTTCCATATGCAGCAGCCAGTTTCATAACGGCTTCTTTATCCAACGGGTTTTTTTTCAGCAATTCGGTATAATGATTTACATCCCGGTTAAAAGTACTATCGCGGTAGTCAGTAACAATTTTAAATTGGGATTTGTATTTTTCATCATCTTTATGTACCGGAGAAAGATATTGAAGTTGTTGATAAGCTTCCTCATAACGATTAGCTGAAATAAGTCTATCTATTAGATCAAAACGAAGCTGGTAATTTTCCGGTTCGTCATTCAGAAGCCGGAAAGCACTATCAATTTGAGACTCTGTATTTTCTTCAACTTTTTGTTTTTCTTGATTTTGAGTTAAAGACTCTTGCCGTTTGGAAAGGTTTAATCCCTCTTTAGCTTCCTGGTAATTTGGTTTAATTCTAAGTGAAGATTTAAAAGCATTTTCCGCAATCTGAAATTTTCCAAGCCATAAACAAAAGTAACCGTATCTACTCCATAAACGCCAATCATCCGGATGCAGCTCGGTATATTTTTTTAGAACTCTCTCCCCTTTTGTAATTGATCCGGTTTTAGAAAGAATTTCTGTGTACCTGATTATTTCATCTTCCGATATGTTTTCGTCTCGTTTCAAATATTCATCATACCATTCTTCAGCATTTCTCCAATCTTCCAACCATCTATATGATTTACCAATTTCTAAATAGCTGATAGCGTTATTCGGATCCGCCAGAATATCTCGTTTGTGTCCTTCAATACTCTTATTTAATTGTTTATACCAAACAGCAACCACGCGGTCTAAATCATTTCTTATTTCGTCACTACCAGGCTGTAATTTTCTAGCTCTTCGTAAATCAATAACAGCATATTCATATTGCTGGCTCCGTTCATAACAAAGTCCGCGTAAATGATATCCTTCTGCGTGATTAGGATCGGCGGCAATGAATTTATTAAACTGATCAATTGCATCTTGGTATTTACCTTGACGCATTAAATTTTCGCCTTGGCTTTTATATACGTCGGACTTGTTTTGAGAATGGATTGTAACTACAGAAATGAAAATGAGGAACGGAAGTATTTTCAAATATGTTTTCATTACCCTATAAATTTATTGAGCGGCTGATAATTCTGCATAGAATCGGCATCAGAATTATTAATTAATTCCATCATAGATTCTGCATTTTCTATACGTTCATCCACTTCAATATTATATATGGAAATAAAGTCTAATACTACACTAATATAGTTTTGATCATGACTTGGCAAATTGTTTTGCATGTTCGACATTAGTTCTAAAGAACTCTTTAAGCTTCCTCTAACCAAAAGAACAATAACTTTATTATCAACGATACAAATTTTGTCCTTCTTGCTAGTAGAAAGGCGGATAGCATTCTGCAACTGTTGTATTGTCAACAAACCTCTCAGAGGTGCTGCCGGATCTAATCTGAAAGAGATAAGATTAAAACTTTGTCCCGTACTCTTAAAAAGCGCTATTTGATTATTAAGTATCAGAAGAAAATCATTATAATTATAAACATTCGAAAACGCGTACGGCTCAGAGGGAACATCTATTCTTGTCGGCTTATTAAAGCTGCGGCCTCTAGGCATTGAAGGAAGTTCTTCAATAGTTTTTGTGAGCGGAGTGAGGTCCGTTGTTACTCCTTTATATGGTTCAATTCTGTAATTATCTGTAAACTGTCCTTCGGTATGCCCTACATTAGGTGTAATAGTAACTTTTCCTCCTTGAAACCGTTCTTCTCTTGTTTCTCCCTCTTTTTTCAATTCAATTGTTCCGGTTACATTTTGAGAGAGACCTTCAACAATTGAAAAAGCTTTTTTTGTAGCCGGTTCACTGATAATAAACAAACTTGTAATGTCTTTCTCTTCAATAGTTTCTAATGTACGAACAAATGCGGCTTGTAAATAATCTAAATTCTTAAATCCAACAAAGGGAGTCAGCTCATCAAAAATTATTCTTGACGGATGGTATTGATCTACCACAGTAACTATATCGTTCAAATATTCGACTAAATAATCATCGGGATTATACATGTCATAAATTCCATTCGGCGGTGCAACACGAACAACTATAATGAGATTTTGATTCATGTAAGATTGGATATCAAAATTCAGAGAAGCGGCTTGAATCATTAAATCTTTAGGACGCATCAAAGTAAAATAAAGACATACTTCAGAAGATTTTGCAGCTTCAAGTGCAAACTGCAGACCTATAAGCGTTCTTCCCGATTTACGAGGACCAACCAGCATGTAACTTCCACCTTTATAAATTCCACCCCAATTTTTATCAATGAAAGAAAAGCCAGATGGTATTCGTCTTATTGAACCAAGCATAACATTTACCTAATAGATTTTAGACTGCTGATTAAAACCAACAAATATGCCAGTAAAACCTCATAAATCAGAAGAAAATCAGCATTTTTCTATGTTTTAAAATCCTAAAGTGAGAATAAAAAAGTTGTTGAATCATTATAGTACAACAATAAAATTACTTACTGGATGATAAATTTCCGAAAACAAAGATCGCGGTGGCATTTCCGCTTATAGTCGGTTCATTCGTTATATAGTCCATTCTATCATCTCTATAGTAGGATTCCTTCGTTTGAAATTTAGCATATTTATCTGCTTTCTCGAAAACAATTTTCGATTTATCAACAAATTCTTTTGTAGCCGGACCTGCGGCAAATCCGCCCGGAAGTCTCCCTTTTATTTTAGCTATTTGATGATGGAAATTAATTGTAAAATTTTTTCCAATATTAAAGATAAAACTTACACCCCACGGATTTCTTCCAAGAATAAAATCTCTTTGCAGCACAGCAACAGAATCGAATTGTGCGTCGTTAGTCAATTTTTTATAAAGAATGTTTTGCAAAGTAATACCTAATAATGTAACATTTGTTCCCCAGCTTAATGCTGTCCCCTTACTAAAAAGGTTGTTGTTTTTATTTTTATTAAACTCATTCAAATTTTTTTTAATGTATCCGGAAAACCGGGGAACGAATTTAGCTAAACGGTAGTCTGCCAGTGAATTTATATTTCCCCAACTCCACCAATAATCCGATCCGGCTGAATCTGCATAAACAGAAGCATCATTTAGATAATGTGGTTTTGAGGTTGTAATGTAAAGTTCAACAGCTCCAAGAGCAAGCTTACCTTCGAATCTAGAATCAACATATTGACCGCTGCCGCTGCTATCAACGTTAGCGGCTATATTTCTAATCGAATAAATATTTTCCGCAGTATTTAAACATTGATTTGCAAATTCCGGATAATTTAATTTATCGCGCCATATTCTAGATGCCAGCGCCATTGCCGCAGAATAAATTCCGATAAGATTTTTTCCCATACCGACAAAAGCAGGCCTGTCAAATCCAAGCGGATCGTCTTCTGGTGAACGCCATCCAACATCGTGATCGCGTAAATTTTGAACTTGTGTTACTAATTTATTCTTGCCGTAGTAACACCGCAGCATCCAGTCTAAACCAACTTTTGCTTCTTCAAGAATATCGGGAATACCATTTTTGTTATCATCAAATCCAAATCTAACCGGGTCAAAATCATAAGAGAACAATAAAAGATAAGTTGAAAAAGCTGTCGTGTTCAGAAATTTCACATAGTCACCGGCATCGTGCCAACCGCCGGTAACATCAATTGTTTTTGCAATTGTTTGTCTTCCGTCAATAAGACTTGTGGCATCTGAGATATGACAAATTTTATGAAGAAATGGATTTGTGTAGCCGCATCTTTGAATTCGAAAAAATTGAAGCAGCGAATCTGCAATTCCATTAAAAACATTTTCGCTGATCTTGAATGAATAAGTCTTCTGCTTAGCATACTGAAAATAATAGTCTCCAATATTTTTGATTTGACTGAAGTCTAATAAATATGTGAAAGGAAAATTTCCATAAGCCCCTTGATTCATTCCGAACAAAATCGAAATAATTTTTTTCCCGTTCTTGCCATCCATTAGCGAGATAGATCTTCCTTCAAGATTATTTGTTGAAAGAACGACAGCTGTCTTAATATCACTCGGAGTAAATCCAGCTTGATTAAAACGAACGAATATTTCAGGTTCGGCTTTAAGATTTAATGTACAACCCGGTAGTGCACCTAAAAGAATGAAATAAAAAATTATTTTAACACGATGAAGCATTTGCTCATTTTCCTATCTTAAATTTTTCTTAAAGAATAATTTTCTGAGCCTATTTAATTTGTTCGGTTTCATTTTGTATAGAATTCTCCTTTGCCGAGAATGCTGTCCCGAAAACATAATCCCATGTCGGTTGACTAACGCCGTAACCTAAATTTGGATTTTGATAATGATGTTTTGAATGATGATTTTTTATCCAAAGCCAAAATTTGCTGTGCATATTAAAATGATGAATGGCATAATGACTGATATCATAAAATAAGTAGCCAATCAAAAATCCGGCAAAAAATGGAAACACATTAGCATTGCTAAACAAATAATTAAATAGAATAAAAAACAATGAGGCAAGCGGAATACTAACCGATGGCGGCATAACCAATCGTTTTGAATCTTTTGGATAATCGTGATGAACGCCGTGAACAATAAAATGCAACCGCTTTCCCGAGTTGCTTTTCGGCTGATAGTGAAAGACAAATCTATGCAGACTGTATTCAGTAAAGGTCCAAACAAATAATCCGAATACAATTAAAAAGACAGATTTCATAAATGGTAAAGAGAAAACGTAAAAACCTTCGTACATAAAAAAGGATATTATCGGAATAAATAACCATAGAGGCACAGTCCAATGGACACGCGATAGCGCTTCCAAAAAATCATTCTCAAACATGCGGACAGTTTCATCTTTGTTAGAGACATAATTCTTTGGCATGTTATTCCTCCTCATATATTTGGTAGTGAAAATATAATCAATTGAGAAAGAAGATTAAACAGCATCACTGCAAGCAATTTTTACAATTCAGTAAAATCAATTTCTTCTTTTAATTCAATGCCTAGCCCGTCTTTATCAGATGTTTGTAAAATTCCTTCTTCTATAGTCTTTCCTTTAAAAGGATCATTCGTAATGAGCATATTGCCGTCCAGATCAGCATAATCAACTAAAGATGCAAATTGAACAGCAGCTGAAATTGCACAAGAGGTTTCGGTCATACAGCCAAGCATAATTTTAAGTCCATGTTGCCGTGCAACTTTAATTATCTTATCGGCTTCATTCATCCCGGTACATTTCATCAATTTGATATTTATACCGGTGAATGAATTTTTAATTTTCTCAATATCGCTCAACCTCTGCATAGATTCGTCTGCAATTATTGGTATGGGAGATTTCTCGGTTAGCCGC
>JAKAKD010000033.1 GCA_021824635.1 Bacteroidota bacterium | reverse complement strand
TAATTGGCGCAGCATTTGGATTAGGGTTTGTATTCGGTCCGGTAATTGGCGCTTTTCTGGCAAAGTATGGATACCATGTAGCCGGATTTGGAAGCGCATTCTTCACCTTAACGGCTTTCACTTTTGCATACTTCAGGTTGCCGGAATCATTGAAAGAAAAGAAAACCGATGGAAAAATTCGAATCAAAATTTTTGATTTCGCATTTGCCAAACATGTAATGTCAAATACTTCAATTGGATTTTTAATTGTGCTCTTCTTTTTAATAATTTTTTCGATTGCTAATATTTATGGTACGTTTGCAATACTTGGTTATAAATTTTATCATTTCAGCGATCAACAAACCGGAATGCTATTCGGTATAACGGGATTGGTTGGTGCCGCAATTCAAGCGGGATTTATTAGAACACTATCGCAAAAATTAAATGATAAAACAATTGTTCTAATAGGTATCTTTTTTATGATGATTGGACTCGGACTTTTACCATATGGTGGTAATTTTTTAGGCGTTGCAATCATAATTTCGATTATGGCGGTTGGATCCGGGATTCTACAGCCAATTATTCCTGGTATGATTTCAAAATATTCACCCGAAGATCAGCAAGGCGCAACATTAGGATTCAGCCAGTCAATTTCTGCTTTTGCACGCGTTTTAGGTCCTTTATGGGGAGGATTTTCTTACGATGCGTTTGGTTACCAATATCCTTTTATTACAGGTGCCGCATTTACATTTATTACTTTTATTGCAGCATTCTTCTTTTTGAAAAGCAATAAAGAAATGGAAGTTCATCAAGATGTTTAAAGTCGGAAAAATAAATATAGAACACGCGCTTCTGCTTGCACCTATGGAAGACGTAACGGACATTGCTTATAGAAGGCTTTGCAAAGAGTTAGGAGCGGATGTAGTTTATACAGAATTTGTTAATTCAGACGGATTGATTCGTTCAAATAAAAAAACTGAAAAGAAGCTGGAGATTACAGATCAGGAACGTCCGATAGGAATTCAAATTTACGGCGGTAATCTAGAACCTATGATTGAAGCTGCAAAGATCGCCGAATCAAGAAATCCGGATTTAATAGATATAAATGCCGGATGTTGGGTAAAAAAAATTGCCACAAGGGGAGCTGGTGCTGGTCTTCTAAAAGATCCTTATTACTTGCAAAGTATGGTAGATGCAATTGTGAAAGCGGTTAATATTCCAGTTACGGTTAAAACAAGAATTGGCTGGGATGCAGATTCAATAAATATTTTAGATATTGCAAAACGGGTTGAAGACGCTGGTGCGGCGGCATTAACTATTCATTGCAGAACTAGAACGCAAGGGCATAGTGGTGAACCGGACTGGGATTGGATTCCAAGAGTGAAAGAAGTTGTTAAAATTCCAGTTGCATTAAATGGCGGTGTCTTTACTGCAGATGATGTCAAACGAGCATTCGATGAAACAAGAGCCGATGCTGTAATGATTGCACGCGGTGCAATTGAACATCCTTGGGTTTTTAGGGAGGCTAAAGAATTATTGAATGGTATAGCTGTTAATCAAGTTTCACCTTATGAAAGGATTCATACTGCACTTAGGCATTTAAGATATTCTCTTGAGTTAAAGGAACCACGTGCTGCTATAATTCCATTTAGGAAATACTATGCTGGATACTTAAAAGGGTTACAGAATTCTAAAGATGTACGGCAATTATTATATCAACAATTAGAATATGCTCCGATCGAAGAAATCTTATTAAAGTATCTTGAACAAATAAATACTTTTGAACAGATTGACAATTCAAACTAAAGTTGAGGTAATTATGGAATTAAAAGATTTAATAAGAGATGTACGCGACTTTCCTAAAAAAGGAATTATTTTTAAAGATATTACTACACTTTTAAAGAATCCCAAAGGACTAAATAACTCAGTAGAAGAACTATGTAATTATGCTAAGAATAAGGGAATAACTAAAGTAGCTGGAATTGAATCTCGCGGCTTTATTCTGGGCGGAATTATTGCTGAGAAACTTAATGCAGGTTTCATTCCGATAAGAAAACCTGGCAAACTTCCGTCAGAAAAAATTTCAGAAAGCTATTTGCTTGAATATGGCAGTGATTCTATTGAAATACATAAAGATGCTATACAACCTGGTGATAAAGTCTTGCTCCATGATGATCTGCTTGCTACCGGAGGGACTATGGAAGCTGCTTGTAAATTAATAGAAAAGTTAGGCGGTGAGGTTGTCCAAATTTCTTTTTTGATTGAACTCGACTTTTTGAATGGCAGAGACAAGCTGAAATCTTATGATGTCCGTTCAATTATTCAGTACGGTTCGGAATGATTTTCTGACTCTCTTTCTTTCCAATTGAGCGGTGCGATTGTAACAACAAACTCTCCCTTAATAATTTTTTTATCAAAGTCGGTGAGTATTTCTTGCGGTCTTCCTCGCCAGTTCTCTTCAAATTTTTTAGTTAGCTCACGCGAAACCACAATTTGTCTCTCCGGCATATATTCATTCAGTTCTTCTAAAAGTTTTTTTATGCGGTATGTTGATTCATAGAGTACAATTGTTCTCTCTTCTTGGGCTAACTGTTTAAGTTTTTTCTGTCGTCCCTTTTTTTGTGGTAGAAATCCTTCAAATACGAAAGAATCGGTAGGCAAACCACTTATGCTCAAAGCCATAATTGCGGCATTGGCTCCGGGTATTCCAACAATTTCAATTCCATACTCTATGAATTTATTAACCAATCGAACGCCGGGATCGGAAATGCAAGGAGTTCCCGCATCTGAAACGAGAGCGCATGATTCACCACTTTCTAATCTTTCAAAAACCTTTTCAATTATCTTAGATTCGTTGTGTGCGTTTACAACAACAAACTGTTTACTAATCTGAAAATGATCGAGTAAAATTTTTGTTACCCGAGTGTCTTCGCAAAGAATAAAATCTACTAATTTTAATGTTTCTACCGCTCGGTAGGTTATATCGCCAAGATTGCCAATGGGTGTAGCAACAATAAAAAGTTTTCCTCTGTTCATGATTTTCTCTTTATACAAAAATAAAAAACCTCTCTACTAGTAGAGAGGTCAACTAAATAACAGTCAACCTAATTTAGGATGACTCAACATTATTAATTTTTTACAGTTTGTGCAAACTATGAAGCGTATTTTTAATTCTTGACATTCCATCATCAATATGTTCTTTTGTTATTGTTAGAGTTGGTCTGAATCTAACAGAATTGTTCCCGCAGCCAAGCATAATCATTTTATTTCTGTAAAGTTCATCAAGAAATTTCTTCCTGATATCGGCGGATGGCAAATTAAAAGAACACATTAATCCTAAGCCGCGTGCTTGTGTAACATATTCCGGAAACTCGTCTTGAATTTCTTTTAAGTTGCCTAAAAGATAACTGCCCATCATACGGGCGTTATCTACTAAATTTTCTTCTTCTATGATCTCAAGACTTTTACGCGAACGTACCATATCTGTTAAGTTACCGCCCCAAGTTGAATTAATACGGCTCGATTTCTTAAATGCGTTTTCCGAAATATCATCAATTCTATCGCTTACCATGATACCGCAAATATGAGTTTTTTTGCCGAAAGCCATAATATCGGGTTCAACAAAATATTCATGAGCCCACATTTTGCCTGTCATTCCTACACCGGTTTGGACTTCATCAAACATCAGAAGAATTTCGTTTTCATCAGCAATTTCGCGCAGCTTTATGAAAAATTCTTTTCGGAAAAAATTATCTCCGCCTTCACCTTGTATCGGTTCTATGATAATGACTGCAATATCATTAGGATTGTTTTTTATTGCTAAGTGAATTTCTTCAACTGCCTGATTTTCTAATTTGATTATTTTAGTTAGATTGTCTTTAAGCGGAAAAGTAATTTTTGGATTAATAATTCTTGGCCAATTAAATTTTGGATAGTGCGCAATTTTAACAGGGTCGGTATTGGTGAGAGACATCGTATAACCTGAACGTCCGTGAAATGCTTCTCGGAAGTGAATTACCTGATGACCGAGTTCTTCTTTGTATCCTTTTATATAGTTTTTACGAACTTTCCAATCGAACGCAACTTTTAAACCGTTTTCAACTGCAAGAGCACCGCCGTCTACAAAGAAGAGATGTTTGAAATAATCCGGCACTGCAACACGAGAAAGTGTCTCAACAAATCTTGCCATCTCAACTGTGTAAATATCGGAATTAGATGGTTTGTTTATCGCCGCAGTTGCAAGTTCATCACGAAACTCAGGAGTGTTCATCTTTGGATGATTTATACCGACTGGAGAAGAAGCGAAAAATGAGAAAAAATCTAAATATTCATCTCCGGTTTTTTCATCTACTATTATAAGACCTTTACTATTATTCAGATCCAATACAAAATCAAATCCATCAACAAGCATTTTCTTGCTAAGTATTTCGTGAACGTTTTGTGCTGTAACTGTTGTATTAATTTTTTCTGAATCCAGTATGTTGATTGAAGTATCCATCAGTTCCACCTAATTTTAAAAAGTGTAAATAAATTTAGTTATGAGAACAAAAAAGATGGAAAGTCAATTAGAAGACTTGTTCAAAGCGGGAGGCAGCATAATTCCTAAGATTTTTTCTGCCCGTTATTTTCGAAAATATCTTATACTTGCACATAGGTTAACTAATTTTTCTTGTCAAAGATAGTTATATTTAAACGCACTTTCAATTTATTATCGAATAGCAGTCTATACTGTTGAGTCTGATAATGGAAAAAATAATTAGATATAGTAGCTTCATGAAATTCATCAACTTCACTGTGGTAGTGGTAATTTCTTCTTTTATTGTTATTTCATGCGGAAAAGGGAAGAACGATCAGAACGATTCCGACTTTTTCTCTTTTGACAAATCAAAACTTGGTATTGAAGTTGTCGATCAGGAACTCGGTATAAAATTTAATCCGCCGATTAATTGGGAACTAAGACAAACTTCAATCTCCAAAAAAGTAGAATCGCGAGACGCATCTAATCCTAACGATCATTTTGTTTATGAACCGACTTATGTTTTTTTTGATAATTCTACAGGCGGATTGTTGAGCGTAGGCAAAGTAGTTACAAGCGATACTACGCTGGCAAAAAGCGCGCGGTTAAATTATTACAAAGGTGTGATCAGTACAAAAAATAAAAATGATAAGCTTACCAGCAGTAATTTTATTCATTACAAAATTTATTTCTCTCAGTTTATTTTAGAGAAGCAAAATCTAATCTCCTACAAATTAGTTTTTGAAAATACAGCAGGTCAGATAATTCAATTCGATTACACAATTCCGGCCGGTAATTTGGAAACAGCTCAGCCATTAATTAAATCTTCTATTGGCTCTATAATACCGCAGTAAAAAGTTCTTCAATGTATCTCTTCCATTTTTTTTTTAATTTCACATCAACAAATTTTGTGAAAGGTTAAAAATGAGATTCTGTATAAACGTTGATCATATTGCAACATTAAGAAATGCGCGCGGTGAAACACAACCGGATCCGGTAACATTTGCTTTGATGGCGGAACAATTTGGTGTTGATGGAATTGTAGTTCATCTTCGCGAAGACCGCAGACATATCAACGAACGCGATGTACGTCTTCTGCGTGAACTAGTAACAACCAAACTTGATCTTGAAATGGCTCCGGTTGATGAGATCATCCAAATTGCATGTGATGTTTGTCCCGAACTAGCTACTCTTGTACCCGAGAAGCGTCAGGAACTCACAACAGAAGGCGGAATAAATGTTATAGATAACATAAATCAAATTCGTTCTGCGGTGGAACGCTTGCATGAAGCGGAAATTTCTGTTTCAATTTTCATTGAACCGGATATAAATCAAATTGATGCTGCCGCAGAAATAAATGCGGACTTTATTGAAATTCACACCGGGCATTACGCAAATGCTGCAAGCGAAGAAGATATTTTTGAAGAACTTGAAAAAGTCCGGCTTGCGGCTAAGCATGCTAAAAAACTTGGACTAGGAGTAAACGCAGGGCATGGTCTAAATTACATCAACATAAAAGAGTTTCTTGCAATAGAAGAAATTGATGAAGTGAGTATTGGCCATGCAGTTCTTGCACGTGCAATTTATGTTGGCGCTGAACAAGCTATTAAAGAGATGATTGCTTTAACAAAAAGATAAATCGGTTAAAGAAATTTTTGACAATAGATCATATCAAAAATTATCGGGATGGTTATTATTAAAATGGAAGAAAGGACTATTTGAAATATTCTAAAAAAGAAACCGCTCTTAAGAAAAAGTTAGGACAGCACTATAAATATTTCGACTTTTCTCAAATTTCTCCCGATCCATTGGAGTTTCCACACCGCTTCAAAAATTATTATGATATAGAAATCTCTGCGTTTATCTCTTCGGTTTTTGCTTTCGGGAATGTCAAACAGATTAACAATACTCTCCAAAAGATTCACGAACTGATGAATAACCAGCCGCATGAGTTCGTTAAAAACTATTCTTATAAAATCGGGTTAAAACTATTCAAAGATATGAAACATCGTTTCTATTCAGGCGAAGACATAGCCAAATTGTTTAGCTCGCTGAATAAAATATATTCGAATTACGGCTCACTCAAATATTTTTTTCTTTTATACTATTTTGAAAAGGATGCAAATCTCAAAAATTCCATCTCCTTCTTTTCAAAAAATTTTCTTGAATTAAATTCAGAGAAGGGAAGTATAACACACGGAATTAAGTTTATGATTCCCGACCCGTTGAGAGGAAGCGCATGCAAAAGGATGAATCTATTTTTACGCTGGATGATTAGAAAAGACGAACTCGATTTTGGACTTTGGAATGAAATCCCGGCTTCAAAACTTATCATTCCGGTTGACACTCATGTAGCCAAAATTTGTAAGCAGCTAAAACTTACGAAACAGAAAAATGTATCTTGGAAAATGGCAGAAGAAATTACAGAACGGCTGAAAAGATTTGATGCTGTAGATCCGGTTAAATATGATTTTGCGATCTGTCATATTGGAATGAGAAAACTAGAATTATAAGTACGAAGTTCGAAAGATGAAGTTCGAACCTCGTATTTCGTTCTTCGAAATAAGTGTTTACACTTTCTGTTTGCTCGGTTAAGGATACATATTTATATTAGCAGGGCGTTATCGGACTGTTAGTAACTCACAAATAAATATCTCACCACTTACAGGAGAAAATCATGGCGGAACAAAAGAAACATGTTCCATTTGTTTCATCGGAAACAAATATGGCAGAATTTACAATTCGTGCTCTCGTGATCGGACTTGTCCTTGCAGTTGTTCTAGGTGCGGCAAATGCGTACTTAGGATTAAAAGCTGGAATGACAATTGCGGCCACTTATCCGGCTGCTGTTATAGGAATGGCTATAATTAAACTTTTCAAGGGAACAATTCTCGAGGAGAATTTTGCTCGTACAGTAGGTTCTATTGGAGAATCAATTGCTGCCGGTGCAATTTTCACTTTACCAGCATTCTATATTGCAGGTATCTGGGATCCTTTTTTTACACCTGGGCATTATATTTTATCTGTAGCAATAATGATGGCAGGCGGTGTTCTTGGAATTATGTTTGTTGCAATGCTTCGTAGAGTGATGGTAGAAGATGTTGAACTTCCGTTTCCAGAATCTGTTGCTGCTGCAGAAATACACAAAGCTGGCCGCCATGGCGGAACAGGTTCTAAATATTTATTTGGTGCTATGGGTTTCGGTGCTGCTATTCAGGCTCTAGGTCAATTCAGATTGTTTGCAACAAGTGCTGATGGACTTATTTCATTAAGCAAAGGAAATATATTATTTCGCTCCCCTGATGTTAGTCCTGCTTATATGGGTGTTGGTTATATAATCGGTCCAAGATTGGCGGCTTTAAATTTCAGCGGCGGTGTTATTGCATGGGGACTACTTGCACCAATCATTGCTTATTTCAAATTTGGCTCAACGCCAATGCCGGGACAAGATTGGTCTGGGACAATAATTGAAGTCTGGAAAACATACGTTAGACCAATAGCAATTGGTGGAATGTTGGTTGGTGCCGCATTCACATTATGGAAGATGAGAAAAAATTTAATAACTGGAATCTCTCGCTCAGTTAGCGATGTTAAAAAAGCCGCTTCCGGTGATCACGTTGTTGATAGAACAGAAAAAGATATTTCATTCAAGTGGGTTATGACTGGAATTCTTGTAACTGGAGTAGCGACATTTTTCATCTACAATTATTTCGCACAAGATATAGTTGCTGCATTAGTTGCTACAATTGTAATGATTGTAGCCGGATTTTTCTTTGCCGCGGTTTCAGGTTATCTTGTTGGAATTATCGGCTCAAGCAACAATCCTATTAGCGGTTTAACTTTATCTACTTTAGTTGTTGCGGCTTTGTTAATGGTTGCTCTTGGTATGAAAGGAATACAAGGTGTTGGAGCTGTACTTGGTGTTGCCGCTGTTGTTTGCGTAGCTGCCGCAGTTGCCGGTGAAATGCTTCAAGATTTAAAGGCGGGTCATATACTTGGTGGTACACCTTGGAAAATGCAGATAGGTGATTTAATTGGTGTTGCAGTTGCTGCTGCTGTAATGTTTATTCCACTAATTATTTTGCATGAAGGTGATATAAAAATGGGTGGAACCGGATTCGGCGGTGAAAATCTTCCTGCACCACAAGCAAGCTTAATGGCAATTCTTTCCAAAGGTATTGTAGCCGGTGATATGGAATGGATATTAATCTTTACAGGTATGTTAATGGGTGTTGGTTTTATTATGATGAATGTTAAAAGCCCGATGCTCGTTAGCGTTGGTATGTATTTACCGTTAGGAACCACCTTCGCAATTTTTGTCGGCGGTTTGATTAAAGGCGTTGTTGAGAGAGTAAATGAAAAGAAGAAATTTAACGATGCTCAAAAATCTAGGGTGGAAAATAACGGAATACTTATAGCCGCAGGGCTTATAGCAGGGGAGGCTCTAATAGGTTTGCTCTTTGCCGCTCTGGCTTTCTTCGATATTTCTATATACCATATTTTTGAAAACCCAAGTTTCTATGTAAGCTTATTAGTGTTTGCTTTAATAGCTTGGTTGTTAATTAGGATCCCGGTTAAGAATGCCGGCAGTCCTGATGAACCAGCTCCGCCACAAGTATCTATGTAATTTTATTTATGTCCCGGTCTAATAACCGGGACATACTATTTCAATAAGGAATAACATGCAGGTAAGTTTTTCTGAACGTCGTAGAATTTTAAAAGCCGCAAACTATTTAGAACTAACTCCTCTTAGATTGTATGGAGAAGAAATCTCAGAAGAAAATTTGGTTACCATTCTGATTCCAAAATTTCAAAATAAATTTGCTGTTCGGTTTATTAATCCAAAATTAAAATCACCAATGATAAGACTAAAATTAGATGAGTTAGGTTCTGCTGTTTGGTTATTAATTGATGGGAAAAGAAAAGTAGAAAAAATCGGTCAGCATCTTCTGGAGAAATTTGGAAATAAAATTGAACCTGTTAACGAGAGACTAACAAAATTTTTAACGGGACTTTATGAACAGCGTTACATCACGTTCCAAGAAATAAATAAAGGAGATTAACGATGGGAGAAATATTAGGACAATTAAAACCAGAACTGTTGTGGAATCATTTTGAAGAGATCTGTAAAATTCCGCATCCTTCGCGCAAAGAAGCTAAACTTGCAGATTATGTTGTTTCTGTTGCAAAGAAAAATAATTTGGAATATTCACGAGATGATTTCGGGAATGTTATTATACGCAAACCTGCTACTCCGGGGAAAGAAAATCTAACTCCGGTTGTAATGCAAGGGCATCTTGATATGGTGCCGGAAAAAAATTCCGATGTAGCTCACGATTTTGAAAAAGACTCTATCAAATGTTTTGTTGACGGCGATTGGGTAAGAGCAAAAGGAACTACTCTAGGAAGCGATAACGGAATTGGAGTAGCCGCTGCTCTCGCTGTAATGGAATCGAAAGATTTAGAACATGGACCTGTTGAAGCGCTTTTTACTCTTGATGAAGAAACAGGATTGTTCGGTGCGCAAGCATTGAAGCCCGGATTTGTAAATGGGAAAATTTTGTTGAACTTGGATTCGGAAGAAGATGGTGCTCTATATATTGGCTGCGCCGGCGGACAAAATACTTTTGTCAAATTCAAATTTAATCAGAAGGATATCCCTTCAAATACAAGTGCAATAGAGATCAAAGTTGCAGGTTTAAAAGGCGGACACAGCGGGTTGGATATTAACACAGGACGCGGCAATGCAATCAAGTTGATGACCCGTCTTCTTCACGAACTGAATTATACTTTCGGAATCCGTCTTGTAAGCATTAACGGTGGAAGTAAACACAATGCTATTCCGCGCGAATGCTTTTCTGTTATTAGGGTTCCAAAGAAATTTGCATCTGATGCAATTGCTTATGTTGAGAGATACAACAAAATTGTTCAATCCGAACTGGCTTCCGTTGAACCAACTTTAAATGTTACTGCTGCAGAAACGAAATCCAAGTCTAAAGTTCTTGATAAATCAACTGCGAAAAATTTAGTTGATTCTCTTTACTCAGTTCCAAACGGCGTTATTAAAATGAGTGCCGATATTGCCGGGTTGGTAGAGACTTCAACAAATCTTGCCGTTGTTGTTACTAAAGGGAAAAGAGTTGAAGTTACTTTGAGCCAGAGAAGTTCCGTTGAATCTGAGAAGTACGATGTCTCAAATTCAATTTCTGCATTTTTCAAACTTGCAAAAGCAGAAGTCGAACAGGGCGATGGTTATCCGGGATGGAAGCCGAATATTCAATCTCCGGTTCTTGCTACTTTGAAAAATGTTTATCATCAAATGTATAACGGCGAACCGGAAGTAAAAGCAATTCATGCCGGTCTTGAATGCGGAATTATAAAAGAACGTTATCCCGATATGGATATGATTTCTTTTGGTCCGACAATCATGGGAGCTCATTCGCCTGACGAAAGAGTCCAGATCAGTACAGTTGATAAATTTTGGAATTTGCTCTCAGCAGTATTAAAGAACATACCTTCTAATTAAAAATATTTCGTGCTTGTGATCTTGATCTTGCTCTCGCTTTTAAGGAGAGCAAGATTATGATCAAGATCATGATTCATAAGAGACTCCATGGAAAATCAGATCAATCAAAAACCTGAACCACACGCATTGCTTAGATGGGGAATTCTTCTTCTCATCAGTCTGGCAATGTTCGGCAATTACTACATCTATGATTCAATCAGTCCTCTTGCGGATCTTCTTGTTAAACAACTACACTTTACTGATTCCGATATCGGCTTGCTTCAGGGAATCTATAGTTTTCCAAATATAATAATGGTTCTCATCGGTGGAATCATAATAGACAGGATCGGTACAAGAATTTCCGTTGTGATTTTTACATTGCTAATAATGACCGGTGCGATTATTACTGCCTTAAGTAGTCAGTTGTTTTACATGGCTGCCGGACGTTTGATTTTTGGTATGGGTGCTGAATCAATGATAGTTGCAATCACTACAATCATTGCTAGATGGTTCAAGGGAAAGGAATTGTCTTTTGCGTTCGGTTTGAATTTGACTGTGGCTCGTCTCGGTTCTTTTCTGGCTCTAAATTCTCCAACTTGGGGAAAAAGTTTATATCAATATTGGCAGACACCATTACTTATAACAATTGGAGCCGGAGTGTTTGCACTTATTACAATAATAATCTATTTCGTACTTGATGCTTACGGATCGAAAAGATATGCTTTACCGGAAGAAGGAAAGCAGGATAAAATTGTATTCAAAGAAATATTTACTTTTCATAAATCGTTCTGGTATATCACTGCATTATGCGTTACGTTCTATTCAGCCATGTTTCCGTTTCAAACATTTGCAATTAAATTCTTTCAAGACGCGCACGGTACTACGCGCGAAGTTGGAGGAAATCTTTCGAGCATGTTAACATTAGCGGCTATGTTTTTTACTCCGCTTTTCGGATTGATGGCAGATAAAATTGGTAAGAGATCTTTGCTTATGATGTTTGGTTCTCTTCTTATTATTCCTGTTTACCTGATGATGGCTTATAAATTCGGCAGACCCGCGGTAATGTCTCCGTCGGATTTTATCAATATCAACATCAACTTTTTTGATATTCATGCTGCGATTCCGATCTATCTCCTTCTTCCGATGTCTATGATGGGAATAGCGTTTTCGCTTGTTCCGGCTGTGATGTGGCCTTCTGTTGCTCTTATCATTGACAGTTCTAAACTTGGTACAGCTTACGGATTGATGACGATGATTCAGAATATCGGTTTATTCGCGTTCAATCTTCTTATTGGTTTTGCAAATGATTTTTCCGGAGCGAGTGCAGCTAATCCGGCTGGTTATAATGCGGGAATGTGGATCTTCTCTTCACTTGGATTTTTCGGATTGCTCTTTGCATATTTATTACGGCGAAGCGAGCTGGGAGCGAACGGACACGGTTTGGAAAAAGGGTTCTCCAAAACAAATTAAATTTTTGTAAATTACAATTAGATGAATAGCGATACTGAATGAAACATTCTCTCTTCAAATATTTTTTTGGAACTCTTTTGCTCTTAACAGTTTCCTCTACTCTTAATGCGCAAACATTTGGATTTGGATGCCTCGGTTTAAGCGGTTTCTATGCCGGGATTTCTCAAGAAAGATATGACGCGTCCGGAATTAATGATCATCTGAATGTGAAACTCTTTTCAACCCAATCTGCCGGTGCAATTAAGTTTGAAAAAGGAATTGGTTACAGAGTAGGAGCCAATTTTGTCCGTGCAAAATTCGATAAGGTATTTATTTCAGCAAAAGGATTTTATCAATTTCTGAAAGAAGAACATACAACTTCGGAGTCATCTGCCGGCTCAAATTTATCTTCAACGCATACTCTCTCATTGAACCACTGGGGCGTTGGAATTGATTTTGGAGTTAATCTTTTTTGGATCATTGATTGGAAAGTAATAGAAGGAGATGTAACTTTTTATAGCGGCGACTTTACTTCAGACTATTTGAAAGACAATGTTTTACAAAACGAAGAAAAATATAGTTTTGATAAAACTAAAGTCGGATATTTTCTTGGTTCGGGATTAATTCTGCATATTATTCCGGATTATATAAGTCTAGAAGGAACTGCTGGATATAATTTTGTGAAATTTGACAATTTAAAAAGAACAGATTCTCTAGGCAATGAACTTTTTATAAATAATGCTTTACCGTCGGGCGGCTTCAGCGCAACTATTCAATTAAATGTTGGTTTTCCATTTTGAAGCAGAATGAAAGCGCTTATCAAAATTGAAGCAGTTGCACAAATCATTCGTTTTATACGAGGCGAGAAAGTAATTATAGATAGAGACTTAGCTCAGTTGTATGGTGTAGAAACCAGAACACTGAAACAAGCTGTTAGAAGAAATATTAAACGCTTTCCGTCAGATTTCATGTTTGTCCTAACACAAAAAGAATTTTCTTTTTGGAGATCACAATTTGTGATCTCCAATTCTGATAAAAAAGGATTACGATATGCGCCGATGGCATTCACAGAACAGGGAGTAGCGATGCTTTCAAGCGTTCTAAATAATGAAAAAGCGATTGAGATAAATATTGCAATTATGAGAGCTTTTGTTGAACTGCGTAAATTTCTTGAGTCAAATAAAAATCTTGCAAAAAAAATTGCTGCTATGGAGGAGAAATATGACGGGCAGTTCCAGGTAGTGTTTGAAGCGATCAGGCAACTTATGCTAGAAGATAAAAAACAAAAAAATCGGATCGGATTTTAAAATATAAACACAATTATTATTATCCATTAAGGAAATATTTAGTGAAACTTACCAAACTCGACAAAGCTTCCATCATTGCAATACGAGATTGCATGGGTACACAACCAAACGAATCCGTTCTCATCGTAACAGACGAATTCAAAAAGAAAATCGGTTACTCACTCTTCCAAAACGCAAAACGTCTTGGGCATGAGTCGCTATTCATCGAAATGAAATCTAAAGAGATGCATGGTCAGGAACCGATGCATCAGGTTGCGGAGCTAATGAAAATGTTTGATGTTGTTTTATGCCCGACTGCAAAATCTCTCACTCATACAAATGCGAGAAGAAACGCCTCTGCTCTTGGTGCCCGCATAGCAACATTTCCGGGAATTACAGAAGAAATTATGATTCGCGGATTAAATGCGGACTACCACAGAATTGCTGCGCTCACAATCAAACTTCAAGAAATATTAAATGATGTTAATATTGTTAGGGTAACATCGCCGATCGGAACCGATATTACAATGAACATCACCGGAAGAAAAGCTCTGCCGAGTAAAGGACTATTTCATAAAAAAGGTGAAAGCGGAAATCTTCCTACCGGCGAGGCATACATTGCGCCGCTCGAAGGAAAATCAAACGGAGTTTTCTTTGTGGATGGTTCTATGGCATCTCTTGGTGTTGTTAAAGGTAAGCCGATTCGTATTGAAGTTAAAGATGGTTTTGCCGTAAATATTTCCGGCGGCTCTCAAGCTAAAAAACTCGATGCGACTTTAAACAAATTTGGAAACCTCTCACGCAATATTGCTGAGTTTGGAATTGGTACAAATCATAAAGCAAAATTGAGCGGTGTTCTATTAGAAGATGAAAAAGTTATGGGGACAATTCATATTGCTCTCGGTGATAATAAATCTATGGGAGGAAATGTTGATATTCCTATCCATCTTGACGGCGTAGTAAAGAAACCGACCGTCTTTTTCGATGACAAAATGATAATGAAAAATGGTAAGCTATTAGTCTAAAACTGTAGTTTTTAATCATTTCGGGGCTTACTCAAGATTATTCAACTAAATTAAATTGAAAAATCCCATCAATTTTTTGTATATTTGCCGACCAAAAAACAGACCACTCTATGAAAATACTAAACCAACTTAATGATAAACAGCGCGAAGCTGTAGAATTCAATTCCGGTCCTCATATGATTGTTGCCGGTGCCGGATCAGGTAAAACACGCGTTTTAATGTATAAAATAGCATATTTAATTGATGAGAAAGATTACGACCCTTCCGAAATTCTTGCTCTTACCTTCACTAATAAGGCAGCAAAAGAGATGAAGGAAAGAATCAAAGGATTAATAGGTAAAAAAGCAGAACATCTTTGGATGGGAACTTTTCATTCAATTTTTGCACGTATGCTTCGTGTGGAATCCGATAAACTTAATTATAAGCCGAACTTTTCTATTTACGACCGTGAAGATTCTCAGTCATTAGTCAGCAATATAATGACTAATCTAAATATTAACTTAGAAAATTTATCTGCTAACAGCGTTCAGCATAAAATTAGTTTTATGAAGAACCAGATGATGTCGCCGGAAGAATATCTGAAACATAACGCAACAACTCCAACAGATAGAAAATTGGGCGAGATTTATGCAGAGTATAATCAACGTCTTTTTGAAAATAACGCAATGGACTTTGATGATCTTCTCTTAAAACCGATTGAACTGTTTGAAAAAAACGAAAAGGTTTTGGGCAAATACAAAAAAATGTTCAAGTATATTTTAGTTGATGAATACCAGGATACAAATAAAGCTCAATACGAATTATTGAAATTATTGAGTCCTCTAAAAGATAAAGTTTGTGTTGTAGGCGATGATGCTCAGAGCATTTACAGCTGGCGCGGTGCCGAAATTAAAAATATGCTCAACTTCAAAAAAGATTTTAAGGGCTCTAAGATTTTCCGTCTCGAACAAAATTACAGATCAACTAAAATGATTCTTGCGGCGGCGGATTCCGTTATTAAAAACAATACCGGACAAATTCAAAAAACACTTTGGACGCAGAATAATGACGGCGAAGAACTCACCGTTATGAGAGCATCGGATGAAAAAGATGAAGCGTTCCAAATTTCAAAAAGAATTAAAAAAGAAATTACTACACGCAAACTTTCATTGAATGATATTGCAATTTTTTACCGGATCAATTCACAGTCGCGTGCTTTAGAAGACGCCTTGCGCCGCGAAAAAATTCCTTATAAGATTGTTGGCGGCGTTGAATTCTACAGAAGAAAAGAAGTTAAAGATGTATTGGCTTACTTAAGAATGTTGTCCAATCAAAATGATGAAGAAAGTTTACTTCGCATTATGAATTTTCCTCAACGCGGAATCGGTAATACATCAATTTCAAAAATGATTGCGTTTGCCCGTAAACTTAATATCTCTCTCTTCACAACTATGTCTCGTGTATTTGAAGTTATTGAAGTAAAAGAGAGAATTCAAAAAAATGTAAAACAATTCAAACAGCTACTTGATAAATACATTGATCTCAAAAACAAATTCTCTCTCGGAGAGTTAACTGCGGCTTTAGTTGATGAACTTGGCATTTTGAAAATCTATAAAGAAGAGGGCACTCAAGAGTCGTTAGCCCGTTACGATAACATTCAAGAATTAGTTTCGGCAGTTCAAGATTTCAGCAAAACAAATCCAAGTGCTTCGCTGGATGATTTTCTCTCCGAAGTATCATTGATTGCTGGTGTTGATCAATATGATGAGAAAGTAAATTCTGTAACACTGATGACAATCCACAGCGCAAAAGGACTTGAATTTCCGATTGTATTCATCACCGGCTGCGAAGAAGATATTTTTCCTCTAAGTCAAAAATTTGATAACGAATCCAAACTAGAAGAAGAGAGAAGATTATTTTATGTAGCAGTTACACGCGCAAAAGAAAAAGTATTTTTAAGTTATGCGCGGTCACGTTACCGATTCGGAGAAGTTGCATATCAAAGCAAATCAAGATTCCTTGATGAACTGGATGAATCAACTTATGAAGAATTAAACGGTGCCGCCGGAAGAAAAGCCGGAAGAAAAAAGAAAACTTTTTATGATGAGTTCTATCAGGAAAGTTACGATGAATTTGATCAGGAACGCCGCTCGCTTCGTGTCGGAAGCCGCGTTACTCATGCCGTATTCGGAATGGGAAAAATTTTACAAATTACCGGTACAGGAGATATGCAAAGAGTTGCAATTGCTTTCGAAGGTGTCGGTACAAAACAATTGTTGACTAAGTTTGCTAATCTCAAACTAGTCTAAAAAAAATAAATTATAGATCTTTAAGTATAGAAGGAAATAAAAAATGAAACTTGGTGTTTTAACTGGCGGGGGAGATTGTCCGGGGTTGAATGCTGTAATTCGCGCCGTTGTTAGAAAAGCAATACAATTCGATTATGAAGTAATCGGCATTCGCGAAGGATGGAAAGGTTTATTGGAAAATAATATTGTTGAACTTGATAGAGAATCTGTCTCTGGTATTCTTCCAAGAGGCGGAACAATACTCGGTACATCAAGAACAAATGTTTATAAAGAAAAAGATGGCGAAGCTAGAATAATTAATAATATGAAAAAAGCCGGTATTGATGCTCTTGTTGCTATTGGCGGCGAAGACACTTTAGGCATTGCGGCAAAATTATTCAAAGCAGGTGTTAAAGTAGTTGGCGTTCCAAAAACAATTGATAACGATTTATTCGGTACAGATTATACTTTTGGTTTCGATACTGCTGTTAATATTGCTACAGAAGCAATTGACCGTCTTCATACTACAGCTGAATCTCATAACCGCGTAATTGTTGTGGAAGTTATGGGACGTCATGCCGGATGGATTGCCGTTCATTCAGGTATGGCAGGCGGTGCCGATATTATTTTAATTCCCGAACAACCTTTTAATATTGATGAAGTTTGCAATGTGATTATGAAGAGACATTCAGGTAAAAGAAATTTCAGTATCGTAGTTGTTTCAGAAGGCGCAAAAATTCAGACAGAAGAGGCAATGGATAAAGATGGATCATTTATTTTGAGCAGTATGAAAAAAGATTCTTTCGGTCATGTCCGCCTCGGCGGAATTGGAAATATTTTAGCAGAAGAAATTGAAAAGAGAACCGGATTTGAAACACGTGCTACTGTTCTTGGTTACCTGCAGCGCGGCGGCAGTCCTTCTGCTTTCGATCGCGTACTCGGAACACGTTTTGGTGTTTTTGCTGCAGAACTTGTTAAAGAAGAAAAGTGGGGACAAATGGCAGCATTAAAAGGAAATGAAATAGTTGCTGAGAGTTTAGAAGTAGCTGTTGGTCAACTTAAACTAGTAGATACTGAGTTATTCAATGTAGCTAGTACTTTTTTTGGATGACAATTAATTTAATTTGAAAGATGTAAAGTCCCGCTTCATAGCGGGATTTTTTTTTGAATGTCTCGTCCTGAAAAAAGTTGACTACTGTAAAAGGAAAAGCAGGAGTCAAGCAATGGAAACAAAATTAAGTTCCCCCTCACCCAGAAAGTATAGCCAGGCCTTCAAAAGAAAAACGATAAGCGTAATAGGATGCTGCCGGCACCTTGGTATGAGTAAACAAGCTTATTATAAATTGAGAAAGAAGCGTGATGAGAAAAAGGAAAAAGAAGAAAGGATCATCAAGCAAGTTATGGTTGTACGGCAAGAGATGCCGCTGGTAGGTACGCGGAAATTACATTACATACTTAAATCTGACTTAGGAGTTGGACGAGATAAGTTATTTGAAATATTACGAAAAGAGCAAATGTTGATAACAAAACGTAGAAAATATGTAAAAACAACAAACTCAAAACACTGGATGCGCACGTATGCCGATAGTTCAAAACAAATTCAGTTAAATGGACCAGAACAACTCTGGGTATCAGACATTACATATCTATCAACCCAAGAAGAGTCAATATATTTACATCTGGTGAGCGATGCATATTCAAAACAGATTATGGGACACACCGTTAGTCGAGACTTAAAAGCAGAGTCAACATTAAAAGCATTACAGATGGCACTCAAGAGAAGAATCTATGCAAGTAGGGATTTACTTCATCACTCAGATCGAGGATTACAGTATTGCAGCAAACTTTATGTAGATGAACTCCGGAGAAACAATTGCCAAATTAGTATGACCCAAGATGGAAGCCCTTATGACAATGCTGTCGCAGAACGAATCAACGGAATACTGAAAGACGAGTTTTATTGTGATGAAAAGTTTGATAGTTTTGAGCAAGCGAAAAAACATGTTGAGCAATCAATAATGATCTACAATACCAGGAGACCACATTTAAGTTGTTCGATGTTAACACCACAAGAAATGCACCAGCAGAATACTCTACCGGTTAAAAAATGGAATAAAAAAACCTCTCTCCTACGGAGAGAGGTGCATTAAATAACAGTCAACCTATTTTAGGACGACTCATTCCGATTCTAAATACTGGATCAATACATTCCGTCCATACCGCCGCCGTGAGGCATAGCAGGCATAGGTTCTTTATCTTCTTTCTTTTCGTAAATAACTGCTTCGGTTGTAAGCAGCAATGCAGAAACTGATGCAGCATTTTCAAGAGCTGTTCTTGCTACTTTTGTTGGATCAATTACGCCACTCTTAATAAGATTTTCATATACTTCCGTAGCTGCATTGAATCCAAAATCACCTTTGCCTTCAAGAACTTTGTTCAATACAACTGCGCCTTCAAAACCAGCATTAGCGGCAATTTGTTTCAACGGTTCTTCAAGAGCTTTAGCAATTATTTTAATACCTGTATTTTGATCCGGATTCTCGCCTTTGAGTTTATCTAAGGAAGAAATAGCTCTAACCATAGAAACTCCGCCGCCAGCAATAATTCCTTCTTCAACTGCAGCACGGGTTGCATGAAGAGCATCTTCAACGCGGGCTTTCTTTTCTTTCATTTCTACTTCTGTTGCTGCGCCGATTTTTAATACTGCAACACCGCCGGAAAGTTTTGCAAGTCTTTCCTGCAATTTTTCTTTATCATAATCCGATGTTGTTTTTTCGATTTGAGCTTTGATTTCATTGATTCTTTTCTTGATATCATCTGATTTTCCGGCACCTTCAACGATTGTAGTATTGTCTTTATCAACGTTAATCTTTTTAGCTTTTCCAAGATAATCTAATGTAGCGTTTTCAAGTTTGAAACCGCGTTCTTCTGAAATTACTGTTCCGTTTGTAAGAACAGCTATATCTTCCAACATTGCTTTTCTTCTGTCGCCAAATCCTGGAGCTTTAACCGCGCATACTTTCAATGTACCGCGCAATTTATTTACTACTAATGTTGCAAGAGCTTCACCTTCAAGATCTTCGGCAATAATTAAAAGTTGTTTTCCTGCTTGGGCGATTTTCTCTAAAATCGGGAGAAGATCTTTCATTGCAGAAATTTTCTTGTCATGGATTAAAATGTAAGCGTCTTCTAAAGTAGCTTCCATTGATTCTGAATTAGTAACAAAGTAAGGTGAGAGATAACCGCGGTCGAATTGCATACCTTCAACAACGTCAAGACTTGTTTCAGCAGATTTACTCTCTTCAACTGTAATAACGCCGTCTTTACCAACTTTTTCCATCGCGTCAGCAATCAAGTTGCCAATAGTTTTGTCGTTGTTCGCAGAGATAGAGCCAACCTGAGCTATTTCTTCTCTTCCGCCAACTTCTTTACTGCTGGCTTTCAAATATTCGATTACTTTAATTACTGCCAAATCGATACCGCGTTTCAAATCCATTGGATTAGCGCCGGCTGTTACGTTTTTTAATCCTTCACGGTAAATTGCTTGTGCAAGAACTGTTGCTGTAGTGGTTCCGTCTCCGGCAACGTCGCTGGTTTTCGAAGCAACTTCGCGAACCATCTGTGCGCCCATGTTCTCAACGGGATTTTCAAGTTCGATCTCTTTTGCAACTGTTACACCGTCTTTTGTTACAGTAGGAGCGCCGAATTTTTTATCAATAATTACATTTCTTCCTTTAGGACCAAGTGTAACTTTAACAGCGTTTGCAAGTTTATCTACGCCTGCTTTGAGAGCGCTTCTTGCATCGGTGCTGTATTCAACTATTTTTGCTGCCATAATTTTTTTCTCCGTTTTTTATCATGCCTTTCGGCGATTAGATTCATTTTTTTTTATTTAACTATTCCGTAAATGTCGCTTTCGCGCATTATTAAGTATTCATCGCCTTCAATTTTAATTTCTGTTCCGGAATATTTTCCGTAGAGAACCACGTCTCCTACTTTAAGACTCATTGCTACCAATTTACCTTCTTCTGTAACTTTGCCAGCACCAACAGCAACAATAGATCCTTCAACAGGTTTTTCTTTTGCTGTATCTGGTAGAATGATTCCGCCTTTAGTAGTTTCTTCGGCTTCTTTTGGCTTTACTATTACTCTGTCACCTAATGGTTTAATTTTGAAATCTGCCATAGTTTGACCTCCTTTAATTGATTAATGATTAGCACTCTTTATTAACGAGTGCTAATATAATAGTAGAAGTAGAATATGTCAATATTTATTTGAACTAAGAACATTTTTGAGAAAAAGGTGAAGGGAAATAATCTATTTTCAATCCATGCTGATAAATGGTCAGTCAGATTTGATTGGAGAGGTTTAACGAAACTGGCTCCACCGTTTTCCCAACTTTTTAATTTAGTAACGAATATTGATGAATCAACTTCAAAAAAAATCCCCAGACAAAAAGTCTAGGGATTTTGGTTTGCTTACTATCTGTGAAAAACCTTGTGTTTATTTTACCTTTTTTCTCTAAAATCATTTACGACTACATTTATATAATCCACCTTCTCTATTTTATTATCCTCTGCTGAACGGATTACAACTTTATAAATACCCGGTATTAAGTCAATTGGGACATCAATTTTGAATTCCCCTTTTTCATTCACTTTAATAACATTATCTAATACTCTATCGCCAATAGAAATTTTGAAGGGCTTGGTTGCTTTGTTATATCCTTTGCCAATCAATGTTAATACTTCACCGCGAGAGATCGCATTTTGTCCTAAGCTTCCCATCGGAAATACTAATTTAATATTAGGTTTAGGATCTTCTTTTAATTGAGCAACTCCTTTTTTATTTGTTAAATAAGTTACATCATCATCGGCGGTTATTATTCCGGTTATTTTGTTCTTTTCAAGGCGTAATCCTCTAATGTGTTGACCGCTTTTCGCAAGTTTTAGAATGAATTCATTCCCGCTGAAATTACCCTGCGTTGTGGAATAAGCAATTTCTAAACTTGACGGTATAAAATTTTTATCTTTATCTAAAAATAGTACCTCCCCCTTATCAAGAGTAATTTTCGTTAATCCTCTTTCGGAAAGATCCAAATCCATTATCTCCCCGTAACTTATTATCACGTATGTGCAAACAGGACAGACATCCGGATCACCTAAATCTTTTAACGGAATCATCACGCCGGATCTTGGGTCTCGGATTAGAGGTTCAGCAAGTTTTCTCGGTTTTGGCTTCGGAATTGTAATTTGAGGCGCTTCGTCAACGTTTAACTGCCATAAACCTCTACCATAAGTCGATACGAAAATATGAGAAGGTGTATGAAAGAAGAATGAGGATATATTTGTTACTTGTTTGCTGCCTTCTATTTTACTCCAATGCGCTCCGCCATCGGTGCTTCGGATTATGCCATTTTGGTTGGTCCCTACAAAAATATCATTTGCATTAAAGGGATTGAATGCAATAGCATGCGCCTGCGGGAAAGGACCTTCTCTAAATCTGAATTTTCCGTAATCGGTTACGAGATTTGTTAGAGTTGAATCAACGAGCCAACTTAGACCACCATCGGAAGTATATTTCATCTTATCATCTGAGATGTCCGCTATAATAACCTGATCAGGTTTATTAGGGTTTGCGCCTAACACCCGGTACCATGCAAACATTGTAGGATATATTCCGAGACTGCCGAAACCAGTTCCATCGGCATTTCTGATAGTTGGTGTAGAGGTATTGATTCCGTCAATTCTGACTAATCCTTCTTTTGGTTCACCGCTTGGAGTAAGCCCTGATCTAGTTACTCCTTGATAAATTACCGGTGAAGTTTCGCTTCCGGCTATTTGAGGCGTTCCTCTTAATCCTTGTGGTATATTAGCTTTTGGTGTCCAACTGGTACCGGTATTTTCCGTATAATTAATCAGGTTGTCTGTAGAACCAACCAGTTGAGAACTCTGAATATATTTCCCTTCGCTCAGTATAAACGGATTACCAACAGCGTTACCAAAAGGATTAGTCCATCCGGCAACATTTATAAAATGTGGATTGCTGTAGTAGTTACCGCATCCGGCACATGATACAAAAGAAACCTTGGAATTTGTTTCATTACTATTGTATTTATCTGTACCAATGAAAAATCCCTCACAGCAAACAGGATTAAGCCATGTAACTCCTTTATCGCTTGAAGCCCAAAGATCGTTATCTTGAGTCCCAAAATAGAGATCAACATGTTGATTCGGAATTTCAACTACCTGACCATTAACTTCAGTTATTTGAAGTGCATTTAAACCTTTCTCGCCTCCGCCTGCTAAAGTCCAGTGAGCGCCGTTATCTGTAGTTTTATGAACGCCTCCGTCCGAAGCCAGTAAAATCGGATTTCTATTTGTGTTGTCAAATGCAATATCGGAAGGATCTGCATGGTCAACACTTAGACTTTGCCACGCACCCGTTAAATCGGGTGGGTTTCCATCTGTAATGGTTTTTCGGTACAAAGACGAACCGTTTCCATAGTAAAAATCAAATTGATTTGCATTTCCAGATACAGAAGCGGATGTTTTAATAAATGATGGGCGGTTACATGAAGCATTAATTGTAATGTTGTTCCAATTATGCCCGCCGTCTGTAGAAAGAAAAGCTTGATTACAGTATAAAGATAAGAACAGATGATCCGAATTTTTAGGTGATTGTGCTAAACCGTGTATAACCCAATTATCTCCGCCAGGAGAAGAACATTTAGTCCAATTTGTTCCGCCATTGTCCGTGTAATAAACTCCATTCATTCCAAGCGCGTTTACATTGTTATTCCCGCGTGCAAGAACTGAATAAATGCGGTCTTGAGTTTTCTCCTCATTGATTAAAAGAGTCGGTTCCGGTATCTGATGTGTCCATGTTGAACCCAGATCATTGCTGAATGCAATTCCATAATCAGTACCGACATACACATTATTGCTATTTGGTTCAAATGAAATCCCGAACGCACTGAATCTATCTGTGCATCTGCTCGAAGCCGGGGGAGTTCCGGTAGTTGGTTTTGTCCAAGTTTCTCCTCCATCTGTACTTCGCCATATTCCGCCTCCATTCGTTGTTCTGGTATCAGCGAATGCAGTCACAATAATAATGTTCGGATCAGATGGTGCAAATTTTACATCGTTCAATGCGAATTGATGAAGACTATCAATATGTTTCCAAGAGATACCTTCATCTTCGGTTTTGAATAATCCTCCTGTTTCAGTTGAAGCAAATATTATACTGTTGTTGCTTGGGTGTGTGGTTAAAGACATTGTTCGCCCGCCGTTTTTGATGTTTGGCTGGTACATTTCGACAGTGGGTCTACAAGATACTAATAGTGAGATGGCTGAGGAAAAGAATAAGAGCTGACATAATAAGGAAATTTTTTTCATACATACCTTCCTTGATATTTATTAACAATTAAGTCAGTAAAAAGGACTGTTATTTTTTATATTGTCAGAAATCCTTCCGCTAAAAGAAATTTATCGGAAAAATTTCTTCCCAAAATATCTCCCTATTAAAGTTTTAAAAAAGCACCAGATAAATCCCCTTTAAAAATATCAATGGGAATTTAAATGCCTATTTATAACTGAGAATAACCGAAAATAGTATTAGGACGAATAAAGAAGTTGAAGAGATAACAGAGATTCGAACGATTAAAGGAAAGAGAAAATCCATCCTTAAAGAAAACTACTAATTCATCTTGTACGAAGCAAGATAATTATTTAAAACAAAAACATTCTTATTAGAGACTGTTTTTAATTTTCGGAATTATTAGACTTCAACGCTTCTCTTAAAAATATAATCAATATTTTTTAATAATCTATCCGGATCGAATAAGTTTTCCAAATCGTCTTGAGTAAAATACTCCGTCACTTTGACAGAACTTGCCAGCTCATCTTTCAGATTCTTCGATTGGTCTTCCCAAACTTTCATTGCTGATGTTTGAACTATCTCATATGCATCTTCGCGTGACATTCCTTTCTCTGTGAGCTTAAGAAGTACTGCCTGAGAGAAGATTAATCCTCTCGTTAGATTCAGATTCTTAATCATGTTCTCTGGATAGATAATTAGTTTATCAACAAGTTTTAATGCCAAGCTAAGGTCATAATCAAGCGCTATACAACTGTCAGGAATTATTATGCGTTCGACAGATGAATGTGAAATATCGCGTTCATGCCAAAGCGCAACATCTTCTAATGCCGCCAGAGAATTACTTCTAAGCAAACGCGCAATGCCTGTAATTCTTTCGCTAACAATTGGATTACGTTTGTGCGGCATTGCAGAAGAACCTTTTTGTCCTTTCGAAAAATATTCTTCCGCTTCAAGAACTTCAGTTCTTTGTAAGTGTCGGACTTCAATTGCGATTTTTTCTAGTGATGAGCCGATGATTGCCATTACGGTTAAAAACTCTGCATGGCGGTCCCTCTGAACAACTTGTGTGGCTACCGGCTCCGGTTTCAAACCAAGTTTGAAACAAACATACTCTTCAACTTTTGGGGAGAGGTGTTCAAAAGTTCCAACCGCGCCTGAAATTTTTCCTGTGCTTATTGATTGAATTGCATTTTCTAAACGGGATATGTTTCTTTTAGCTTCTTCAAACCAGAGAGCGAACTTCAAGCCCATTGAATAAGCTTCTGCATGAATACCGTGACTTCTTCCAACGCAAATTGTCCTCTTGTGTTCAACCGCTCTTCTTTGCAAAACATTTTTTAATTCGGTTAGTTTTTTCAGAAGCAATTCACCGGCAGATTTCATTTGATAGGCGAGTGCAGTATCAAGAACATCCGATGAAGTCATTCCGTAATGAATATGTCGCGAAGCGGGACCAACATATTCGGCAACATTTGTAAGGAAAGCTATCACATCATGTTTGGTTGTCTCTTCAATTTCAAGTACGCGTTTCAAATTAAAATTTGCTTTGGATTTTATAACTTCCAAATCATCTTTTGGAACATCGCCCATTTCGGCTCTTGCTTCGCATGCCAGTATCTCAATCTTTAACCATGTCTCTAATTTGAATTGATCATTCCAAATTTTTCCCATCTCGGGCAATGTGTAGCGTTCAATCATTTCATCTTCTCCAGCTTCATTTTTATAATTAACTGCTTATTATCACGCAGCACTTTTACATCTATTGTATCTCCCGTGCGGAACTCTTGAATAACACCACCAAGAGTAGTTTCATCATTAACGCGGAATCCATTTACTCCGGTAACAATGTCTCCGACTTGTAAACCGGCTTTCTGAGCCGGAGAATTACGCTGGACTTCTGTTATTATCACACCGCGCGATGTACCAAGTTTATAAGTCTTTGAAAGCTGATCATCTATTGTTAAGATTTTCAGTCCAGTCCAGAAATCTCTTTCTACTTTACCTTTTTCTTTCAATTCTTGCATAACGCGATTTATTTTATTTATCGGGATTGCAAAACTAACTCCGACATTTCCCGAAGAACCTTGAGCCGTATAGATTAATGTATTCATTCCGATAAGTTCACCAAGAGAATTTACAAGCGGTCCTCCGCTATTACCGCTATTGATTGCGGCATCTGTTTGCAGCATGTTAACATAATATCGGTTATCAGCCGAACCAAGATTCATTCCGTTAGCACTAACAACACCTACTGTAACAGTTGGTTTATCATTTATGTCGAATAATCCGAATGGATTTCCAAAAGCTATTACCCATTCGCCAATCATTATATCATCAGAGTTGCCGAATTTAATATATGGGAGATTCTTAGCGTCAATTTTTAGTAAACAAATATCTGATGTATGATCTGTTCCAATCACTTTAGCGTTGTACTGGCTTCCGTCTGTTAAAGTAACAATTGCCTCAACAGCGTTTCCGGCAACGTGATCGTTTGTTATTATGTATCCGTCTGGAGATATGATTGCTCCTGAGCCCAAACTTTTAATCTGCTGATTATAAACTCTATCTCCAAAGAATTGGCGCCAGAACGGATCCATACTGTAAATGTCTCTGTACTGCCGGATTTCCGTAACACTAATTCCAACAACAGCCGGACTTACTTGAGCTACGGTTTTAGTGATTATGTTTTGCCGTTCATTTGTTACAACTCCATTAACCGCTTGTCTCTGAAGATAATTTGAAGCGGCTGGATTGAGCAGAGAACTGAAAGCGGTTGGCGAATTGCTCGAACCATTTTTAATTACCATTGAAAAAACAATTGTTGCAACTATTAGCGTAATTGCAGAAGAAAGTATGGTTGATTTAACTCTATTCATTTTTATTACCCTTAATTTTTATTATTTACTTTGATAAACAATTCTTTCATTGGCGTGTAATGCTTGGTTAAAATAATGAGCATTAACAAACCCACATAAAGACTAAACTGAAAATTATTTACAGCATGAGGGTAGGAAAACTTATTCATAAAAAATGCGGAAGTAAAGGAAACAACCGCAGTCAATATTGATGCGCTTACATTAGCAATATGAATATTTCTTGGGTAACCAAACGAAATTGCCCAGATTAATAACCAGAGGAGAAGCATCGGTATTGAAACAAACAAGGCGCCTCCGCCGGCAGTTGCTAATCCTCTTCCTCCTTTAAAGTTTATCCACGGCGAGAAGCAATGAGCTAATACAGCGGCGTTCAAAGCAATCATAACAAAAATAAACTCGTCTCCGACAAATAATTTTGCAAGCAATACTGCAGTTAATCCTTTCAGCAAGTCAATTGTAAATACCGAAAGCCCAATCATTTTAGATTTAGAAACCTCGAATGAATTTAAGGCGCCAACATTTCCGGAACCTGTTGACCTGATATCTATATCTAGATGACGTTTAAGAATTATATATGCGGTTGGAAAAGAGCCTATTATATAACCGATCAAGAAACTTAAAAAGTAATTCATTGCTGCAATCTATTTTGTTGTAAATCAAATTTACTAAATAATTAATACCTGAAAAACTCTAAATAACTTTCTTAAATTATGTTTGTTTTAATTATGAAATGCTGGATTTGTTCCCACAAAAATTTCTCTTTGTATCTTGTCTTTTTATCAACAGAAAAAAATGTTAACTTTGTTTAGTAAATGATATCTAAAAAAAATGGAGTATTAAATGGTAAATTTTATCGGCAGGTTCAATGTTGTTCCTTCACTTCCTGAAAAATTAGAATCTTTGCGCGAAATCGTATATAATTTGTCGTGGAGTTGGAATCATGATGCCATAGAATTATTCAGGAGACTGGACCGTAAACTTTGGGAAGAAACGCATCACAATCCTGTTTTGATGTTAGGAAAGATTAGCCAAGAAAGATTAAATGAAGTTGCTGCAGATGATAGTTTCATTTCTCATATGAACCGCGTTTATGTCCATCTCAATGTTTACATGGAAGAAAGAAGCTGGTATCAAAAAAATTATTCGTTAGAGGGAGATAAATTCATTGCGTATTTCTCAGCTGAATTTGGTCTTACCGAATGTTTGCAAGTCTATTCCGGAGGACTTGGAGTTCTTGCCGGAGATCATCTAAAATCTGCCAGTGATCTTGGACTGCCGCTTGTTGGAGTAGGACTTTGTTATAAAGAAGGATATTTCCAGCAGTATTTAACAAATGACGGCTGGCAGCAGGAACGTTATGAGTTAACCGATTTTTTCAACCAGCCGATGACACTTGTAACTAATTTTGAAAACACACCGTTAAAAATTGAAATGGATTTTCCCGGCAGACAGGTGATTGTACAAGTTTGGAAAATTCAGGTTGGTCGAATTCCGCTATTTTTACTTGATACAAATGTACCCGAGAATTCCGAAGAAGATAGAAAAATTACGCGTTCTCTTTATGGAGGCAATGTTGAAACCCGCATGCAGCAGGAAATTGTTTTGGGTGTAGGTGGTATACGAGCACTTCATGCAATGAAAATGGATCCGCTAGTTTGCCATATGAATGAAGGTCATTCTGCTTTTCTTTCACTGGAACGAATTCGATATTTAATTAAAAGCCACGGGTTGAATTTTACAGAAGCAAAGGATATTAATTTTTATTCTAATGTATTCACAACACACACGCCTGTACCGGCCGGCATAGATATTTTTCCAAATGATCTTATTGAAAAATATTTTGGCAGCTATTACCGCAATGAGTTACAAATTAATGATAAAACTTTCTATTCATTAGGTACGATTCTTAAAGATAAACCGGTTACAAACTTTAACATGGCTCATCTGGCAATGAATATGGCGGGTTATGTAAATGGCGTTAGTAAACTTCACGGAAAAGTATCTAAAAAAATGTGGATGGCTGGATTTGTTGATATTCCTTTTGATGAAATCCCAATTGATTACGTTACCAATGGCGTTCACACACGTTCACATCTTTCAAACGATATGCAGGAATTGTTGTACAGATATCTCGGCGAAAAATTCATGCAGAATCCCGCAGACACCGATTCATGGAAAAACATTGATGAAATTCCGGATGAAGAATTATGGCGGACACACGAAAGAAGAAGAGAAAGACTTGTTGCATTTGCACGCAGCAGATTAACCAAACAAATTATAGAACGTGGCGGTTCTGCTTCCGAGCTTGCTTTTGCAAAAGAAGTTCTTGACGTGCAGGCATTAACAATCGGATTTTCCCGCCGCTTTGCTACATACAAACGTGCTACTTTAATTGCCAGAGATATAGAACGCTTGGCAAGTATTTTAGGTAACCCGGCGTTTCCGGTACAATTAATTTTTGCCGGCAAAGCACATCCAAAAGATGACGAAGGGAAAAAACTCATTCAAGAAATTATTGCAATCTCAAAAGAACCTCATCTAAGAAAGAAAATTGTATTCTTAGAAAATTACGATATGAACATAGCGCGTTATATGGTTGAAGGATGCGATGTTTGGCTAAATAATCCAAGAAGACCGCTAGAAGCAAGCGGAACTTCCGGTATGAAAGTTATAGCAAACGGCGGTTTGAACTTTAGTGTTATGGATGGATGGTGGGATGAAGCTTTCTCGCCGGAAGTGGGTTGGAGAATTGGAAACAGAGAAGAATATGATAATCTTGATTATCAGGATGAAGTTGAATCGAGATTAATTTATGAAGGAATTGAGAAAGAACTTGTCCCTTTGTTCTACAATAGAGGCGAAGATAAACTTCCGCGCAGTTGGATCTCTATGATGAAAAGTTCAATGAAAAAATTAGGACCAGTATATAATTCACACAGAATGGTAGAGCAATATGCAACCAAATTTTATTTTGATGCACATCAAAAACGGATGACATTGATGGAGAATAATTGGGAAAAAGGAAAAGCTTTTTCTCAATGGAAAAACCGGCTATATGCAAATTGGGATAAAGTGAAATTTCTTAGTATCTCCGAAGAAGAGAAGAACGGAGATCTTAAAGTAGGTTTGAAATATCCTATTCTAGCAGAAGTTGAATTAGGGGAATTAACTCCGGACGATGTAGACGTTCAAATCTACTTTGGCAAAGTTGATAATGGAATTGACGGTACTAAATCAGTTGTAAATATGTCTCACGTGATAAAGAAGCAAAAAACATCGAAATATATTTATCGCGGAGAAATAAATTGCAAAGATACTGGTCAGTTTGGATTTACATTGCGTCTTTTGCCTAAACATCCATTGTTGATAAACCAATTTGAACTGGGTTTAATCCGCTGGGCTTAATGAGAGCAGTTCTTAGTGATGAGTTTTTAGAGATTAGTTATTGGCTTTAATTATCAGTTTTTAGTGTCGGTAAAATTATGGAGTATGTGAAAGGAAGAGTAACTGATAAGAGTTTTAATTTTGCCTTAGAAATAATAGAATTGTATAAGGAGCTAACAAGAAATTCAGAATTTGTTATATCTAAGCAATTATTAAGAAGTGCAACGAGTATTGGGGCAAATGTTAATGAAGCTCAGGCAGCAGCGTCAAAGAAAGATTTTTTGAATAAAATGTGCATAGCTGCAAAAGAAGCAAGAGAAACTGATTATTGGTTGAAACTATTATCTAAAAGTCAATTTGTAAAAAATGATTACACAAAATATTTAAATGACATTAATGAATTAATAAAAATGCTAACGGCAATTGTAAAAAGTACCAAGAATAATTTATAGCAAAACACTAAAAACTGAACACTCAAAACTAAACACTATTAAAATGCTTTTAGAAACTTTAGATCTTCGGAAAAATGATGTTTTGATCTACTCTCAAAACATGTTCAATTTTAACGATAGCTTTAAGATAATTTACAAGAATGAAAAAATTAAAAGTCCAAAGCGCATTAGCTACTTTGATGTATGTGCTTTTGTTAAAGATCCGTCACCGAAGAATTTAATTGTTTATCGTCTCCTGACAAACGTTAACAGTCTGGATGCTTATTCAACAAAGTATGGTTATTTTATTCAAATAAACGGAAAGATAGAACTAATCTATTTCGACCCGATCTTCGCAATTAAAGATTTACGTCATTTACGTTTCGATTTAAACCCGTCAGAATTCCGTTTTAAGATTCAGCAGGTAGGGTTAACTTCTCTAACAAAAAAAGAAACAGAACCTAATTTTGCTGAAGTGTATAGTTTTGATCTAAAAGCCGTTGAAGCTCAAAACCAGAATGATAAAATCTATGCAGACGCAATTTTTGCTTTTGATGATTCATTTATTGAAGAAGAATCGAACACTCCAAAAGTCTCTCAAGATGCAGATGAAATTAAAATGAGAACTATTCAAGACCGCAATCCTAAAGTTGAAGCGATAGCTGATGTTCAAAAGATTGCTGAGGATAAAAATATAATCAAACAAGATTTAACAACACCTAAACCGCCAGAAGCAGCTAATGTGCAGGGACTGAGGGAAGAGATAATTGACTTATTAAAACAAGCTCTTGGTATTCCACAAATAGAGCAGCAGATGCAAAATGGCGCATTACATCATGGTGGCATTGCTTCTTCAAATATAGTTGACGACAAACAAAACTCAGATTTGTCTTCATCTATGCAAGAACCGGCGAATAATTTATTTGATCTATTCAAGACTACAGACAAATCCGATAAACTTTCTGAACGTGAAAGAAAATCTGTTATTCTGAAATTCGATTGAATGAACTAGTGCGCTTTTTATCTTGTTAATAAATATTCTGACGGATCTAACACATGGATAATAAATACGACGTTATAATAATCGGAAGCGGTCCCGGCGGCGAAGGTGCTGCAATGACTTGCGCTAAAGAGGGGAAGAAAGTTGCCGTGTGCGAGGAATTTTCTCTTGTAGGCGGAAGCAACACTCATAAAGGAACTATACCCAGCAAAGCGCTTAGACATGCCAGTCAGATATTATACGATAGTAATAAATTTGAAGGTACTACTTATCAGGAACTGTTAAAACAAACTGCCTCGGTAATAAATAGTCAAGTTGAGCTAAGACATGGTTTTTACACAAGAAACGGCGTTGATCTAATCATTGGAAGAGCGCGTTTTCTTAATGCAAATTCGGTTGAAGTTACCGAATCAACCGGATTAAAAAAAACTTACTACGCAGATTCATTTATAATAGCAACCGGTTCACGACCATATCATACTCCGGATGTTGATTTTTCTCATCCAAGAATTGTTGACAGCGATAAGCTCTTAAAAATTCAAGATAATCCTAAAACATTAACAATTTACGGTGCCGGTGTTATCGGTTGTGAATACGCTTCTATCTTTAGGGGCTTGGGTGTAAAAGTAAATTTGATTAATACGCGTAATCAACTTTTGTCTTTTCTAGATGATGAAATAATTGACGCACTTGCATATCACCTTAGAGAGAATGGCGTTCTTGTGCGTCATAGCGAAGAATATGAAAAAGTTGAGGCAGATGATAAAGGAGTAACCATTTTTCTAAAGTCAAATAAACAAATTAGAAGCGATTACCTATTATGGGCGCAAGGAAGAACAGGTAATACACAAAATATGGGACTGGAAGAATTAGATATTAAAACCGATTCAAGGGGATCAATCCCGGTAAATGAATATTATCAATCATCGGTTCCAAATATTTTTGCAGTTGGCGATGTAATTGGCTATCCAAGTCTTGCAAGCGCCGCTTATGATCAAGGAAGATTTGCCGCAAGACATTTAATCTTTGGTGAAAAGACAACTCTAAGAACGGCGGATATTCCTACAGGAATCTACACAATCCCGGAAATTAGCTCTGTCGGACTTAATGAGAGAGAATTGACAGAAAAGAAAATTCCATATGAAGTTGGGCATTCATTCTTCCGTCATCTTGCAAGAGCACAGATAACAGGAAGAACTGTCGGTATGTTGAAAATACTTTTCCACAGAGAGAGCTTAAAGATTCTTGGAATTCATTGCTTCGGTTATGAAGCTTCGGAAATTATTCATATCGGACAAGCAATAATGTCTCAAAAAGGAGAAGGGAACACGCTGATGTATTTTATCAACAGCACGTTCAACTATCCAACAATGGCGGAAGCGTACCGTGTTGCGGCTCTAAACGGATTTAACCGTGTCGAGATGAGCAGAAGATCTCAAGGACAATAAATTTGTTGTTGGTGATAAGCTATTGGTTGTTATAAATATTTAATCAAATACTGCAAATCACAAATTTTTGAGAAACTAATACGATTCAATAACTCATCGAATCTATCTTAACCTTTCCTCTAAAAATCCAATAGATACTTACAGTGTAAGTAAGTACGAACGGCACACCTATTAGTGCTATGATAAACATTATTTTCAAAGTCTCTTGGGAAGAAGATGCATTATAAATATTTAAGTGATACGCCGGATCAATTGTTGACTTCACAATATTCGGATACAAGCCGATTGCAAATAATGCTAATAATGCCGCTATACTCGCAGCTGATGATAAAAATGCTTTGAATTCTTTTCCAAGATGAATTGAACGGGGAATATTTGCAACTGCAAGCATATTCAATAATGCAAGTATGAATAACCAAGGATGAGTTTTAAACGGCTGAACCATCTCCGGAAAATAAATTAATGTTGCCATTGTAGTAGAGATGTAACAGATAACGAAAAATATTATTGTATTGTTAGTCCAAGTTCTTACAATTGTTTGGACTTCACCTTCGGTTTTCATCATTAGATAGATTGCTCCGTGCATCATGAAAAGAGAAACTGTTGTAATTCCTACCATGACAGTAAATGGATTAATTAAGCCCAAAAATGTTCCGGCGAATTCTTTATCACTTCCAACTGGGATTCCGGTGATAATATTTCCAATGGCAACACCCATCAAGAAAGCAATTAAAATGCTTGAGACGGAAAATGCGGTATCCCATGCAGTTCTCCACCATTGCATTGTTTGTTTACTTCTGAACTCGATTGCCACAGCTCTAAAGATTAATACAAAGAGAAGGATCATAAACGCGGTATAAAAACCGGAAAATACTGTTGCGTAAACATGAGGAAATGCTGCGAATAACGCGCCGCCTCCGGTTACAAGCCAAACTTCGTTGCCGTCCCAAACAGGACCAATCGAGTTTATCAATATTCTTCTGTTAGTATCTCCCTTCATAAACAAATGCAAAGACCCCACTCCAAGATCGAAGCCGTCTAATATTGCATAACCGGTTAAAAGAACACCAATCAGAATGAACCAGATACTATTTAAATCAAAATTGAATTCCATTTTTTCACTTTTGGTTTTTGGAGAATATCATTTTTTGTTTTTCATATTCAGATGCAACTAAATCTGCTTCTAATGGACCGTGCTGAATTTTTTCATTAAGAAGGTAAAGGAATAAAACAAGAAGCAGAGCATATATTATCGAAAAAAGTACTAAAGAAAAAATAACTTGATTTGCTTCAACAGCTTTTGAAAGTGCATCAGAGGTTCTAAGTAATCCTTGAACAATCCATGGTTGTCTTCCGACTTCAGCCGAAAACCATCCCAATTGATTTGCTGCTTGAGGCAAAAGTACCGAGAGAACGAATATTTTTAACAGCCATTTCTTTTGAAAGAGAGTTCCGCGCCATAAATAGAATAAACCGAGTAAGCTCAGTCCGATAAGAGCAAATCCAATCGCAACCATCAGATGATAAGTTTGAAAAACAAAATTAACCGGGGGAATTTCATCTTTCTTAAAAGCATTCAACCCTTTTATAGGAGTATTGAAATCACCATGTACCAAATAACTGAGAAAGTTTGGAATAGATACTCCAAAATTTACTTTTTGATTTTTTTCATTCACCCAGCCAAAAAGATACATGTCGGCAACTTTGTTGGAATCGAAGTGGGCTTCATAAGCTGCTAATTTTGCCGGCTGATTTTTACTTACACCTACGGCACTACTGTGTCCGGTAACCAATTGAAACAATGAAGCAAAAATTGCTATACTCAAACCGACCTTAAATGATCTGATTGCAAAGTCGGTATGCTTATTCTTCAACAGATAAAACGCTGACACACTCAAAATTAAAAATGAACCGGAAAGCCACGCTCCGGAAAGAGTATGCGAAAGTCTTTCTACTGACGATGGATTGAAAACCATCTGCCAGAAGTCGGTTATCTCTGCCCGGGCATTGATTCCTTCACCAACAATATGATAACCGGCTGGGGTTTGCTGCCATGAATTTGCAACGACAATCCAAACCGCACTCAGCATAGAACCAAGCGAAACCATTAGTGTAGAAAAGAAATGCATCCGCGGAGAAACTTTATTCCATCCGAATACGAGTACGGCTAAAAAACCGGATTCAAGAAAGAATGCAAAAATTCCTTCGGCGGCTAAGGCACTGCCAAATACATCACCAACATATCTTGAGTACGTAGCCCAGTTTGTACCAAACTCGAACTCCATCACTATACCCGTAGCTACTCCTAATGCAAATGTTAATGCGAAAATCCGCACCCAAAATTTTGTCATTTGCTGAAAGATTGGATTCTTAGTTTTTAAGTAGAGTCCTTCCATTATCACAAGAGCAACTCCTAATCCAATACTTAACGGGGGATAGATATAATGGAATGCAATTGTAAATGCGAATTGTATTCTTGATAATAATTCTACTGACATATTTAGATCCGATTGATAATTTCACTATTCATTTTAAGAAATAGTTAGAAAAAAAACTAATCTTAAAATACTTTTTGAAAAATAGGATTATACAGAATGCAACATTTTTAATAGCACACGGATGACACGGATTTGACAGATTTTCACAGATTTTGATCCGCGTTAATCAGTTCAATCTGTGTTTATCCGTGTTCTATTTTTATTTTTCAGAAGTCTCATATAACTAATTTGATCTTTTCATCCACCAGTTATAGATGAGCATAAGAACCGTTGCAACTACTCCAATAAAAAATAGAGATAAGAAAACCAAGCTGGGTGTATGGGCTTCAGTTGCAAATGTATGATATAACCATCCTCCTAAAGTTCCGCCAAATCCCCATGCAATAGCAATCGGAAGAAAAGCATATCCTTGAAATAGTGCCGCTTGACCTTTTGGAGCGAGATCGGCTATATATTCATAAAAACGTGGGGCTTGTATCTGTTCTCCAATCGAAAAAATAAAAATTCCTAACCCTATTACTAAGAGACTAAGTGAAAACTTGAACTCACCCCAAGGATTGAGTAATACTCCTTGTGTAAGAGGAAGAACAAAATACCACATTAGCCATGCTAGGGTTGCTAAAACAAATCCAATTATTATTGCTGTACGGGTTGGAATTTTCTTTGTCAATCTATTCACAGGTATTTGGAATAGAATGATTGTCCAAGCACCGATAGAAATAATTAATTCAATTGGAGCTGCACTGGAAATGTAATCAGTGATGTAAAATGGAATAATTATAAAGAACTGCCAAAACAATACCCAGTAAAAACCAAATATTAATAGAAATACGATAAACCTAAAATTAGCCAGTACTTTCAACAGATTTGAAAAAACTGTTTTAAAATCTTGTTTTTTCTCATCGAGTTTAGCCGGAGGTTCTTTGAAAAAGAACCTCGTTGTTACGAACATTAGAGCGCAGCTAATCGCCGATACGATATAAACAAACTGAATTCCAAAACTGTCACGTACAAAAAATGCTAAAAGAGGACCGAGTGCAGCACCGATATTAACTAACCAATAATATATTGCAAAACCGAGTGATCTTGTCTCTTGCGTTGAGGTTAGACCGACAGTTCCCAAAACACTTGGTTTTATAAATGAACCACCGATTGCGGTAAAAATTAAAATAATTGTCAGCATCCAATAGAGACTGAAGTTAGAATAAAATCCTGAAAACATCTGCATTCCTGTTGAACCGATTAAAAAGTATCCGATTGCCAGAACCAAGAACGCAAATGAAAAAGCTTTTTTAAATCCAAACTTATCTGCAAGAGCGCCGGCAAAAATTGGAAGTAAGTAAATCAATCCGCCAAAGATTGAAGATAGTTGTCCGGCTTCAACTTCAGTGAATTTAAGATGATCGCGAAGAAAAATGCTTAAAATAGTTGCTTGTCCGTAATAAGCTAATCGCTCGAATAATTCCATTCCGTTAGCAATCCAGAATGATGGATGAAATCCGGTTTTTATTTTTTGCAATTCGGAAGAGATACTCACATTAACTCCGTATTTGTTGTAGTCGGTTTGCAATTTAATCTAAATCGGTATAGTTATTCAAACACTATTTGCTAAATTTGTCAGTAAAATTTATTGATTCATACAAGAATGAAAAAATTCGGATTAACAGGCGCCGCCGGATATGTGGCGCCGCGTCATCTTAAAGCAATTAAAGATACGGGTAATGATTTAACCGCGTGTTTTGATCCGCACGATTCTGTCGGCGTATTAGATCATTTTTTCCCTCATGCAAATTTTTTTATCGGGTATGAACGGTTTGAAAGACATCTTACAAAGATCGCTCTGCAATCAGAAACTAAAATTGATTTTTTGACTGTCTGTTCTCCCAATCACCTGCATGATTCACAAATCAGATTAGGATTAAATATCGGTGCTGATGTAATATGTGAAAAACCGTTAGTATTGTTCCCGCAGAATCTGGATCTGCTGGAAGATCTTGAAAATAAAACCGGCAAAAAAGTTTTTACGGTTATGCAGTTGAGAAATCATCCATCGCTCGTTGCTTTGAAAGAAGAGATTAAAAATTCATCAAACAAAAAACATAAAGTAGAATTGACATATATTACTTCGCGCGGTAATTGGTATCACTACTCATGGAAGGGAGACGAAGAAAAAAGCGGCGGCATTGCAACTAACATCGGTATTCATCTATTCGACCTTTTAATCTGGTTGTTTGGCGGAGTTGTAAAAAATGAAGTGCATCTTTCCGATAAGAATAAAATGTCTGGATCTTTAGAATTACAAAATGCAGATGTTACCTGGTATTTATCAATTGACGAAAACGATTTGCCGGGAGAGATCAGATTACAAAATAAATCAACATTCCGTTCTATTGTTGTTGATGAAAAAGAGATTGAGTTTACCGAAGGATTCACAAATCTTCATACAAGAGTTTATGAAGAAATATTAAGCGGAAATGGATTAGGCATTTCAGAAGCCAGACCATCTATCGAAGCTGTTTATAATATCCGGTTTGCGAAAGTGTCAGATGATAAAAATTTTATTCACCCACTTCTGAATAAATTGAGATGAGATTATGAATTATTTCAAACATGAATCCGCTTATGTTGATGAGAATGTTGAGATTGGCGAAGGCACAAAAATTTGGCACTTTTCTCATGTTCAAACGGGTGCTAGAATAGGAATAAATTGTGTACTTGGTCAAAATGTAAACATCGCTTCTAACGTTGTAATTGGGAATTTTGTTAAGATACAAAATAACGTTTCTGTTTATGAAGGAGTGATATTAGAAGATTATGTTTTCTGCGGTCCTTCAATGGTGTTTACAAATATTGTTGATCCGAGAAGCAAGTATCCGCAAGTCGGTTCAAAATATTATCTAAAAACTCTGGTTAAAGAGGGCGCATCTCTTGGCGCTAACTCTACAATTGTATGCGGACATACAATAGGGAGGTTTGCTTTTATTGGTGCCGGTGCTGTTGTTACAAAAGATGTTCCGGATTTTGCTTTGGTTGTTGGTAATCCGGCAAGACATGCCGGATGGCTCAGCGAAGCCGGTCAAAAATTAATTTTTGATAAAGATGGTTTCGCATTTTGTGATAAGTCAAATAAAAAATATAAACTCGAAAAAAGTAAAGTGATTGAATGTTTGGATGTTTGATTGTTGGACAAACTGAAAGATAACAGTCCTGTAATAAAAATATGAAGAGTGAATTTTTAGAAATAAACAAAAATATTAATCGCGGTTTTCGCAAACTGGAAATTTGGAAGAAAGCTGTCGAGGTCTATCGTTTTGTACATGATACTTTGAGTAAAAATCGTGACATACCATTGAAGATCAAATCACAAGTAGAGGATTCGGCTTTTTCAATATCCAGTAATATTGCCGAGGGATATTCTAGAAGAACACTAAAAGAAACTTTGCGATTTTACGAAATCGCTTTGGCGTCATCAGCTGAAAATTATTCCCAGATATTTACTTTATTCAATGCTGAACAAATTTCAGAAATCTTTTTTAAGGAATATGACTCGAAAATGTATGAATTGGAAAATGGAATAATAAAAATGAATAAAAATCTTATCTCAAAAATGAATTCATCTGGAGAATGGAAAACGAATTATGAGTAAATGTATAAGTCAAACATCCAAACTGACTAATTTTGATACGATGAAATATTCTTTTAAATCAAATCATAATTTCTAAATAAACAGTGAGTTAAAAATGAAAGTCCCATTGTTAGATCTAAAGCCGCAATATCAATCGTTAAAAAAGGAAATTGATGAAGCTATTCAGCGCGTTGTCGATTCGCAATATTTTATCATGGGTCCTGATGTTGCAAAACTGGAAGAAGAAATTTGTAACTACTTAGATTGTAAAAAAGCTGTTGGTGTTTCATCCGGAACCGATGCGCTTTTGCTTGCATTGATGGCACTAGAAATTCAACCCGGAGATGAAGTAATTGTTCCGACTTATTCATTCTTTGCAACTGCGGGAGCTGTAGCGCGTTTAAATGCTGTTCCTGTATTTGTTGATTGCGATCCGGTTACATTCAATATTGATCCTAACAAGATTGAAGAAAAAATTACTTCCAGGACAAGAGCAATAATTCCGGTTCATCTTTACGGTCAAAGCGCACGTATGAATGAGATTATGAAAATTGCGAATAAAAATAATCTCTTTGTTATCGAAGATGCTGCTCAGGCAATCGGTACTCAATATAAAAACGGAAAATTTGTTGGCACAATAGGAGACATTGGATGTTTCTCATTTTTCCCAAGTAAAAATCTTGGCGGATTTGGAGACGGCGGTATTGTAACAACCAATAACGAAGCGCTCGGCGAGAAGATGCGTATTCAGCGTGTACATGGAATGGAACCGAAATATTATCATAAGATGATGGGCGGTAATTTTAGATTGGATGCTCTGCAAGCGGCGGTTCTGCGTGTTAAATTACCTCATCTTGATTCATGGTCGGCAAAAAGAAGAGAGAATGCAGATACTTACTCAAAATATTTTGTTGAAGCCGGTCTTGCTACAGAAGAAGGAATGTTGGTCTTCGATTCTCAAAATAAAGTATTGCTACCGAAAGCAGTTTATAAAACTTCCGGGTTTAAGAATCATCATATTTATAACCAGTACATTATTAGAGTAGAGAATAGGGATTCATTAATTAACTATTTAAGACAGAAAGAAATTGGCTGCGAAATTTATTATCCGGTTCCATTTCACCGTCAAGAATGTTTTGCGTATTTGAAATGCAAAGATGAAGATTATCCCGTCTCTAACAACGCGGCGACTAGTTCAATAGCTTTGCCTATTTATTCTGAATTGAGCAATGAGCAGATTAAGTTTGTTGTGGATTCAATTGCAGAGTTTATGAAAGCAGAATCCAAATAGTTTCATAGGAATATTTCAGTCAAAAAAAAGCCCCGCACGCGGGGCTTTCTGTTTTACTTCAATTTAAGCTTCTTCTTAACAGAGTAATTATCTATTTGCAATCTACAACCCTCACTAAATTTTTCCCCAAATTATGTTTATTAATTCATCCTTTACTTAAAGCCAAAATGGGATTATTATTGAATCAAATTTTTATCTTTTTCGTTAACAGGGAGCTATCTAAAAGATGGTGACTAAAGTGAAAGAAAAATTAGTCATATTGGCGGGAGGTGTTTCCTCTCGCATGAAAAATTCTGCTGTGTCAAATAATCATGTTGATTCAAAAATAATTGAAGATGCAGAGAAGAAATCGAAAGGGATGATACGAGTCGGCGAAGATGAACGCCCATTTTTAGATTATCTTCTTTTTAATGTGTGCCTATCC
>JAKAKD010000045.1 GCA_021824635.1 Bacteroidota bacterium | reverse complement strand
ATTTCAGGAGACTTGACAATGATTTGGACCGTCGAATTAGCATCTTATCTTGATGACGCTCCGTGGCCAGCCACTAAAGAAGAATTAATTGATTATGCCGAACGTATCGGCGCACCACTTGAAGTAGTTGAGAATCTTCTAGAATTAGAGGATTCAGATGAACCGTACGAAACCATTGAAGATATTTGGCCAGATTACCCGAGTGACGAAGATTTCTTTTATAATGATGATGACGAGTTTAAGTCGTAATAATTGGTAGAAGAATGAATGAAATTTGGGATGTAGTTTTTGAACAAGTAAAAGCCAAAGAAATTTTAACTAATATTTATAAAGGAAAGCGTGTTCCACACGCTTTCCTTTTTTTTGGGCCAGAAGGAGTTGGTAAATTTTTTACTGCTTTACAATTTGCTAAATTGATTAACACATCCAAAGACGAATATCACCAACAAGTGGTACTTAAAAAAATCTCTTCCTTTCAAGAACCTTACATTAAACTAGTTTTGCCTCTGCCTCGCGGGAAAGGGGAGAATGCTGAAGATTCAGCAACGGAAAAACTTTCGAAAGAGATAATTGATTTGATCAATGAGGAAACAAAATCGAAAATTGAAAACCCATATCATCGCATCTCAATTGACAACGCTAACACAATTAAAATAAATAGTGTAAGAGAAATTAGAAAATACATTACAACAACTACAGATGAAATTAGTTACAGATTTATTCTGATTCTCGACGCTCATAAGATGAATGAAACTGCCCAAAATGCTTTGCTGAAAAGTTTGGAAGAACCGCCGGAAGGAATCGTTTTCATTTTTATTACCTCGGATAAAGAAAAATTATTACCTACAATTCAATCCCGCTGTTGGCAAGTTAATTTTGAGCCACTTTCTTTCGATTCTGTTGCTAAAATTCTGATAAATAACTTTACAATTGAAAAAGAATTGGCTGAGAAGGTAGCTAAGTTTTCCGAAGGTTCTCCATTAACTGCCTTAGACTTAATAAACAATCAGTTCGAAAATATTTTAACCAGGACAATTTCAATCCTCCGATTTTCACTAGCGAAAAAATATCATTCCGCTTATAAGGAATTAGCTGAATTTCTGAAAAACAATTCTGAACAATCCATCAATATACTTGCCCGGATGATAAAGACTTGGCTAAATGATGTAATTAAAAATCGTCATTCCATATTCAATTATTATTTCAGCGAGTATTCAGAAACTCTTTTCAAGTTCAACACTAGATTTACTAACACAGATATCAACAAAATATTTTACTCAATTGACAATCTTGAAAGGCTTCAAACTAAAAATGTAAACTTGAATGTCGTTAGTCTGAACCTTATATTTGAAATAGCTTCACTCTCAATAAGGAAATAAGCTTTGTATCATATAGATCTCTCCCTAATTAAGTGCACAAAAGAAAATGGGTGCATAGAAAATTCTGCTGAAAGCCACGGTGTTAATAATCTTTTTGAATCAATTGTAATTAAAAATATTCATGATAAGCATAATAACATTAGCGGTTGTTTTTCATGTTCACCTTGCGTATCGCATCTTAATCCGGTTGATAAACGAAATATCATCGAAATAAATTGTAACGGATTATTAAATTGCGATTTCTGCGAGGTCAAAGAAAAATCTGAGATAGAATTATTCCCAGACGATTTTGTCATTGTTCAACTGGACGAATCTCTGGAAGTTGCTCAAGTTAAACTAGTCGGCGAAATTGTTAGATTAAAGAGACAATCATTTGGATTCTATGGTGAAAATCTTCCTCAAATTGTTAGAAAAGCGACCACTGAAGATTTAGACCGTGTAAGGAAAAATCTTCATGATGAAGAAAAAGCCGTCAAATTATTTAGTGCTGCTGTCAACAAGTTTAACCTTAATATGAAGTTAGTAAGCATCCATTATCAGTTCGACCGCAAGAAATTGTTTTTCTTCTATACTTCTGAAAGCAGAGTTGATTTTAGAGAATTGGCAAAAGAACTTGCTTCGGAGTTCAAAACACGAATTGAATTACGTCAAATTGGAGTTCGTGACGAGGCTAAAAAATTGGGTGGTATGGGTACATGCGGTCGTGAGTTTTGCTGTATCTCATTCCTTGCTGGATTTAGAAGAATAACTACACATTTGGCTAATGAACAGAACCTACTTTCTAGTATGGGCAAACTTAGCGGACCGTGCGGTAAATTGAAGTGCTGTCTTTCATTTGAAGTTGAATAAAAATTTTATTCTCATATCTTTCTTACTGAATAGGGGAGAATGAGTTTTCAGTTTAATTTTAATACAGAACAACCGGGAGAAATTTATGGTAATTAAAAATGTAGCCGTGATAGGAGCGGGGACAATGGGTAGCGGAATTGCCCAAGTATTTGCAGCTAATAATTTCAATGTAACTTTAGTTGATACGGAGCAAACTTATCTAGACAAAGGAATTAAAACTATTAGCTCTAGTTTAGACCGCCTAATTAAAAAGAATTCTATTACCGCTGATCAAAAAGACACTACATTAAAAAATATATTTACTGCAACACAGTTAGATTCAATTCCTCATGATACTGGATTAGTAGCCGAAGCTATTATAGAAAGTAAATCAGCTAAATTATCTATTTATAACAAATTAAATGATATAGTTAATCAAGATTGTATTTTCGCTTCGAACACATCTTCTATCTCAATTACTGAATTAGCCGCTACTACAAGACCGGATCGTTTTATTGGGATGCATTTTATGAATCCGGTTCCGATGATGCAACTTGTTGAAATTATTCGCGGATACGCTACTAGTGATGCTACGTTTGATATTATCAAACAGCTGTCTATAAGTCTAGGTAAAACACCTGTAGAAGTATTTGATTATCCCGGATTTGTAGCTAATAGAATATTAATGCCAATGATCAATGAAGCAATCTTTGCTTTATTTGAAGGCGTGGCTTCCGCACAAGACATTGACACTGTAATGAAACTTGGGATGAATCATCCAATGGGACCACTAACGTTAGCAGATTTTATAGGGCTGGATGTTTGTTTAGCTATTATGGAAGTTCTTTACGACGGTTTCAATGATTCTAAATATCGTCCATGTCCATTACTTAAAAAGATGGTAGCAGCCGGAAAGTTAGGAAGAAAATCAAAAGAAGGTTTTTTCAAATACGATTAGTCGCGCCCATAATGTATATTATGTCAACAAGTAAAGCGGCACTTCAATAATAATGCTTTTTAACATTTCGCGCAAGCGAAATATTCAATGAAGTAGTAAACATATTACTACTTCTCTTTATGTTTATAACATAGTATTAATAGAAACGTGCTAAATATCGTTCCTACTATATATAGGAACGATAAAAATATCGTACCGGAACGATAAAAATATCGTTTGCACTTCTAGTTGTTAACAATTATTTTGCTGTTGTGGATAACTTAAAAACATATTTGAAGGGAAAATTATGAAAAAATTAGTGCTTTTAGCGGTTCTGTTGTTCTCTACATCTTTATTCGCTCAATATGAAGGATATAACCTTAAGGAATTGCCTGGTGTTTATGTTAGCGTTCAGGACCCGCAAAATATTTTAAATGATATTACTGTGCAGAAATTTATCTCTGATACTAGACTAAAACTATTAAGCGCCGGGATTAAAACATCTGTTAAGGAAAATCCTGAACTTGTTTTTAGAACCACTTACATAAAAAGCGCCTTAGCTGAAGAGAGAATAATAACGCAAATATTTTTAGTAGAGGACGTAAAAGTAATAAGAGACAAAAAAGAAGTATCTACAAAAGCACAAACTTATTCCGAAGGAAGTTTTTTTACTGCTCCCCTTGCTCAAATGCCTAAAGCTGTAATTGATAATTTTGAAAATCTATTTGTGCATTTCATTGACAAGTACCTAAAGGATAACACTAAATAGGATTAGTTCGCCTTTCCTGGTGCATTTATGGAAGCTGTTTGAATTGATTTTAAACTCGTTGCGCTTCTATTAATTTTATTTCGTTATACTTAATTAAAGCTATTTGTTTTTGTTCTTCATCCGTTTTATTTAAATCAATATCTTCAATTATAAGGAAATATTCTTTTCCGCTTTCCTCTATTATTGTAATGCCCTGAACATTGTTGTTAATATCTTTTTTAATAATCATTTATTTTAACTCTGCGATTGTGAAAAAAGACTCTTTATAAGTATCTACTGTATAGAGAGTATTCCCGGAATGTACTTGCAAATATAAAATACCGCTATTTTTAGTTTCCAATATAAAGCTAGCTACAAGAGAATAATATTGATTATTCCCTTTGTTGCTTAATATTGAAAAAGTTGAACTGTTTATAGTTCTACTCATTACGTAACCACTTGCCGATGTACCAAGAATAGATTCGAGCCCTATTCCTCCTAGTGTTGAATTAGTTGGAGCTGAAAATTGATAATATGCCCCTACTGAATTGCCTATAAAATATAAATATAAATTTATAATATATTTCTTATTAGCAACAACAGAATAAAACATATCTGGAATATCAACAAATATAGTCGAATTTGTACTAAAGTTTGTCGTATCTTGTTTGAAAGGTTGAATAACATTGCCAACCGGTACGTTTATTAAGTTGCTCGCATCTAGCGCCGGTAGTTTTGCGCTAGAATTAAGCTGGACTAAATTATTTGCGCTAGTACCTACCGGAAGCGAAGTAGTTGGAACTTTTAGCGTTGCATCTGTAGGAACGATATAAGCGCCGTCAATCTTCCATAACATCGGGATAAATTGACCGTATGAAATAGAACTAACCAAAAGCAATAAAAAAAATATTTTTTTCATTTGCGGCTTACCTTAAATAAAGTATTTACTAATCCGCGTAAAGTTGTTAATTTAATTTTATAAACTGTAGGATCGTATATAAAAAATTCTTTTGGTGTAGTTGTAGCTATCATATAGCTAACCGGCGAACCGGTGGAAAGATCAATTAATATTTTGGAACTTGTTGCGCTGGTGTCGCGTGTAGTTGTACTGCAATAGACCGTATCTATGCCGCTAGTTGTTTTAAGCCAAACTGTAAATTTAAAATCAATGTAATAATCCGGTGTAATATTATAAACCTTTCTAGTGCTCTTCAACGTATCCGCTACTAATCCATTTACCATTGTTCTATTGTTTTGAGCTTCAACAGATAGAACGGAAACAATAAATAAAACAAAGAAAAATATTTTTTTCATTGTTAACCCTTTCGAGCTAAGCGCCGCGCTTCAATCTTAAACTTTGCTTTGTACAACCTGGAAAGTTTTTTTTGTGCAGCTTCTAATTTTTTTCTCTTTGCTTTGAGCGCTTTTAGTTTTGGGCTGTTGTGTACTTTTCTTAAGAAATTAGCCATTTGTTTTACTCTCCTTTTTTAAATAACCTTTCAATTGCAAATATGGAATGCCAATCTTTATTAAAAAATTTATATCCTTATCTGGTACTTTACTCCAATCAATTTTGTTTAGCTCTATCGCTAATTTTTCCGGTAGTTCTATTTTCATTTTTTGCTAAATGCTTGTAATAATACCGGCAATAGTTGGTCTAACATCCCGCCGCTATTTTCTCCGGCTTCATTTAATTGTTTATCTAGTTTCTCTATTTGCGCTTCAAGCTGTTTTATTCTTTCTTTGAAGAAATCTATTTGAATCATGTAAGCCGCATCTTTAATGCTTAGAAGCTGTGTAATATCTGGAGAAGCGTTCCCCTTTCCGTTTATTGCGCTTTGCATCGCATCTAAACGCCGCATTACTTCCATTGATAGATTATCATTACTTTGCTCTGTTTTGGGCTGTAGCGTGTCGCTAAACGCGCGTATCTTGCCTACTTTATTTTGTGGATCGCCTAGATATTTAACAACATAGTTCTTTTGACCGTTTCCGAGCGCGTTACCTATTTTCTTTTGCAATTCTGTTTTAGTAATTCCGTTAATCTCTTCACCAAATTGCAGAAGCGTATCATTGCCTTTTACAATATGGAAATATTCAATATTCTTTAGCGTATCTGTTAAACCGCCAACTTTCTTTTTAACTTTTATCTTTTCCAATAGAAAAACATCCCTAGAATAGAACCGATTAATAAATATTTTATAGAACTATTTTCTTCCCACAGTGCGGACAAATTAAAGTTTTTTTTTCAATGCTAAATTTTGCAACGTAATCGCTTATGTGCGTGCCTAAACTATCCGCCGGATCGTAAGAATAATTTGAAGTAAGAAAATGCTTCATTCCACTATATCCGCCTAAGTGAGCGCCGCCTAGCAAACCATATTTATTAATTAATGAAGTTATACCGTTCTTTTTTCCGGTAACTGATTGACCGAAAAATTTATCTAGCTTATCGTTAAAAATTCTTTTTTCTAAATCGTTTATGTGAGCATTAAAAAATGTTTCTTGCATTTCGGGCGTGAATTGTTCTCTAGTTAAGTGTGGTAAACCTAGCATTTTTTCAATGTCAATCCTTCGAGCTTCTCCGAATTGATATTTGCCCCAATATTCATTAAAGTCTTTCGAATAATTACCGCTACTTTCGGAAGTTCCGAGCGCATTTCTAAATATATTCAATTCGTTAATTGTCATACTATATAAACTCCTAATTCGCAAACCCATCCGATATTGTCGCTTTCAATTAACGCGCCGGTATTATCCAGAAATACCATTTTAGCATTAGCGACTTTTATATTAATATCGGTTACCGGTTCATTGATAACTAAATTAATATTATCTTCTTTTAGAAAGAGATTATCCATTTTTCCATTTAAGTAAACCGGCTTGCTGTTAATTGTAAACTGTAAAAGACAATTTCCATTCTGAAATTTATTAGATGCAAAATTTTCCGGTATAAATATTTTTTGTGATGTACCATCAATAACGTCATGCTGTAAAAGTAGTCCATCTATACTAGCGCGGCTGTTTTTGTACGGTAAGCCGTCAACATTGTCTATCTGATACCACTTAAAAGCAATCCTTTTAATTATTATCCGTCTTGATTGCACTAAATTAAAATCAAATTCTTTTTGTCCTATCGCATTATTAACGGCTGTAAAGGTTAAAAGTTTATAGTTTGCGCTGTTTAGTCTTTCCGTAATCACTAGCGTTTAATTCCCCAAAATTGTAACTGTAAAGGCTGAGCGTTACCTGCGGAAACATTTGCGCTAATCGTCCATTTTGTGCCGGGTGTTATTATAATATCGTCAAGAACATTAAGCGAATTATTAACGCCAACAAGCGCGCGTAATTCAAAAGCCGCATTACTAAATTGTTCTCCGCCTGCTTTTGTAATTGTTATCTTTGCCTCTGTCGTGTTGCTTAAATTTGAGCGGATATTTCTTATCTGAAAATCGCTGTCGCCGTCAAAGGGAAGCTCGCCGGTATAAGTTGACCCTGCCGTAACATTGCCAAAATCAACTAAGTAGCAAAATAATTTATCATTCATTTTATTTTTTCCGTTTTAAAAAAGCGCGGTATTACCCGCGCTTTAGTTAATTACTCTTTTATTTATTGAACTAATCGTTGGAGCGTACCTTTTAGCATAACATTTAGATATGCACTTTCAGAAATATTAGCTATTGCATTTTGTTGTAGTGTTACCCGCACTTGTGCCTTTGTCGGCAAAGTTATTGCAACCGGTAAAGTAATTCCGGCGTATTCAATAAGGTTTTGTTTAGTATCAACAGTAATAACATTATCACTCATTTTAAAAGGGTTAGCTATTGAATTTTGGAATAATGCAGTAACTAAATCTTTACCGGCTAGCTCTAAGAAATCAACATTATTAATATTTACTTTCAATACACTTTCTTTTAATAATGCTTGTACTGCTTGGTAAGAAGATGCCGCGCCTAGCGAACAAGGGAAAGCGACTTCTATATTCTCAATATCAAATGTTTCCGAACCGGAAAGCGGAAAGATTTTTGAGAATAAAGATTGCGCTTTGTTTTCTGTTGTAAATAAATTAACTGTTTGACCCGCCGCAACTACTGCCGCCGTATCAAAAATTGTATAGCTTAATTGTTCAAACGGTTTTACAAAATTTACATTGAAATTAGAAAGTTTTGTATATAATAAACCGCCTAACTCAACTCTTACAGTTCCGAGCGCGCTATAATCTGCATCGGTAATTATCTTTACTTCAACATTCGATTGCGAATTAATAATTATTGGAAGTCTCAATTTTTTTGTACGCCCAACATTTTCAGCTAGCGTTACAATTGTAGTAGCGCCAAAAGCTGTTCCCATCGGTGCGCTTAGACATTCGACCAAAGGAATCTTTAAACGTTCTCTACCATCAACGAAAATTTGCAAAGCTGTTTTAGTGAACAAGCCCATATTTGCGGCTGTTAAACTAAGCGCGGAAGTTCCCATTAATCGAACTGCAATTGAATCTATAAAATTAATTTCGTTGCCGCTAATTGGGAATTTTTTGTTTCGTGTGAACGTGCTAAAAGTGTCGGAAGTAAAGAAACGATTCTCCCCGACCGTTGCGCTTAAAGTTTGTTCATCAAAATATAAAGCCGGTGTTACTCTTATGTTAGAGTTAACCGGATAGCCAATTGATTGAATTACTCTTAATAAATTTTCCATTGTCTATCCCCTTAGTTATTATATGCGTAAGCATAATTTTGACCGTTGCGCGGCGCTGAAGTGTAAGCGCTTAAAGCTCTTCGTGTGTTAGCTCCAACAGTTTTAGCCGGTGCTACTGAATTTAAAACCGGTGCTAGAACTTGCTCATTTACAATCTTTGCAACTGCAACCGCAATACCTACATTGCCAATAGTAGGTTTTTTAAGAAACATTCCTACCATATAAGCTAGCGCGCCGCTTAATGCTGTACCGGTTAAACCGGTGCTATATGTTGCAGGCACTACCATAGATAAAACAGTTGGAGCGTTTTCTACTACTAGCGCGCCAATTACAGCGTCAATAATTTCTTTTTTGTTGATCTTTCCGAATTTCATTTTTTTTCTTTTTTCCTCAATTGTTAATTATTTTCTGAATTAATTAAACTATTTATAAACCGAAAAAATACTTCCATTTACTTCCGTTTTGTATAATCGTTTTTACCGAATAAACTTTCTTTTATCCATTGGATTTCGGTTTCTAATACAGAAAGTTTCTTTTGTATAGAAACGTATGAACCGCCTAAGCCAATTAATATTACTGCTATCTGAATCCAAAACTCGTAATTGTTAGTCATAGTAATTTATTTTTGAATTGTTTTAAGATCGGTTTCTAGTGCTGTTTTGTGTTGTACTAAAGAAATAATTATACCTATTACAATGGCTAACAAGCCGCTAATTATTTCTGTTAGTTTTGTAGTTAGTTCCGCTTCGCTAAATCCCGCGCTTAATAAAAATGTACCGCCGATTTTCAAAATCCATCTTGTTATAAAACCGGTAAGAAAATTTTTAATTGTATCTAACATTGTATAGCTCTCCATTTTATTTGATAAAATATTTTCGCTTGCTGTTTCATCTGTAAAAATTGCATCAATAGAATTCTCTATTTTAGAAGCTCCGCCGCCGGTAAATAAATCCGCGACACCTACAACTAAATTTTTTATTGCCGGAAATTTCAATCTAAGTTTATCTAAGAAACTTACTTTTGTATTAACCTTAGCCGCCGGATCGTTATAAACTATTTTCAGAGAATCCGCAAAATCTTTTTTCTCTTTGTCCCAATTTTCGCGGAGCGTTGTATCTATTTTTATAAAATTATCTTTCATTATTTTTTTATCTTAAAGAAAACATACAAAGCAAATCCGCCTATCAAAATATATTTGCCGTTTGTTAATAGACTAGAGAAGAAATCACTCAACATATTTAACGGATTAGCCGCATCTAAAGCCGCAAGCTGTTTCCGCGCTTCTATTAAATCTATTCCAATTTGTTTTTCTGTCATCAAACGGTCGTATCTTTTATAGAACCAAAACCAAAACATTAATTCATAATCGGTTAATTCACTTTCTGCATTCACCGGAACTATATCGTTATATTTTTCCTGGCTGTAAAAAATTTGCAGATATGCTGGCTGTAATTTCAGATCAGAAAAATCGTTAAACCATTTACGCGCGTATGCAAGCGCTTTACTTCCCTTTGCCGTTCTAAAAAATGCTATTTGTTGCTCTGTTAAAGTCATTTTCTTTTACGCCTCAACAAAAAATATAAACCAACTAAACCCGCCGCATAAAGCGCGTACTGTCTTAAATGTGCCGGATCGGAATAAATCATAATTGGATAACCAAAAAAAGAAATTGCGTGAGGATCGAGCATCAAATAATTGTTAATGCTTTTTGTTACTTCCGCCTCATCTCCAGAGAAAAAATAAACCGGATTGTTTTTTATGTATTCAATAATTCCATTAGCGTTTTGATCTGGTGAACTGCTTTTCAATTGTTGTTCAACATAAGGCAATAAATCAAAATAATAACCGGCGTTGTTAAGCATATTTTGAGCGCCGTTAACGTCTAACAAATTTCTAATAAGTCTAACCGTATTAACATTTATTAAAACTGGTAAATCCATTTTTATTTACTCCAAAAGAGTAATAACAAAATCGCGCCGCCAATAAGTAAATTTTTATTTTCAATGCCTGGTATAATTTGATTTTCAACTGTAGCCGGTGCATTTGTTACCGGTGTATCTGTTGTAATTGGTATAGTTGTTATTGGTGGATTATCTATTGGCTGTCCTGGATCGGCGTAAATTATATCTGTTGGAAAATTGTCCATTGGACCTAAATCAATCCATCCAGGATCGGAATTTATATCTCCTCCTCCGGTTATATCTATTGGTCTCTCTTCAATTGGTAACATTGTTATTTTTTCCTCATTGTTTGGAACTACATAAATTTCTGGTGGTGGTGGTGCTGGATTATAAACCGGCGCATCATCAATTGGCGGAAGTATTGGCTCGTCAATTACTGGTGGAATTACTGGCGCATCAATTAGATTAAGATTTTCTTGTGGATTAATAACCGGTAAATTATTAAGCGGTGTATTTACTGCTAGATTTTCTGCTCCGGTGTAAGGTGTTAAAATAATAACCGGCGGATTTGTTTTAGTTAATGCAATATCCTTTTCGGTTAATTCAGAATAAGAAACGTCTGGAACATCTACATAAATATATTTTACCATAGTTCCATTTGTTATTTGTTCAATAATTGGAACTTGATTTGCCGGAAGTAATGAAAGATTATTTTGCACGCCGTTTTCGTCTCTATACTGCTGGCGCAATTGCCAGTCTGGATGCTGTTTTATATATTCATCCATCGGAAAATATCTTATAATGCTATTTAGAATTTTCATCTTCTCTTTTTACTCCCTAAAATTTGCGCAACTAAAAAAACGCCCGCGCCTACTAACAATAAACTTGAAATATTAAAACTGCCCAAACTTGGTGAAGCCGTTGGTGTTAGAATTGGCGCTGTTGTAGTTGCCGGTGTTAATGGATATTTTTGCGGATTGGCTCTTTTATCTGCTACTACTTGAGCTATATAATTATCAATATTCCCTTGCCAACCACTAGGCGAATAAATAAAACTATCAACTAAGTTTTTGTCTATATCTCCAATTGTTAAGCCGTTGCTCGCTATTCTTTGAGAAAGAAAATTTAACCGGTTATTAATATCTCCAGGATTAAATCTTCCGGTAGAATCATATCCGCCCGCGCTTTCTCCGCCGCCAAAGATGCTTTTTAATGATCCGAAAATTGACGCCGCTGCAACTGCAATTGATATTGGGTCCGTATGACCTCCTTCATTTGTGTTATCTCGAAGTGTTTGTATTCTAAAACTCATAAAAAAACCTTTGCTGTTTTTGTGTACTTTGTTTTATCTAAAAAATTAAATTTGTTATTTGTGCCGTCTAAAATTGTTCCGTCATTTAGAATTACTACTATGTGAGAAAATCCGTTCTCATCCCCCGCTAGCAAATAATTTGAAGGAATATTAAAAACTGTTAAAACTGTTTTTATGAATAAAGCGAAATCATCGCAATCCCCCGCGCGTGTAGTAAGTAAATATTTTGGAGCGGTTAATTTTTCATCTACAGGATCATCTTGATAAGTAAAATTTTTTACAACATAATTCCAAACCGCGCGCGGAATTGAAGCAACCGGAATTGAAGAAAAAAACATTTGACAAAAATTAATAAAGAAATGATTCAATGAATTTTCTAGCTCGATTAGATTCATTAAATCTAAAGTCTTTTCTAGTCCAACCGCGTTTGAAACTGTTATTTCTTTAATTCTCATAAATCCATCAATTTTTCAAAATCAATTAATGGATTGAATAAATAAAAAAATACTTCCGTTTACTTCCGTTTTTAACCGGAAGCAAAGGAAGCATTTTCTAGTTTGCCGCTAGTAATTATTTATCTAAAATTTCTTCAACTACACAATTTTTGAATATTGGACTAAAGCCCTCAAATGATTTATCATTCGTTTTATCATACTGATATTTTCCAATAGCTTCCATATCATTTTTCGCTTTTATAATCTCAACATTAATTTTATGAAAAATTGTCCCGTTTTTGTTTCTTGTATAAGTTTGCGCTACTGCAAATCGTTTCATTATTTCACCTTTGATTTTTTATTCAGATTTTCAATCGTACCGTTATAAACTTCTAAAAATTTACGCTTGTTGGTTTCATCAAATTGAGAATTAAATTTTTTTACGTTCTCTATTGCCGTATCTACTACCGATAATATTAATTTTGTTGCCGCGTTCTGAATTGAAGTTTGCAAAGCATTTGCAAGATCGCGCGCTTTTTCTTCAACTAATCCATTTAATTCTATGTGAACTTTACCCATTATAGGACCTCTAGCAATGTAAATTGTTTTTCTTTTTTCTTTGCCGGTCTGTAAACATGATCTAAGCATTTTATTTTTTCACTAACTGCTACTGTTCCTAGAGAAGTAAATAATATATTTTTACTAGGGATCAATTGAACTGCAAACTGTGTTCCCGCCGGAATTATTTTATTACACTCCGCGCAAATTTCAGTTTTGTAACTTTTTCTACTTATCATTTTACCTCCTTATGCAAAAGAAAGATTCCATACTCGATCATCTTTAGCTTTATTGCATCAGCAGCATAAGCAGCAGCATCAGCAGCATAAGCAGCATAAGCAGCAGCATCAGCAGCAGCATAAGCAGCAGCATAAGCAGAAGCATAAGCAGCATAAGCAGCAGCATCAGCAGCATAAGCAGCATAAGCAGCATAAGCAGCATAAGCAGCAGCATCAGCAGCAGCATCAGCAGCAGCAGCTTTATTTTTATCTGTAGGATTCTTCAAACATTTTTTAGCGGCTTCGATTGCGTTTCGTGGTCGTTTATCTTTTGGATGTTTCTTTTCATAAATGTCGATTACTTGTTCTGCTGCAAAAATCGCATAAGAAACGTATTGTTTATAATCCATCACTCGGACAATAAGCCAATTCGCCCAATTAAGTTTTTCTTTCTTGATTAACCCGTTTATAAAGTCAACATCTTCTAAACCGATAAAATTATTTTTAATTACAAATTCAAGACCTTGTCTACAAGCGTTTTTAGATTCTAGGAACTCTTTGGTAATTTTCATTTTATTAATTCCTTTTAGCTAGTTGAAAATATTTCTCTTCTGCTGAATACATTTTTAATTTTAGTTCATGCCATCTTCCTAAAACAGTAGCGCGCGTTATAAACATATATTGCCCGCGTTCATATTTTTTTTTGGCTTCAAGTTTTAAAGCGCGGCGTATATCCGTAAAAGTTAAGCCGGTTCTAAAGCTGTTGTAATCGGGTAAATTATTTTCCATAAACAACCCCCTTGTACAAAGTCAATTTTAAATTTTCATCCAATAAAAAAATCTTTCCGCTACCGGTCTGAGTATTTTTACTAAATCTACATCTACCGTTTTTATTGTTTCTCGGTGAATAATGGCTACAGTATTTACCGCAACCTTCTCCAACTTCTCCAACTTCTCCGTATTCAGTACAAAAATAAAGTCCATTATGAAATTCAGTTTTCGCCAACTCCAAAAAAATATCGCTTTCTGATTCTATTCTTTTCTCGATAAAATGTTTTAATGTGTAGCTATATTCCATGTCTGAATTTCTTTCAAAATAAAGTTTTTCATTGCTCATAATTCACCGCCGCAACGACTTGGAATGGAATTTTTTCGCGCGTTAAATAATTTTGAACATTGCGCGCTTTTCCGCCGCAAGTGATTTTTTGAATCAATGCAAAATCATTTTCAGTTAAATAATAAAATCTAAAATTGCTCTGCTGTTGTTTGTGTGCAAGTTCAACGGCTTTCATTTGTGCAAGTGGAATTTTGAAGAGAAAATCCTTTGTAGTTTTACTTTCTGAATTTGCCGGTGCTAAATTGTAGTTATTAATTTTGTATTTAAAAAATCCGTTTTCAAAACTTGAAAGTAAGTAACCTTTCGGGCTTTTAATTTCTTTCCGTTTTGTTTGCTGTTTTAAATATAATAACCCTTTTACAAGTTCCGCCGGTTCGCATCCAATTAATTCAATCAAACTGTGCGCGGTTTCTCCTTGAAAAAATTTCATATCATGTAAATAGTGGTTTATTAATTCCTCATAATGGAAAGGAATTTTTCCGGCAAACATTTCCGCCTTGCTTTTGTGCTTAACTGAAAATTGATCTGGAAGTGAATCGTGGAAAGTGAATCTAAAAATTTGCTCTTCGTTAAGATGAACATTTGAGCGCGGCACAATGTAAATACTTAAATATTTTTTTACATTCTCATCTCTCTGCATCGCGTTAATAATTCGGCGTATGTGATCGCGGTGCTTTCCGGTCGCGCGGCTAAACATACTAGAATTAATTTCCGTCAAAAGTTCTTTTTGCTCTGCTTCCGTTTTTGCATAAGAAATTTTGAGCCGGTGCATTTGAGCAATTGCAATAATTACTTTTTGAAGATCGGTTAAAAGTGGATCGGCAAAAATATTCCCGTTAATGTTAAGCGGAAAAAATGGAACAAAAGAAGATTGTGGAACTTGTAAAGAAGTTTTGAAAGATGAATCTGAAAAAGAATCTTGTTTCATATCGGTCAACTCCGTTTTGTTGGAAAATGTTAACCGCTATTTTTTTTGTTGACTACATACTCCCCGCAGTAACAAAGCATTATCGAAAAAAAAAAAAAAAATACTTTAATGCTTAAAAGTGATACTGTATATTATGTAAACTATTTTTTAGCTTATAAATTAATCTAATGCAGATAGGATAATTCAAAAAGAATACTTCCCCCACTTCTACAAGAAATTGATATCTATTATTGAAATCCATCCAGCGATATGATTGCACTAATTAAGTAGTAATTACAAATCATTAAGAACGGCGGTAACTACAATCTTCCTTGCGCCGCCGTGGTTTCTATGCTCGCATAAATAAATTCCTTGCCAAGTACCAATATTTAATTTTCCATTAGTGATCGGCACAGAGATTGAACTACCAAGAATAGAATTCTTGATGTGCGAGGTCATATCGTCACTTCCTTCAAGTGTATGCATGAAGTAAGTTGCACTTTCCGGAATGAGTTTATTAAAGTATGTTTCCATATCTATACGGACTGTTGGATCTGCGTTCTCATTTATAGTTAAAGACGCAGATGTATGTTTGATAAAAATGTGCGCTAAACCGGAGCATGATTTATCGAATCCGTTTAACTGAGATGTAATCTCATCTGTAATCAAATGAAAGCCGCGTTCTCTTGGCTTAAGTGTAATCTCTTTTTGAATAATCATGATTCTTGGAAAAGGTCTAGTTGTTTTTCAATGTTAAAAAAATTTTTCTCATGTTCTATCAGCCACTTTTTACGCCACAAACCGCCAGCATAACCGGTTAAACTTCCATCGCTGCCAATTACTCTGTGACAAGGAATAATTATCGAAATTTTATTTTGCCCATTTGCAGTTGCTACCGCTCGAATTGCTAGTTGATTCCCAAGCATTTTAGATTGCCATAAATAAGATTTAGTCTCACCAAAAGGAATTTTCAGCAATTCATTCCAGACCTTTTTCTGGAATTCAGTTCCTTCCGGCATCAGATTAAGTTCAAATTCTTTTCTATCTCCGGCGAAATATTCAGCCAGCTGCTTAATACATTGTTCCAAGAACTGGTTAGATTCATTCGTTGAAGAGGAATAAGAATTATCATCAACAAAATATAAAGATGTTAGAGAATCAGCTGTTCCCGTAATTTCAATTAAACCGATTGGAGACTTATAATGTGTTTTAAAACTAACGGACATATAAAGTAGCTAAACTCTTCCCTTTATTAATTTCGGTTAATCTCAACATCAACAGTAAATCTATAATCGGTCTTGTGCTTTGAATCGGCGTAATCATAAATTGCCACCTTAACATAACGTGGTTTATTATTGTTTTTTTCTGTGAAAGTTTTGGTTTTCTCTTTATAATCTTCAGACTTTTGCCAACCGGTTGAAGTTATCAGCCAATTACTTCCGAGGCAAGATTTAATTTTATCGGAAATATTATTGAACGTAGCCTCAGTTTTTGTCCTTTCATTATCATTTTCAAAAGTTGCTTTATAAGAACCGCTTTCTTCATCAATATAAGCATCTAGAGCATCATTAAGTTTTACCAGCTCTTGTCTAGAAATGGTAGGATTTTCTAAAAGGAAGAAATAAGCTTTGGCGTGTGAAAGTAGAAAATCCAATGTAGTGCAAAAGTCAGCACTACTGTTTAATGAGAGAGAGTTTGGCTCTGCTATTGCGGTTTGGAGTGTGTAACTCCCTGCTGCTTTCTCATCTCCAATAACATATAAAACCCAATTTCCCCCTGAAGGAATTTCTGTAACAATATTAGCGTAGCCTTTATCATTCTTACTACTTTGTTTAAAGATTTCCCCTTTTGAATTGACTAGAGCGATACTTGGTTGAAAGTTGTTTGAATAAACAACAAAGTTAACTGCTTCTCCAGAGAATAATTCGATTTCAAAACCATCGTAACGACCAAAATCTTTTTTGTAAAGATCTTTTGATGTTAGTTCACCTTTGATCTCATTGAAATCAACTTGAAATTTTTGTTGCTTTTCTTGAGCAAAAGAGTTGAGAAATAAAAATATTATCAATACAAATGTAGTTTGTAAAACTTTCATCCAATTTCCTCGTTTCATATAATTACATTTACGCTGGAATCATAAAAAATTTTAGTGACCTTTTGCAAATTTTTCTTCTGAATTAATCTCAGCTTTAGAGTCCTTAACCATGAACCAAAGAACTGCTGAAATTGCTAATGATATTGCACTTATTATAAAAATAATATTTTTATCCGTAGCGTTTTGAACAAAAGTTCCCAAGACTAAACTAACAAACAACTGCGGCAGAACTACTGATAAGTTAAAAATTCCCATAAAGAATCCCATTTGGTTTTTGTTTACCTTTTCTGACATAATTGCGAATGGTAAGCTCACAATAGCCGCCCAGCCGACACCGGCAATTGCCATAAAACTCCAAACTAAAATTGAACTGGATCCGAACAAAACAATTCCAAAATAACCAAGAGCCATTACAAATAAACAAGCAATATGTGTTTTAACTCTTCCAATTTTTTCTGTAATCGGTTCAAGAACAAATGCAGGCAATAACGCACCAACAGCATTTAAAATTAAAAATGAGATTGAAAGAATTTGACCTGTCTGATCAGGATTAGCCGGATTTAATTTCTGTTCGACATAGCCAATTGAATAAACAAACATGGTTTGAACACCAATCCATGAGAAAGAATGTGCAAATAAAAGTTTGAGATACTGATTCCAATCTGTTTTTGATTCGGGCAAATTAGTTTCTGCTTCAGAAGATTTTAATTCTCTCGGTTCTTTAATAAAAAACATAGGAATTATAGAAAATGCTAAAACGAGGAGAACGCCAAAATAAATCAAGAAATAATTTCCAAAGATTGCACCAAGAGCATAAGCAAGTACCCCAAACGATCCGGAAATTGTTTGCATCCACGTATATCCTTTTGTTCTTGGAACTCCTTCCGGTGTTACGTCAGCTATTATGGAACGAGTTGGGTTGAAAGAAATATTTATCGCAAGGTCTAAAGTAAGAGCAACGCAGACGGCAACAATAATGATGCTGCTGATACCGAAAAATTTACTTAGCCCATCAATATTGGGAAGAGCAAATAGCATTAAAGCTGCTAAAGTACCTCCAACCAGAATAAATCCTTTTCGCCGTCCACCCCAGAACCATATTTTATCGCTAATTAAACCAACAATAGGTTGTCCGATAATTCCAGCAAGCGGTCCGGCTGCCCAGACAAAACCGATCTCATGCAAATCTAAATTATATTTTGTCCGCATTAACCAACTGAGCGCAGCAATTTGAATTGATAGCGCAAATCCCATAGCTGTAGAAGGCAAACTCAGAATGGAATAAAAAGTATTGGATAGTTTCTTCTGCATTTCAAGCATTATGACCTCGGCTCATTTCAAAAATTGTTTAAAGATATTGATTGCATATTTAATTACAAAGTTCTTTTCTGAAGAAGAGTTTCGCACCCAAATGAAATGTACTCTCGTAATATAGGAATGTTTGGCAGTTTTATTACAGGCAGACCAAATCGTTGTGCATATATAGGGCGAAATAAATAAAAATCTTTTTTAATAGGAATGAAACTTCGTAATTCACAGTGAGTTTCAAATTCTCGAATTGTGCAACCAGTACTATAATGGAGTTTTATTTCATCAATGTAACCTTGGTTTTCTCCAAGTACTCTCGAAATTGATTTTAGAATGAAAGTCGGAAAAATGTGCAAATATGGAATTGCTTTTAAAAAACTTTTACCAATCTGCTGATGACCAGCAAAAGGTGAACGCTTTGGCGGGAAGCTGATAAATAAAAATCCATTTTCGTTTAATAACTTGTCAAGATTATTAAACGCAGCATTTTTTGCGGCAATATGTTCTATTACTTCACGCATCACAATTACATCAAATTTTTCTTTTAATATTTCCGGAAGGTTTGGATCAGTAATATCCCCGACTAAAACATTAAGAGACTCGTCTTTTTGTTTTGCCAAATCTGCACGTTCTTGACTTAATTCTACCCCACAAACATCCATTCCAATAGATTGAAGTGTCTCTAGTAAACCTCCTTCCGCGCATCCGACTTCCAGAATTCTTTTTTTATGAAATTCATTAATATTTTTCTGGAAATATGGAAGAAGATAATCTTTTGTATATTGTTTCTGTTCGTAAAAATGTTTTTCGGGCATAATAATTTTCTTTTTTAGAAATTGAATGAAAATTTAATCAATCATTTCGTTCGAGCCAAGAGATATGAACGAAATGTATGCTTTTCAATCTTTTTTTATAGAAATCAGATAATTCTTGCTATTAACTCACAATAAAAATAAATTTTGCCATCAATTTTAAGATTATGACAGAGAGCACAGCAGAAAAAAACATAACCGTCAATCGAAAGGCTAGACACGAGTATTTCATCCTTCAGACTTACGAGGCGGGTATTGTTTTAGTTGGCTCGGAAGTAAAAGCCCTTAGACAGAATAAAGCTAATTTGGTTGATGCTTTTGCGATGTTGACCAATAATGAAGTTTGGTTAATGAATGCTAATATATCGGTTTATGATCAAGCAAGCATTAACAATCACGATCCGCTTAGAAAAAGGAAATTACTTCTTAAGAAGAGTGAAATCAGAAAATTAAATAAGGCAGTTTCTGAAAAAGGAAACACTCTGATTCCACTGAGAATGTACTTTAAGGATGGTCTGGCTAAAGTGGAATTGGCAATTGCAACAGGCAAAAAGCAATACGATAAACGTGAAGATATAGCTAAAAGAGATTTAAACAGAGAAATGCAAAGAAAATTTAAGTAGTAATTCAGGAGAAACTATTGGATAAAAAAATATTCTTCCCCCCTCTCAACGAACAAATGGATTTGATTAAAAGGGGTACATCTGAAATCATTCCCGAAGAAGAATTAGTCCAAAAGCTGGAAAAATCATTAAAAGAAAATAAGCCACTTAATATAAAACTTGGTTGTGATCCCACAAGACCGGATCTTCACCTAGGTCACTCGGTTGTCTTAAGAAAACTAGCGCAATTTCAACAGCTTGGACATCAAGCAATCCTAATTATTGGCGATTTTACTGGAATGATTGGTGATCCATCCGGGCGCAATTCATCCCGACCCCCGCTTTCATTTGAAGAAGCCCGTGAAAATGGGAAATCTTATTTCGAACAGGCATCAAAAATTTTAGATCGTGTCAAGACAAAAATAGTTCATAATTCCGAATGGCTTGGTAAGATGACTTTTGAAGATGTAATTAAACTGGCATCGAAATATACTATTGCCAGAATGCTTGAGCGTGATGATTTTACCAAAAGGTACAAAGGCGGTATTCCAATAAGTATGCACGAGATTTTATATCCACTTGCACAGGCAATGGACTCTGTAGCAATTAAAAGCGATGTTGAACTTGGCGGTACGGATCAAAAATTTAATTTATTAGTCGGCCGTGATATTCAGAGAGAGTTTGGAATTGCTCCCCAAGTGATTCTAACTATGCCATTACTGGTTGGAACAGATGGAGTTGAAAAAATGAGCAAATCTCTCGATAATTACATTGGAATAAATGAATCTCCAAAGGAAATATATGGCAAAACTTTATCTATTCCAGATGATCTAATCTATCTTTATTATGTCTTGACAACTGATGCCACTAATCAAGAGCTTAAACAATTCGGACAAGAGCTTGCAGATAAAGAAGTTAATCCAAGGAATATAAAACGTTCCCTAGCTAGAAAATTGGTAGAAATGTATCATTCTTCTGAAGCCGCATTAGATGCCGAAGCCGAATTTGATAATATATTCGTAAAGAAAGGATTGCCAGATGAAATTGAAGAATTCAATGTTGATCCATCAATAAAGGAATTAGATATTCTTGATTTGATAGTAACTGTAGGTTTTGCTCCGTCTAAGGGGGAAGCACGTAGGCTAGTCTCTCAAGGCGGAGTCACAGTTGATGGGGAGAAAATAGCAGACATAAAAGAAATTATCAAACTGGACGGAACAAAGATTTTAAAGGTTGGTAAAAGAAAGTTTATTAAATTAATTTGTAATTAAAGGAGAATACTAAATTGTACGTACCATCAAAAATATTTTTCACAAAAGGTGTCGGCAGACATAAAGAATACCTTGCTTCATTCGAATTAGCTCTTCGTAGTGCTGGTATAGAAATTTGTAATTTAGTTTCAGTAAGCAGTATCTTTCCTGTTGGATGTAAACGACTGAGCAAAGAACAAGGTTTAAAACTTCTCAAACCAGGCTTAATAACACATTGTGTAATGGCCCGTAATTCTACTAACGAGCCTAACCGGTTGATTGCTTCATCAATAGGAGTTGCAATTCCTGCCGATAAAAATATGTACGGATATCTTTCTGAACACCATCCTTATGGTGAAACAGAGAAGGTTGCTGGCGAATATGCTGAAGATCTTGCTGCAACAATGTTAGCCACAACGTTAGGTGTAGATTTCGATCCGGAAAAAGCGTGGAATGAAAGAGAACAATCTTATAAAATGTCAGGTAAGATTGTTAATTCATTTAATATAACTCAATCAGCTCAAGGTGATAAAAAGGGTCTTTGGACAACAACAATCTCAGTAGGTATCTTATTACCATAAGAGGAATATGCATAACCACTTAATTTTTTGGGTTATATTCACTGTACTCATTATGGTGATGTTTTACATAGATCTATATGTAACGGATCACCGTAAAGGAAAGATTAAAATAAAATCTAGTTTGATATGGAGTGCAATTTGGATTTCTACTGCTCTCCTTTTCAATCTGATTATTTTATTGTTCCTTGAAGATGGAAAGCAAAAAGCTATTGAGTTTTTAGCAGGTTACCTTGTTGAAAAATCCCTTTCTGTTGATAATCTTTTTGTGTTTCTAATGATTTTCAATGTTTTAGGGATAAGCGATGAGAATCAGCCGCATATTTTGAAATGGGGAATTTTAAGTGCTATTGTTTTAAGAATACTATTTATACTTGCGGGTGTTACTCTAATTAAAGTATTTCACCCGATCATTTATATCTTTGGTTTGATATTGTTTTTTGCAGCCTACAAAATGGCATTTGGAGGAGAAGTAAAAATTGATCTCAAGAGTAACTTCCTAATTAAATTTGTTTCCAAACGGTTTAATATTCTTACAGAATATAATGGGCACCGATTTTTCACAACACAGAAATCTGTTCGTTACGTCACTCCCCTTTTCCTGGCTTTACTTTTAATTGAATCTGCAGATATAGTCTTCGCTGTAGATTCAATTCCTGCAGTAATAGCTATTACTCACGATCCTTTTATAATAATAACATCAAATATATTTGCGATTCTTGGATTACGTGCGCTCTACTTTGCATTAGCGGGTATTGTTGATCTGTTTGTGTATCTAAAGTATGGCGTTGCTGTGATTTTAGCTTTTGTAGGATTGAAGATGTTAATAACAGATATTTATGAAATATCAACGTTACATTCACTAGGAGTAATAATAATTTGTATTGTTATCTCCGTAATACTTTCGTTGATTAAGACGAAAAAACATTCCGCCGTTTAATAACACCCCTAATATGAACAGGTATTACAAATATTAAACCGGCAATCATTGGTTCAATTTGATTAAGATATTCAATATTGGCCTTCTCTCGAATTATAAACCATAATAAACTGGCTAGTACACCACCAATAATTTCAACTAGAGCATATTTATGAGGGACTCTCATCTTTTCATAATAAGCCCCAAAGACAACTAAAATAATTCCGGGTATACAAATACTTCCTATAATGTACCAGAGTGAAATTACCGACTGAACATAATATGCTAAAGTTATGGCAACAATAGATGAAAAAATTAATCCAAGTCTAGTATAATTTGGAATATCTTTTTCAGCTGAATTCTTCCTAAGCTTAAATGCAAAATCTCGACCAAAAGTTGTCGCACTTAAAAAGATAAAACTGTTAAGTGTAGAAATAATTGTTGCGAACATAGCTGCATAAAAAATTCCTTTGGCTCCGCTACCTAAAATCTTTTCTGCGTAAAGAGGAAAAGATAAAACCGGGTTAGAGAGATTTGGTAAAGTAGCTCGTGCATATAATCCCGTGGCTGTTGTTAGAAAATCAAATAAAATCATAAAGAAAACAGAAATAATAATTCCCCACTTAGCAACATTTCCGTTCTTGGCTGCGTAACAGCGCTGATGAAATCCCGGATCGGCGAAAGTCCACAATGCAATAAGAAACCAGACTATCACATATATAGGAGAAACATTCGATGTCAACTGAAGATAAGAATGTGGGAGCGTTTCTTTTAAATATTGGTAATTACCCACATTTGAATATGAAATGATTACTATAAGGAAGAAACCAATAAACATTACAAAGAACTGAAATACGTCTGTATATAAGTCCGATTTGTATCCACCTTTCAATAGATATATACCGGAAACAAATAGACTGATAATCAAAGCCGGGAGTAACTTTATGTTGAAAATTAGACTTAAAAGGTTTGCTGTCATCAATAAGTAAGGAGCCGGAGAAACTAAAATAAAAATTAAGGCAGCGGAAACCAGTCCCACTTTTCTTCCGTATACTTGTTCTAGTTTATCCGGTATTGTAAAAAGAGATGCAATGCGAATCTTCTTAGCAAAAAATAGTGCAAAGATTAAGGCAAAAATATAATATGGTAATCCTTGAGTAAACCAGCTCAACAATCCATACCGATATGTAAATTCACCTACTCCGAGAATACCTCCGTACCAAGTGGCAACATTAGTCATAATAAAGAGAAACAAACCAACTTTTCTACCGGAAAGCAGATAGCCTGATGTATCACCAAGCTCTTCTTTCTTTGGTAAAAAACCTATCAATAGAAGTATAACAAAGAAAGAAATTATAATAAATAGATCTAAGTGACTAAAAGAGACCATACTTTCTCATAGTTTCAAAATCACGGATAACAAATACAATTCCATTTTTAATTTTCAACTCAACTTCATTCTTTAAGGCAACATTACTAGTACTTTCTTTTATACCAAATGGCAGTGAAATATTCTTGAGCCGGTATCTTAATCCTCTTGAGCTGATCTTTGTTTTAGAATTAATTCCATAAATAGAAATTGTCTCGTTTGGTAAGGTCCTTAATTTTACATTGCCGGTGTATGCGGTTAGAAGAGACTTCTGGTGAAGTATTCTAATAGAAATCTTATCAAAAAACTTTATTACAATGCCCATGTTGCAAAATGAATGATCTAACCTGTTCCCCGTTGCCCCTAACAATATTACTTCATTATACTTTTTTTTGATCGCAAACTTTAAGCACTTTTCAACATCTGTATCATTCTGTCTATCAACCTTGATAATATCACATTTATCATAGAAGTAATCATATACGGACGGATTGATAGAGTCAAGATCGCCAATTATGTAATCTGGTACAATGTTCAATTTTTCTGCAGAGTTAGCTCCTCCGTCAGCGCAGATAAGCGTTTGAAAATCATTACGAATTAGATAATCGAAAACTCTTTTTGGGGGTGATTCCCCATTTGCTAGTATAATGCACTTTTTCATCACATACCTAACTTTATTCCAACTACAAAATTTCTTTCTGCGGCAGGAAAATATTCCTTTCCAATTCCATAAGCTGCATATAAGTTATCAAACAGATTGTTCACTTGAAAAAATAATTGTAAATTTTTTGCACTTGGTTCTAAGTTAACGTTATATGAAATGAATAGATTAGCAACAAAATATGAATCTACTCTATTGTCAGAGTAGTCCGCTAAAGTGGGAAAAGACTTAAGTAGTTCGACTAATTTTGTGTCGTAATTATCCGTAAAGAAGTTTCCAACATATTTAAGATTTGCTTGAAGAAGAAAATTATCATTATGATATTTAATTACAGCATTCATCATGAAGTTTGGAAATCCGCTTATTCTATTGCCGCTTAAGTCAATTTTATCCGGCGAAGTCGAAGTGCCTGTCTCAAGGAAATAATAACCTTTATTAATATAATTCCTAGATAGAGAACCGTTGAGAATAAATTCAAAGTTATTGTTCAATCTTAGCGTGCTTGCCGCTTCAATACCATAATGTATGGTTTGGTCCATATTACCGGTTATTGGCTGACCGAATCTATCAACTTGTCCTTTCTTTACTATTTCATCATTAAACAACATATAGAAAAAATCGAATGATAAATTAAGGTTCTCTTTAGATAAAGATGTGCCTAACTCAAAATTGTTCATCGTTTCCGGTTTTACAAGTGGTTTCGAAAAATCATAAGCACCGGTAGATGTAATTTCAAACTGAGGAGTTGAACCTCCGCTCGATTCTGCCGCATCATAATAGTTGTTCAAACGCGGTTCTCTTGTTACGCGGGCAAATGAGAAATAATAATTCCACTCAGGAGTAAATTTGTAATTAATTCCAAAACGGGGATTGAAAAATAAATTACTGACCTCGAAATCGTTGCCGAGGTATTTTTCTGCAAACAATCTATACTTATGATAAGCCAGTTGCGCTTCAATTAAGAAGTTGGTCTGATCATTCAAAACGTAACTCTCATTCGCATAGAAATTAAGAATATCTTTTCCACCCTGGAATTGATAATAACGGTAATCTTTCGTTAGCCCATTTGGAAGGTTATCGGCAAAGCCAATACTTCCCCAATGAAGCGAGCGGTGGACACGAAGTTCTCCGCCAAGAATTAGCTCTCCATTCGTATGCTTAATACTCATGCGTGGTATCCAGCCCCATTGTTTGTTCTCTACCATTGCACGGATGAGTGCATTGCCCGGATTTCCAGTCGCTTGGAAACCATTATCATGAGTTATTCTAAAATAATTTGTATCAGCCCAGGAGCCATCGTAATCGAAGAAACCATTACCTAAAACTAAAAAGAGTGCATTGTTCAAAGTAACTTTATCATTGATCTTCCATTCATTCAAAAGTTCAAAGTGAGGTTGAGAAAAATTTTCTATCTCATCTGTGCGTCTTTCAAGCATATAGGTGTAATTATCATCTCCGGCTTCCCAATAGGAATAATTAGCTCTGCGTAATTCTTTATTCTTGATTGTGAATTTTGGCAAACCGGTATAAGCTAGTCCGTCAGCAACCGGACCTCCAAAAAGGTTTAACTGAGTTGTCAAATTATCATCATACCGAACGGCACTCAAATGATATGACTTAAAATCAATCCAGCTTGAGTTACGATATCCGCTGCTCAATGTTTGTGAAAGTTTAGCGTAAATAGAGTATTTATTTGATATCAATCCGCTTGAAAATTGAGTCGAATATTTTCTAGTATTATAGTCGCCAATTGAGGTAGTGAAATCCATTCTTGGTTTATCAGAAAATGCAGAAGTTATAATATTGATTGAACCACCAACAGCAGGATAACCAACGATTCCCGAACCGGCACCTCGTTGAATCTGAATTAGTTCAGTACTTTCGAGAAGGTCAGGAAAATCCAGCCAATAGACGTTGTGATCCTCCGGATCGTTTTGTGGAATTCCATTGATAGAGACTGATATTCTTCTTTGATCAAAACCGCGAATACTTAGATAATTATATCCAATCCCATTTCCGTTTTCAGAATAAAAAGTAATTGATGGCTGATAACTCAGAAGTTCGGGAATATCTTGATTAACGTAGGTTTGCTTGATTGACTTCCGATCAATTTTAGAAAAAGTTATTGGCGTGAATCCGGCCTCACCAATACTGCCTTTCACAAGAATTGTCTGACTTGTTATTAATTTATTCTGAAGGAATACTTGTCTACTTGAATTGACGAACTCACTTACTTTAATTTTTCGGGACTCGTATCCGATGTGACTAAAAACCAGAAAGTCATTAATCTCTAATTTTTCTTTTAGTTCAAAAGAACCATTTTCATTTGTGGTGGTACCAATATTCTTCCCTTCAACTACTACACTTGCAAAATTCAAAGGTGATTTATCTGACAAGCTGAAGATATTTCCTCTAACAGATTCAACTTGTGCGTCTAACTGCACAGCTAACAATACTAAAGCAATAATACTCAAGTACTTCATTTTATCTCTCCTTTTATTTATAGAAATAAAAAAGCCGTTTGGGAAACGGCTGTACTTGAAAATTCTGTACCGTTTTCCTACGCTGGCATTATCCAGATCAGGTTTAAGGGTTTACTCTCAGCAATTCCGCGGCAAGTTTCCGGGATGCACCCCTAACAGCTTTTTATTTTTTAAAGAACAAACTAATTTTGAATTTTTATCTTTTGACCCGTCTTTACGCGGTCATTTTTCAAATTATTCCATGTCATTAAATTAGAAACGTTCACATTGTAATTCTTTGCAATTGTCCAGAGTGATTCCCCCTCTTTAACAACATGAATTGAGTTATTTACATTTTTTGAATTTTGTTTTGATACAGTTTTATCATTCTCAGCAGCAGATTTTTTGCTGATATTCAAAGTCTGCCCTACAATAATTTTACTGTTCTTCAAGTTGTTCCACTTAATAATTTCTTTTGAAGTAACATTAAATTTTTCGGCTATCTCAGAAAGTGTTTCGCCGCGTTTTACTTTATATGTGCTCAGGCTCTCTTTAGATGTTTTAGCAGACTTAACTTTTGTTACACTATTCGATTTCGAAGTTTTTGAAGAAGGATCAACATCAGAATAAATTTCAATTGTTTTACCAATGACTACTTTATTGTTTTTCAGATTGTTCCAATTTTTTATGTCATTAATCGAGACTTTAAACATCTCGGCTATTGATCCAATTACATCACCTTCTTTAACAGTATAATGAAGAACATTTGCTTCTTTTCGAGTAGTATTATCGCCAATTGAACTCGTAACACCTCTTCCGTGAACGATCAAAACACTTCCGGCAATTAATTTGTTGGAGTTAAGTTTATTCCATTTTCTCAACTGCGCTACAGAAACGCCAAACTTCTTGGCAATTTTACCTAATGATTCGCCTTTTCTTATCTTATACTTAGAAGTTTTGCCGCTTACGTTTGCAAGTCTGCTCTCTCCACTTCTGTCATCCGAATTTACAAAGAGAATGTTTCTCTTTTCACTTGCACTCATTTTGTTAATCGAAGAGAAATAATCAACTTTATCTTTCGCTACGAAAATTGCAAGCTCTTGTCCTACACGAACAGTTGATGTATAGGGCAAATTGTTCCAGTTTCTAATATCAGAAACACGTACCTTATACAAGTCGGCTATATCCATTAGATTATCATTGCTCTTAACTGTATACTTAAGTATTTCCTTTCCTTCAGGGACAAGATATTTTACTGAATTGCCTAACATTTCTTGATAAATTTTAGAAAACTTATCTTCATCTGTGTTGTTTGTCAATTGTAGTTGGTAAGAAGGATTCTGGTCTAAAGTTTTGATCTCTTCTTCAATAGCTGGTAGTACATCTGTGTTTACTGCAAAATCTTCCGCATTAAAATTAGAAACCGGGATTTTTAATTCTGTTCCAACTCTTAGTCGTCCTCTTACCGAAAGATTATTTGCATCAGCTAAATTGGAAATACTAATATCATATTTTGCAGCTATATCAGATAATTTTTCACCATGTTTAACTGTATGAGTAACAAACTGAATTTTTGCTTCGTCAGGAATATCTTTGAGATTTTGAACAAATGCGTCATAAGATTTTGTTGGTACTCGCAGCGGGTAACCACCATCATAATTTTGAGGAGTGCAGTTCTGAGTTAATTCAGGATTCATATCACGTAGTAAATCAACGCTAATACCAGCACATTTTGCTAAGATGCTCATGTCTATAGCTTCATTAATTCTATGAATAGTATATTCATGCGGTTTTTCAAACTGAATATTAGTAAAACCATATTGTTCCGGTCTGCTTGCAATCAATGTAACTGCAATATACTGAGGAATATAATTTCGAGTTTCTCTTGGCAAATAGGGACGAATTTCCCAAAAATCGCTTGAACCAGCTCTTCTCATTGCTTTACGAACTCTTCCTTCTCCGCTATTATAAGAAGCAACAGCCAAATACCAATCGCCTAATGAAAAATATAGATCACGTAAATGTCTAGCAGCAGCATGAGTTGCTTTTTCTGGATCTCGTCTTTCATCAATTGCAAAATTAATATTAAGATCATATAGTCTCGCAGTTCCGCGTACAAACTGCCACATTCCTACTGCTTTTGCCCATGAGCGTGCATTTGGATTTAATCCGCTTTCAGGCATACTCAAATAGATTAATTGCTGAGGAACTTTTTCTTCTGCAAATATTTTTGCCATCAAAGGAAAATACTTTCCGGAGCGAGAAAGCCAGCTCTCAATATAATGTCTTCCTTTACCAGTAAAATATTCAATATATTTTTCTACATAGCGGTTAACTTCCAAAGGAAAATCGCCAACAACTACAACTGTAGTTGGACCTTTATCAACTTTTACATTAACACTATCATCTTCTTGAATAACATCGGGAATTTTTTTATTCATCCATTCTTCTAACGCACCAATCGAAGCATTCTCTGGCAACTCATCTAGACTTTCAATGTATTTCTGATAATCTTCTACAATTGATTTTTCTAATTCAACATAAGTTGAGTTTTCTTCTATCGCATTATAGTAGCTAAGTTTATTTATTGTTGAAAGAGCAGATTCGTAATAATTCAAAGTTTCTATTTTGAATCCCAATTTTTGTTGATAAAGTGCGTTAACATAATCTTTACGCGCGCTTTCCAACATTTCATTTATTTTGGACGGTATTTCTGCTACTTTGAGTGTATCTTTTTGTGTAGCTGATGTGGATTTTATGTATGATTGCGAACTGCTGCAAGATGAAAAAAAGAAAATAATCATTATAACTATTGGTAAGAATAGCAGTTTTTTCACACAGACTCCGGTTACTTTAATTTTGGTCGCAATTTAACTTCTTATAAACGGATTGTCAAGTTAGTTTATGATATCAAGGTAGTTTAGTGCTTGTAATTAAAAGGGTTAGGTTTTAAAAATATTACAATGGGATATTACAATGCTTCTTCTTTGGATTGGTATCAACTTTTGTTTTTAGCAACTGGAAAGCCTGAACAATTTTCATTCGTGTTTCTCTTGGAATGATTACTTCATCAATATATCCGCGTTCTGCAGCAATATATGGATTTGTGAATTTTTCTACATATTCAGAGAGTTTTTCATTCAATTTTTCTTCGTGATTTTTTGAAGCTGAGATTTCTTTTTTGAAAATAATTTCGACCGCACCTTTTGGACCCATAACAGCTATTTCCGCACTAGGCCAAGCAAAATTAAAATCACCCCTAATATGTTTCGAATTCATTACATCATAAGCCCCGCCGTAAGCTTTACGAGTAATAACAGTAACTTTCGGAACAGTAGCTTCGCAAAATGCAAAAAGTAATTTTGAACCATGTCTAATAATTCCATTCCACTCTTGTTCTGTACCGGGTAAAAATCCAGGAACATCTTCAAGAACTAAAAGTGGAATATTGAAAGCATCACAGAAACGGATGAACCGGGCACCTTTGACTGATGAATTTATATCAAGCACTCCGGCTAAAATTTGCGGTTGATTAGCAATCACTCCGACTGATAACCCACCTACTCTACCGAATCCAACAATAATGTTTTGTGCGTAATTCTCATGGACTTCTAGAAAATCGCCATCATCAAGAAGTAAAGAAATTATCTCCTTCATGTCGTACGGTTTGTTCGGATGTTCCGGAATGATTGAGTCTAATTTGGCTTCAGTAAGGTCTTTGGTGAAATCAAATTCTTTTTCAGGTGCTGAGTCTTTCCAATTAAGAGGCAGAAAACCAAATAATTTCCGTAGGTTTTCGATTACCTCAACTTCGCTGTCAAAAACAAAATGAGCTACACCACTTTTAGATGCATGAGTTTCTGCGCCTCCCAAATCTTCAAAACTGACTTCCTCATGTGTAACAGTTTTTACAACGTTGGGTCCGGTAACAAACATATGGCTGGTATGTTTAACCATGAAAACAAAATCCGTTATTGCAGGAGAATAAACCGCACCGCCGGCACATGGACCAAGTACGGCAGAGATTTGCGGAATTACTCCAGATGCTAATGTGTTTCGAAGAAAAATATCTGCATATCCTCCAAGACTAACAACTCCTTCTTGAATTCTCGCACCGCCGGAATCGTTTAAGCCAATGACCGGAATACCGATCTTAACTGCCATATCCATTACTTTACAAATTTTTTCGGCATGAGTTTCTGATAGTGAGCCGCCGAAGACTGTAAAGTCTTGACTGAATATTGCTACTTGTCTTCCGTTAATCTTTGCAAAACCGGTTACAACACCGTCACCAAGATATTTCTGATTATCCAAACCAAAATCATAAGAACGATGTTTTACGAACATATCTAATTCTTGAAACGACCCTTCATCAACTAATAATTGAATACGTTCACGAGCTGTTAGTTTTCCTTTTTCATGCTGAGATTTAATTTTATCTAAACCGCCGCCAAGTTGTGCTTCTTCTCTCAATTTTTCCAGATTACTTATTTTTTCTTTCATGAATGTAAATCCAATTTAGATAGAAAGATTAACCAATTTTTGTGACTCTATTTGTTCAAATGCGGAGGAGATTTTATTCCGTAATTGCTTGAAAGATTCTGAAGAATAAGTTGATTCGTCCCGCTTTGTAGAAAGTTCAATATCACTTTCTGAGATGATTTCACCCGGATCTTTTTTCATCAAATAAACTTTATCTGATAGAAATAGTGCCTCTGTAAGATTTGAAGTAGTAATTAGAAAAGTAATGCCTAGAGTTTTATTGATTTCTCGAATAAGTAAGAGCATCTCATTTTTAGTTTGAGTATTCATTTCAATAAAAGGTTCATCTAAAAGAATAGCTGCCGGGTTATGTGCAAGAGAGCGTGCTAAAGAAATTCTAAATCTAAAACCAAGACTGCGGTTATTGCAATGAAAAGTGTTGTACCCTTCCAGCCCTACTAAGTTGATTAATAATTGAATCTGTTTTTCAACGTATTTATTCAATCCAAATTTTACGTTATCAAACACATTGAGCCATGGGAATGATGAAGGAGCCGTGGGTATCAAAATTATTTTTTGAGCTGAAGGATTTACGACAACACCTGAAGTTGGTTCTTCTAAACCTGAAATAATTTTCAATAGCGTAGATTTTCCAGAACCACTAGGAGCTATTACTGATGTTATCTTTTTATCTACGACCTTTAACGTGATATCTTTTAAAACTGATATTTTAAAACCAGCACCTGTAAAGTATTCCTTTGTTATATTTTTTATCTCTATCATCTTAAGCAGTCCAATGAATAGTTTTTTTGTTAATTAATCCAATTAGATAATCACCAAACCATATCAATAAAGAGATCATAATTGCCAACACAAATAAAGCCGTAAAATCATTGTAAGTAATTGCTATACGATAAATTGAGCCAAGTCCATTAGAGTTGCCTATAAATTCATAAATCAAGACTACTCCCCAAAGATAATAGTGGACGCTTCTAAAATATTTTGAGAGAGCCGGGAGAGAGGCTTTCCAATAGACATCTTCATAAATATCGTAAGATGATAAACCGAGATTGCGTGCTACTAGAATATATCCTTCATTTACCTTTTTTGATTCCTCAAACAATTTCTTAGCAGTCAAGAATACAGAAATTATGAAAGAGAAAAAGAATTCTGCGAATAAACTATTTGGGAACCAGAAATTGAAAATCACAATAAAGAAGAAGATAGTTAAATATTTTAAAAAGCGAAGTGAGTCGAGAGAATTTTCTACATATGCATAATATTTTAGGTAACGACTAACACCGATATATATCTGAATCCAGCTACTGACTAATGCTAAATAGATAATTGTAGCAGTAGTTGTAAAAGCAAAAACCAAATTATAATCTCGCCAGATGTGTAAAAAGGATTCAAAAAGCAAAGTTGGCTTTGGAATTACTTTATTAACCGGAAGGATGAACTCAAATAAAATAACGTAAACAAACATGAACCATGAAAAAACTATTAGATTCTTCTTGATTGGATTATTTTCTTTGGTCATAACATCTACTGGAAATTATTAAATGATCTCTTTTATTAATATATCCATTGCACACGGCTAAATCAACTTAAGTTGATTTCAAAAAATGGTTAAACATTTTTTCGTACCGTATTGTTGAGTCAGAATCATGACCGGGATAAATAATTACTTCATCCGGTAAAGTGAACAGCTTATTATTTATTGATTCAATCAAAGTGTCGTAATCCCCTCCCCATAAGTCAGTGCGGCCGATATTCTCTTTGAATAATACATCTCCAGTAAAGCAAATCTTTTCATTTTCGAAGTAAAAGCAAAATTCACCCGGCGTATGTCCCGGAGTAAAAATAAATTTTCCTTTACTATCGCCAAGTAAAATATTCATGTCTTCGGAAATAAATTTGTCCGGCATAGGAGAAGGTGTAAACTCAACCCCGTAATTTTTAGCAGTGTCTATCATCAGTTCCAACATGAAGACATCTTTTTCGGGTGCTAAATAGGTCGGATTATACTTTAACTTGATATGAGCATTTCCGAAAATATGATCAATGTGGCAATGCGTGTTAATTAAGTAAATCAACTTTATGGAATTAAGATGTATAAAATCATCAACAACTTTTCTTTCCTTCAAATCGTAACAACCCGGATCAATGATAGCGCCTTCTTTAGTCCTATCATCCCAAATTATATACGTGTTTTCAAAGAAAGGACTGAAAACGAACCGCTGAAGTTGTAACATCTATTTCCTAGAAAAATTAATTTTAGTTCTACTAAAAAGTTTATTAACGTAGTTTGAATAATTCTCTTTTGTCTCTTCGATAGAATCGCCGCCAAATTTTTGCAAAACAAATTTTGCTAGGGTCCATGCTACCATAGATTCAGCAATGACAGCGCATGCGGGCACAGCAACAAAATCACTTCTCTCTCTTCTAGCTTCAACTTTTCTCATGGATTTTAGATCAATAGTCTCTAACGGTGTCATCAAAGTTGAAATTGGTTTCATTGCGCCGCGAATTATTATTGGTAATCCTGTAGAAATGCTGCCCTCAATTCCGCCCGCACGATTTGTTCTACGCGAAAATTCTTTTCCTTTCAATTTAATTTCATCATGAACATCAGAGCCGAAGAGATCAGCAGATTCAAAACCTAATCCAATTTCTACACCTTTAACTGCCTGAATAGAAATAATTGATTTAGATAACTCGGCATCCAGGCGTGAATCGTAATCAACAAAACTTCCCAGTCCAGTTGGAACTCCAGTCGCAACTATATAGAATGTTCCGCCTAATGTATCACCGCGTTTTTTAGCAAGTTTAATTTTATTAATGATTTTTTTCTCTTGAGTTTCTTCTAAAACCCGAACACTGCTTTTATCAGAGAGTTTATTCAATTTATCAGCAGAAAATGATTTAGGGATTTCATGGTTAAACAATTTATTAGCGAAATTCTTTTGCGGATAAATTCCGCCGATACTTTCTACAAAACTGCCAATTTCAATTCCAAATTCTTGTAAAAATTTTCTTGCAACAGAACATGCCGCAACCCGGGAAGCTGTTTCCCGCGCGCTGGAACGTTCAATCGAATTTCTTATATCATTGTAATTGTATTTCAATGTTCCGTTTAAATCTGCGTGACCCGGACGTGGGATTGTAATTTTCTCTACCGATCTGTTTGGAAGATCAGCACTCATCTTAGTAACCCAATTTTCCCAATCATTATTTTTAATAAAAATTGAAATTGGGGAGCCGAGTGTTTTATTGAAACGAACGCCGGAAATAATTTCTGCTGTATCAGTCTCAATTTTCATTCTAAGACCGCGTCCGTAACCTCCTTGTCTTCTTCTCAATTGGTCGTTAATATATTTTTCAGAAATAGAAAGGTTGGATGGGAAACCAGAAACAACAGAAATCAATCCTTTCCCGTGAGATTCGCCTGCGGTAACAAAATTGATCATAAATTTATTCTTCGCTTAGTTGCAACAAATATAAAAAAAGCGCCCAAATGTTTGGACGCTTTTTTTATAGAACTCACATTTATTTTATTTCGGAATTTCCAGTCCAACTAGTCTGGAATTACCCTGATCATCAACAACTTTAAGCAAAACAGCTTGACCTTTCTTTTTATCAATTATAGAGGTCAATTCAGACACGGAATTAATTTCTTTTTTGTCGGCTGATACAATTACTACACCAGCAGATAATCTTTGATTAAAAGCCTTTCCATAATTCTTAACGTCTGTAACAACTACGCCATTCTTTACGTTATATGTTCCCTGTTCTTCATCCGTCATGTTACGTACGGTCATTCCCAACGCGTCATAATTCATCTCTTTAGCGTCCAGGTCTTTTCCGTTTTTAAGTTTGCTTGATGTGGCAAGTGTTTTTGTATCTTTTTCATCACGTGCTTTCAAAGTAACGTTACGTTCGATAGTTTTACCATCACGGAAAAGAGTAAGTTTTACAACTGTACCGGCTCTTTTAGCTGCAACGTATGACTGTAATTCATTCGGTTGATTTGTTTCTTTACCATCAACTTTAAGAATAACATCACCTTCTTTAATATCAGCTTGAGCAGCAGAACCGCCTTCAACAAGATCTTGCACAAGCACGCCGCGCGGATCACCAAGACCAATTGCTTTTGCAGTTGATGGATCTACTTCTGTTATACTTACTCCAATATAACCGCGGCTAACTTTACCGTTTGCAATTAGATCGTGAGCAACTGATTTAGCAAGATTAACCGGAATAGCGAAGCCATAACCGATGTAACTTTGTGTCATTCCATTTGTTGCAATTGCTGAATTGATACCAATGACAGCTCCGTTCAAATCAACCAAAGCACCGCCGCTGTTACCCGGATTAATAGCAGCATCAGTTTGAATAAAATCTTCAACAGCATATCTATCTTTATTGATGTTTATGCTTCTGCTTGTTGCGCTAATTATTCCTGCGGTCACTGTTGATGCGAGCGAAAGTGGATTACCGATTGCCATTACCCATTGCCCTACTTTTATGTTATCCGAATCGCCGAAATAAGCAAGCGGTAAATCTTTTGCATCAATTTTAATAACGCCTAAATCTGTAAGTGGATCTGTTCCAATTACTTTTGCATCGAAAACTCTTTTATCATGCAAAGTAACTGTAACTTGTTTAGCATTCTGTACCACATGATTGTTTGTAAGAATGTACCCGTCATCAGAAATTATAATACCGCTTCCTCCGCCTTCCTGTTCTTGCGGCATATTATCATTTCCAAATGGCATTTTGAAAAAGAAGTGATACGGATTATTACTAGATTGATCATCTTTAACTGAAGAAACGACAGTAATCTGAACGATTGAAGGAGTGACCTTCTCTGCTACCTGTACAAATGCATTGTTGAAAGCACTTGCGTCAGCAGTTAACTGAGCAACAGGCGGTCTATCAGCCCCAATTTTTACATCTCCATAACTTGGTCTAACCCATCCGAAACCGGATACAAGTATAGCACCGAAAACAATTCCGATGAAGACTAATGAAGCCGTGCCGATTATGTTTTTCTTTCTCATATATTTATCTCCTACTTTGTTTTTATATATTAAAACTAATAGTTCAATTTTTCTTCAACCCAGTTTAAGAGATTTAATTCCCTTAAACTCGCGAATATGATACGATAAAAAAGATTCCAACATTTTAATTATTGATTTCAAGTCTTCTTCTTTGCAAAGAATATTATTTTGTTTGGAGTTTAGACAAAGTAGCAGATTAAAAAGTTCCTCATTGAAATTAAAATTTGTTAAACGGTCTTTTCTGCATTCATTGCACATCAATCCGGCCTCATAATTAAAAGAGACAGGTCTCTTATGATTGATCTCATTACCACAGACGTTGCATTGTTTTAATTGAAATTCATATCCAATCTCTTTCAAGAAGAATAAGAAATATTTGGCAAAGAGAATTCTTGGATTATTATTTGAGGAATCCAACAGCTCAAAGATTCTTACCGTTCCTTCAAAAAGTTTTTTGCTGTGTTCATTTTCCAATGTCATGTTAGATAAAAGCTCAATTACTGCCGATGCGGAAATGTATTTATCGTAATCATCGCGGATCGAAGGGTAATGTTTTAAAAGGTCAACTTGGCTTACTAGCTGAACCTCGCGTGTATCTTTTTTATAAAGTACCAGTTGAAGAAGATTCATTGTATCAACCAGAGAACCGATTTTTGATTTAGGAGAACGTGCGCCTTTAATCATTGCAGATATCTTACCAAAATCTTTTGTATAAAATTGCGCTATTCTGCTGGTGTCGCCAAAATCAATTTTCCGTAAAACTATTGCTTCCGTTTTGATAATCTCAGACATGCAAAAAATCAAATGGTGGTTTGTGAATTCCTTTTTCTGTAATAATTGCGGTTATGAGCGAGTGCGGTGTAACATCGAATGCCGGACAGTATGCAGGAAAAGAATCAAGAGTTATTTGTTTAGAGTCAAAATGTGTTAATTCTTTTTTATCGCGAAGTTCAATTTTAATTCCATCTCCGTTCGGACATTTTTTGTCTATAGTTGTAGTAGGTGCTGCAATGTAAAACGGAATTTTATGATAATGACATAGTACGGCAAGATTATAAGTGCCAATCTTATTGGCAGCATCTCCGTTTATTGCTATTCTATCGGCACCGGTTATTACAAGATCAATTTTATTCTGCTGCATTAAAAAGGCAGCAGTTGAATCTGTATTTATTGAAAAAGGAATTCCATATTTCTGCAATTCCCATGCGGTTAGACGGGAGCCTTGAAGCAGCGGGCGGGTTTCATCGGAATAAACATGTTCTACAAATCCATTCTCAAATGCTTTGCGGATAACATTAAGCGCCGTTCCATCACCGCCCGTTGCTAAAGCACCGGCATTGCAATGAGTTAGAACTCTAACTTTATGGGTAAAAATATTCAGACCGTTTGATGCGATCCTATCGCAGAGATTTATATCATCATTATGAATTGATATTGCTTTCTGATATAATCTTGAGCGCAAATCATTCGTGTTTTGATAATGATTATAAACATCTTGCATTTCATTCAAAGCAAAGAAAAGATTTACAGCAGTCGGGCGTGTAGAAGCTAGTCTTTTAAAAGCATTTTCAAAAGCTTCCGTCCATTTTTCTTTTTCAATATTTTTCAGCGAGAGAGCTAAAGCATAAGCAGCGGCAACTCCAATTGCCGGAGCTCCTCTAATTTCCAACCTCTCTATTGCTATAGCAATCCGCTCGTAATCATCAGTAACTAACATTTCCTCTTGGAGTGGAAGTTTTGTTTGATTGATGAAGTGAAGCTGTTCTTCAATTAACTCAACTGCGCGTATTTTAATCATCTTAATTGAAACTAGATAACTCTCTAAATTCTATAAAGCGATTTTTAATTTCCAGGAAGCTTAAATTTTCCAATCCTTTTGTCGAAAATTTTTCTACACAAAAAGAAGCCATAACGCTGCCATAAACAACTGCACGTTTTAGATTATCAAATGAGAAATCCCGGTTCTTCTCAAGGTAACCTGTAAAACCGCCGGCAAATGCATCTCCGGCGCCGGTTGGGTCAAAAATATTTTCCATTGGATAAGCCGGCGCAGAGAAAATCATATTATTTCCAAAAAGTAAAGCACCGTGTTCACCTTTCTTGATGATCAAATATTCAGGTCCCATTTTGGATATTATATGTGCGGCTTTAATTAAGTTTGGTTCATTGGCTAGTAACCTTGCCTCGGAATCGTTTATTATTAACACATTAACTCGCGGCAGAACTTTTAACAAATCTTGTTTAGCTCCTTCAATCCAAAAATTCATTGTGTCGCATACAATAAACTTAGGATTTTCAAGTTGGTCTAGAACAATAGATTGAAGTTGAGGCGCTATGTTGCCCAGAATTACAAAACTACTTTTCTTGCTCTTTTCTGGAATGATAGGATTAAATTTTTCAAAAACATTTAGATTAGTATAAAGAGAATCACGAACATTAAGATCGTAATGATACTTGCAGCCATAGCGAAAAGTTTTGGCACCTTCAACAATTTCTAAACCTTCTATATCAATATTGTGATTTTCTAACATCTCCATATGTTCTTTAGGAAAGTCATCGCCGACTATTCCTACAATTTCCACTGGACCGGTAAAATAACTGGCAGCAAGAGCAATGTATGTTGTTGAACCTCCTAATGCATTTTTTACTTTATCAAATGGTGTCTCGATATCGTCGAGTCCGATTGAACCAACAATTAAAAGTCCCAATGTTTCCTCAAAGAATTATTATGAAATATTATAAAGAAATATAAAGAATTATAAAGAATTAGACATGAATTTCACGATTGCTTAAAGAGAAATTTCTACAAAATTCAGAAAGTTAATTTGGTTTGTAAAATACTCATATATGATTTCAACTGATTTTCTCTGTCCGGGCCACGCTAACAATTTCAATGTTTCATCTAATCCAGTCCATTTGAATTGCGAATGTTCATTAGAAATTTTGACCTCTGCTTCATCTGCGACCAAAGCCGCGAATACCGGTATCATACAAATTTCGTCTTGAGAGGAAGAATAAAATGAATTTACATTTGGAACAATCCAAAAATTTTCCGGAGTCAAGCCCGTTTCTTCTTTTATTTCTCTTAAAGCAGTTTGATACGCAATCTCGTTTGCATCAATAGAGCCGGAAACCATTTGCCATAATCCTGGGTAAATTTCAGTTTCAGCTCTTTTAAGAAGAAGAAATTCAATATCACTTCCTTTTTTTCTAAAAATATGCGCTTCAATTAAAGGTGATGTTACATTCATAAATCCTCTGATCATTTATTTTTCATTTCGGAATTTCTTAAAAATAAGCTTTTGCTTCAGCTCTCATAGTTTGTATAACCTTACTTGACCCTTGTATCCGTGCATCGTAACTGAATGATAATTGAACCAAGCTTGAAATACGGTAATCAAAAAACGCACGCCAAAAATAATTTTTTCCAATTACATTGCCCCTTGTCATCTCAAAGGGCAAGTTAAAAGAATTTGATGATGAAATTAATTCGGTCCTTTCGGCTTCAACACGCAACCGTCCTAAATTGGTAAAAGAAATATTCACGTGTAATGTGAAAGAATTCAAATCAATTGAACTTGGAATACTTGGAAAATCATCTTGGCTTCTTGCCGCTTCAATTTTAAATCCAACTTCGATATCACGTTGCGGGCGATATGAAAAATCGGAAGTTATATCATTTCTGCTGACCAGGCGCGCTCTATTTGTTGTTGCTGGCGACAACAAATTATCTATTTGATTTATAAATTCAGTTTGATTGCTGATCTCTTCAATCATTTTGAATTTGATACGAAGCCCACGCTCTCGAAAAAACCCGTTCTCAATTCCTCCGTTAAATTGATTGAGTGATTTCCTTTGTGTAAATCTAAATCTGAATGATAAGTCATTACTATTTTGGAAGAGATTAATATCATGTTGAAATAATTGTGAACCCTGGATAGTAGTGGAATCATTTAAGAATTTTGAAAAGTGAAGAAGGTAAATATCTCTTGTTTTAAGATCTTTGCTATTTTCTTCAATACGAAAAGATGTTTCTGTGGAAATTGGCTTTAGTATTTCCGACCAAACGTTTTCACTTTTAAAAGCTCTGTTGAAATCAATTTTTAACCGTGTATTTGTCTTTAGTGCAATTACCGGGAATAATTTTTCAGTCGGAACAGTGATCATAATATATTCACCATCATAAGCAGTAATCTGAAATTCATTCTCTTCTTGAATTCCGTTATTGTTTAGATCGCCAAGGTAAATATAATTTCCTGTTCCTTTAGGAACTTTGACAAATACTCTCTCGAATTTAGCGGACTGTTCCGTTGATGCCTGATAATAAATATCCCCCGATATAAAACCGTCCCATAGATTAATTCGGCTTTGCGAGAGCAATAGAACTGTTTCATTGTCTCCAAAACCATTAATCTTAAAATCCTCTGTATATTTTTTATTACGGAAGGTCATACTTAGAGACGAAGAAAATTCTTTGAGCCCCCGATAATTTATTTGTAATTGCTTTGTAGTAGCAACAGACTGCTTTTCAAGTTGTCCGTTCAAAGGGAATGATTCGTCTCTCAAAGAATAACTGAATTTCGCGTTTAATACTGATGAAAGACTAAAATCAATATAAGGAGCTGATTCTAAGTATTTTAGACTTGAGGATAACAAACTATCGCTTGAAGATGATTTTTCTTCTTTATCTTCATATAAAAATTCAATACCGGGTTTGAAAGATCCGAAAGTATAAAACGCTTTTCCATTTTGCCGTAGCCAATTCGATTTAGTGGTGTTGTTGGTAGAATTTACGTAGTCAATAGTGTAATCCACCAGATAGTTTTTTTTATTGCCATAATTCAATTGAGAAAAAATCCGGTTAGAAAGAAAATTGGTTCCTTGTTTCAAATAACCGTACTTGGTGTTAAGTGACAAGTCTTGAATTGGCAAGTAATTTAAAGATAATTCCCTAAGCGTCTGATCTTCTGTACCTTGCAAGGGTAAGTTATAATTACGGTTGAATTCAACATCATTTATTCTATCAAGAGAAGAAAATCTTCCCTGAATGAATCTGTCTTTAAAACTAAGACCGATTTTGCCTAAAGAAGTATTCCCTATTCTTACCTCTCTTTGATTTATCTCAAAAAATATTTTACGCGCGTAGCCTAGATTAGTATCATCGCCTAAAGTAGAGAATTTATTCCTATCCCAGCTACTTCCTGTAAGTTCTGC
>JAKAKD010000096.1 GCA_021824635.1 Bacteroidota bacterium | reverse complement strand
TTATTCAAAACCAATGAACTGTTTCATGTAATTGAATTGACCATGCGGGTAATTCGAGAAATAGCCGTTCGACTGTAAGAACACATAGTATAATTTGATCAAGAATACTTCTTCTTAATGAAGAAAGTACAGGAGTGTTATAATTAAAATAAATTAAATATTTCTAATAATTGAAAAGGGCAAATAAATGAGAAGACATTTTACTTTAATAATTGCATTTGGACTTTGCTTAGTTTCTAGTAAAACTGTTTTAGCGCAAGCACAAAATTCTATTCCAATTACTTTCGGAGGATCTTTCTTCGGAAATTATTCCTATACAGTTCAGGGAATTGAAGGAAAAGATTTTAACAAGTTTGATGTTGAACGCATGTATTTTACAGCAAAATCTCAAATATCCGAGGATTGGAAATTCCAAATGACAACCGATATTTATAGAAATTCGGCGGCGGGTACATATTATTCCGGTCTTGTAGTAAGACTGAAATTTGCATTCGCTGATTTCACTCCCTGGTCATCACTCTCAATCAAAGCCGGTATGATTCCCGGTCCATGGAACGGATCGGTTGAAACATATTGGAAATTTCGCGGAGTAGCACCAACAGCTAATGATAAATATGGGTATATACAAACAGCAGATCTTGGTTTATCCGTTACCTATTCATTACCGAATAAATATGGTGAAGTTGCTGGATATGTTTTTAACGGTGATTCTTACACGGCGCCGGAATCAAGCAAATATAAAGATTTAGTATTGCGTGCATCATTAGTTCCTTTTCCAGGCTCACCAGTACTAAAAACACTTACTCTGGGAGGATATACTTATTTAGGAAAAACCGGTGCCGCTGGATTAAAGAGACAAAGACTTGGCGGGATGGTTGGTTATTCATACAATGTAATTTTAGTTGGTGCTGAGTATGATTCAAGAACAGATGGTGTGGTAAATGCGACCGATGTTTCCGGTAATGTCTTCTCATTATTTACTGAAATAAAGCTTCCGATTGAAGAATTGCAGTCTAAACTTTCATTACTCTTCCGGTATGATTCTTGCGATCCAAATGATAGCAAAGACAACGATAAGATCAATTTCTTTATTGCTGGTTTAGCCTGGAAGCTGAACGAAAAAGTATCATTTGTATTAGACCGGCAAATTTTGATGACTGATTCGAAAACTATGAAGAGCACGGCTGGTACATTTTTAGACAAAGATGAAAAATGGTTTGTACATACAATTTTGTCTTTTTAATAAAGCATTTAACTCGGTTTGTGTTTAGCAAATAAATAGAATTATCTGAGAATATTTCTTTGAAATTCGAACACGGGGAATAAAATATATAGTGGGTTAGCGTGCGGGAACAAATAAATTTGTTCCCGCCTGTTTAGTTTTTACTTACACTAATAAAGTAAAAATAAAATTAAACTCTTCAGAAAACTTTTCGAAAATAAGGACAGATAATAAACTTAAAAGGAGCTCAACCATGAAAACTTTATGGAATTACAATAAAATATTTTTATCAATTTTCTTTTTTGCTCTGTTTTTCTCAAACGCTAATAGAGCAGAAGTTCTGAATGCGAATACTGGCGAAGATGAATATATGTTAGCCGCAGAAAAAATGCCGACGCCTGTTGGCGGTTTCGAAAGCATAATGAGAAAAATTAGTTATCCGGATATGGCGCAAAAAACCAAAACCGAAGGGAAAGTATATGTTTTGATATATGTTAATGAAAAAGGCGATGTAGATGATGTAAAAGTTGTTAAAGGCATTGGCTTTGGCTGCGATGAAGAAGCAGTGAAAGCAATTAAGAAAACTAAATTTACACCGGGAGTTGATAAAGGTGTTTCTGTAAAAGCAAAATTTTCACTAGCCCTTACCTTTAAGCTGTCTTAAATAGGAGAATAACATGTTCAATCTCAAAAACGTAAAGGTAATTCGTAAAATCCAGATAGGATTTTTAATTATTGCCACGGTATCAACAATAATTGCTATTAATTCGTTTTATCAAATGAATAAAGCAACTAAGGAAAAGGAAGCGCTCTTTACGGAATTTCTTCAACCACAGAATAAAATTCATGAGCTTGACAGTAAATTTAAAACCATACAATTCACCCTAATGAAATTCTCTGTTGCAGCTTTTCAAAGTGAGTTTGCTGCAGATATTAAATTTATTAGTAAAGAAAAAACATCTGCGGACAGCATTTTTAAATATCTCTCTACAAAAGAATTTGATCCAAAGGTAAAAAAGGATATTGAAGAAATTCAGAAAACATGGGTTAATTATAAAACAGTAGTAATAGATGCTATTTTAAGCGCAGGTTTGATGCAGGATTACGAAATGGCAAGCGTTGTTGCCACCACTTCTGGAGAAGAAGTCTCGGCTCAAATGAAAAATAAGTTTAAGGTTGTTGAAGATTATTTAGATGAACGAGGAAATACTTTGAGTGATGGAATTACCGATGGTCTTTATAACGGTAAAATTTTAATTGTGGTGGGAATGGTTTTGGGAACTATAGTTTTTGGTCTTGCTCTCTTTTTTATAGCACCGGCAATTACAAATCCTATAAACGACTTTAAATTAGCTATGGCAAGTTTTTCTAAGGGAAACTTCAATATTGATCTGAAAGTTGATTCGAAAGATGAATTTGGCGAGATGAAAGAGATGCTTATTCAATTCCGCGACGCTCAAAAAGAAAAAATTAAAGCTGCAGAAAAAATTTCTGCCGGAATTTTTGAAAAAGTTACTCCGGCTTCTGCCGAAGATGAGCTTGCAATTTGTTTTAACAAAGAAATTGATACGATTGAAGAATTGAAAGAAGAGCTAAGCCACTTAACAGAAGCGGCTTCCAACGGTGATCTTACGGTACGTGGCGATGCTCAAAAATTTGAGGGAGGATTTAAAGAGATAGTTATTGGAATGAATAAAACTCTCGATACAGTACTCTTCCCTATTAAAGAAGGAACTAAAGTATTAGCAGTTATGGCTACAGGCGATTTAACGGCAAGAGTTGAAGGCGATTATAAAGGCGATCATCAATTAATAAAAAACAGTATTAACGCAGTTTCGGAATCTTTGAATAAAACTCTCATGGAAGTAACAGAATCCGTTTCTGCAACGGCGAGTGCGGCAAATCAAATATCTTCAAGTTCAGAAGAGATGGCTGCCGGCGCTCAAGAACAGAGCGCTCAAACAAATGAAATTGCTACCGCTATTGAACAGATGACAAAATCAATTCTTGATAATACAAAAAATACATCCTTTGCTGCAGCAACTGCCAAGAATGCCGGCGAGCAAGCAAAAAAAGGTGGCATGGTTGTTCATCAGACAATAGAAGGAATGAACCGTATTAGCAAAGTTGTTGAAAAATCTGCCGAAATGGTTTTTGCGCTTGGGAAAAACAGCGATAAGATCGGCGAGATAATTCAAGTGATTGATGACATCGCAGATCAAACAAATTTGTTGGCTTTAAATGCTGCAATCGAAGCGGCACGCGCCGGCGAACAAGGAAGAGGTTTTGCCGTTGTTGCCGATGAAGTTAGAAAACTGGCAGAAAGAACAACCAAAGCAACAAAAGAAATTGCTAGTATGATCAAAACTATACAAAATGATACAAGCGAAGCCGTTCAATCTATGGAACAAGGAACCCAAGAAGTTGAGAATGGAAAACAATTAGCTAACGAAGCAGAAAATGTTTTGAAAGATATTATTGAAGTCGCTCAAAAAGTCTCTGATACGGTTATTCAAGTTGCTGCCGCTAGCGAAGAACAGTCCAATTCATCAGAACAGATTAGCAGAAATATTGAAGGCATCAATAACGTAACAAGAGAAACTTCTCAGGGCATTTCGCAAATTGCTAGAGCATCGGAAGACTTGAGTAAACTGACTATCAATCTGCAAGAATTGACAGCAAAGTTCAAGATTGCTAAAGAAACAAGCAGATTAAGCGTACGCAGCAATGGAAAATTGATTCATTCTTAGAAAGATTTGATTGTAAAGACTCATTTTAAGCTGTTTTAATTATAAAGGTGGTTAACATTTGTACAAACAGATGTGCCGCCTTTAATTTTTTTTTATCCTTCCTTTTCCTCAATTCTATAATCTGAAATTTTAAAAAGAAATTTATATACATACTTCAGTCATTTTTTTTTATTTTTACTTTCGTAAAGACTTAGTTTCAATTAAGTATCATCGGAAACAGCCTATGAAAGATTTTGTACAAGAGAATAAGTTGATTTTACTCGGAAAACTGACGGCTGGATTGGTGCACGAAATCAGAAATCCTCTCTCTGCCATCAAACTGAATCTCGATTATATGAAGATGGCTCAAGATGATTTGCCGTCGGATATTAAAGAGATTGTTACAGATACTCTGGATGCTTTTGAACAGGTGAATTTTTTAATTGAAGATGTTCTTGATTTTACGCGCAAACCAACTGAAAAGTCGCATCAAGTATCCGTTTCCGCATTAACCGATAAGTGTCTAAAAATTATTTCAACTACTGCCCGCAGCAAAAGAGTAACAATTAAAAAGGAATTTGAAGAAGACCTGCCTTTGTTAAATGTGAACAAAAATAAATTGATGCAGATATTTCTTAACCTAATAAATAACGCCATAGAAGCTTCGGAAGAAAAGGGTAATATTATTATTCGCAGTTCAAAGAGAAACTTGAATAATATTACTTATGTAATTTGGGAAACACAGGATTTTGGGGCGGGAATTAAATCCGAAGACAAAGAAAAAATATTATCCGGATTTTTTACAACAAAAAGCAACGGACATGGAATTGGTCTCGGCGTTTGTAAAAAACTTTCAGAAGAAATTAAGGCAGAAATGATTTTTGAATCGGAATATGGCAAAGGCACAACTTTTTCTATCCAGTTTGCGCTGGATGATAAATAATAGTTACTTTCACTGAAAAGAAGAAAATTATGACAGCAAAAATACTGATAGTTGATGATGACGATCTAGTTGCAGCTTCGTTAAAAAAAGTTTTAATAAAAATTGGTTACGAAGTTTCCACATGCCTGAATGCCGGAGAAGTTGAACAATTTATTGAGCAGTTTCAACCGGATATAATTCTTCTGGATATTTATCTTACAACTCATAATGGTATTGATGTTCTCCGTTCGCTTAAGAAAAAACATTCTTCAATTCCTGTAATTATGATAACCGGCTATGCAGATGTGAAAATGGCTGTTACCGCAATTAAATCCGGCGCTTTTGATTTTCTCTTAAAACCAATTGATTTAGAACAACTCAAGTTTGTTTTAGAAAAAGCAGTTGAAAATCTTAGTCTCAAATCGGAAGTCAATAAGCTTCATACTTTATTGGAAGAGAACGAACTGACAAAGGAATTTTTTGGCAAAAGTTCAAAAATTCAGCGTATTGTTTCTTCAGTAGAAAAACTTGCCAAGAGTACAGACACAACAATTCTTCTTGAAGGAGAAAGCGGTACCGGCAAAGAAGTTTTCGCAAGGTTTATACATCAGCAAAGCCCGCGCTGCAACTCTACGTTCATTACAATTAACTGCGCTACAATTCCCAAAGACTTGGCAGAAAGCGAATTATTCGGGCACGAGAAAGGCGCATTTACTGGTGCTTCGGCAAAGACCAAACTTGGCAAATTTGAACTTGCAGACGGAGGAACAATTCTCTTAGATGAAATCGGAGAACTGACTTTAGACCTTCAGGTTAAACTTTTACGTGTTCTTCAAGAGAGAAAATTCTATAGACTAGGCGGAGAAAAAGAAGTTTCTGTAAACGTACGCGTTCTTGCCGCAACAAATAGAAATCTGGAAGAAGAAGTCGGTAGAGGAATGTTCAGGGAAGATTTGTATTACCGCTTAAATGTAGCAAAGATAAATATTCCGCCTTTGCGCGAAAGAAAAGAAGACATAATTTACATAGCATACTCTTTCTTAAATGAATTCGCGAAAAAATTTAGTAAAAATATTTCTGGAATTGATAGCGCCGGACTGGATCTTCTGAAATCTTATTCATGGAAAGGCAATATTAGAGAATTGCGTAACGTAATAGAACGGGTTGTTCTGCTTGCCGAAGAAGACGAATTGAGCGATCATCACTTTTCATTTTTGATAGAAGGCAAGGAAGCCGATGGAAATGATGATGAAAAGTTTATTCTTCAGGTTCCGCCAAAAGGTGTAAAAATTGATTTGGTCTTAAAAACGCTTATTCAGAAGACATTAAAAATTACAAACGGTAATCAAGTGAAGGCAGCAAAAGTTCTTGGACTTTCCAGATCTAAATTGCGCTACCGAATGGAACAACTGGGTATTGAAGTAACCAAAAATATTAACTGATTCACGGAAAAATTTTTTATTTGGTAACACTCCGTCATTTCTAACGCTTTTTCATTTTTCCCGCCATTTTTTTCTTTTAAAGAACAGATTTTTCTATTTCCATAGCGATTTTCGTTAAATATTTCTAAAACCATCCGATAATAGAGCAGTGCATTTTGTAGTTATTCCAAAAATGTAAACGGCTGTTAAAGAAAATTATATGCGCAATTATTAGCAGTTGGCTAATATTCTACATTCAACAGTATCTAAACGCACAATTTTATTAGACAGAAATGAAAAATATTAGGCACATTAATTGTCTTTACAAGTAACTAACAAAATAGTTTGATTAAGAGATTAATTAACAAACAAATAACTATTTAAAGATGCGATATGAAAATGTACGACGAATCAAAAACGATTAGCCTTTTAGGGACAGGTGAAGCGGCAACAAAGATTGAAGTGCTGAACGATCTTAACCAGAAAGAATTATCTGGTGCGGTATGTGAATCTGTTTCAAATTTGCTTACAGATGAAGATAAGGGCGTACGTAATGCAGCAACAATGCTGATTATAAACAATCGCAATCCAAAATTTCCTCCGCTTGTAACAAAATTTGTTACTTCGCAAAATATTTCGGTTAGAAACTTAGCCGGAGAAATCTTGATTAAACTCGGTTCACTTTCTGTAGAACCGCTTATAAATTTTAATCACGAGAACGATAACGACACACTCAAATTTATCATTGATGTACTTGGACTAATTGGTGATGAGCGCGCCTCATTTTTTATAATGGAAGTTATAAGCGCAACAGAAAACGACAATGTTGTTCTTGCGTGTCTGGAAGCATTGGGCAATATTCGCTTTGAAGGCGCAGTCGAAGTAATGATTTTGTTTTATGATAGAAACGAATTATACAAACCAACATTGGTAGAAGCCCTGGGCAAAATAGGATCAAAGACCGCATTGGATTTTCTTATTACCCGCTTTAAGGGCGAAGATGAATTAACAAAATATTCTATTCTGGAAAGTTTAGGAACTCTTGGCGATATAAATACATTTTTCTTCTTGCTGGAACAGATGATAGAAATTAGCGGAACGCTGGTTCTTCCGTTAATTACTTCAATTTTTACGCTCAAACAAAAATTCAATCTAGATATTCCTTTCGATAACCGAATGAAGAATCTTCTGCTTTATACAATCGCAGAAGGCAAGGCGGAACATAAAAAAATAGCATTCACTCTAGTGGATTCTTTTGATGATAAAGATATTCTTAGCGCCAGTCTTAGTCTTTTGGGAGACGATTTTGACCTGGATGAAATGATCAGCTCAAAAATTTATAGAAATTCAGAGTTCCTCTACCATGAAATTACCAGATTGATAAATCAAAATCCGCATAACCTGAAAAACATTCTCGGTTTGTTCTTATCAACAATAAATTATGTAAAAGCATATTCTTTGCAGATTAATGTCTCTCCGATGGATATAAGAAATATCATTCATGGTGTCAGCGGGTTGTTAAATCATCATGATGAAGAGATAAGACGTCTATCCATGGAAATTCTATTTGAACTTGATCGTGAAAGCTCGCTTCTATTTGTTGATGTTATGGCTGTTGATGAGAACAATTGGAACCGTTTAAGACTCCTGGAAATCATTGAAAACATTCCTGGAGACGCATTCAATTCGGTTATACAAAAATTAATTGATGATGAAGATGAAATGATACGAGAAAGGGCTGCCTATACGGCAAGCATTAAAAACATTTCACCACAATCCATAAATGCGAACTGAAAATATGAATCCAACACTTAATCCTTCGGAAGTCGCTAAACCATTTACGTCTTACTCAGATAAGCCGGCGTTAATGTCTGCCATTCTGTTTGAGAACATCCGTAAATATATTTATGAAAATTCCGGAATCTATTTTCAAGACAATAAAAAATATTTTCTTGAAAGCAGATTACAGCGCAGAATGAACTTCCTCGGATTGAAGAAATTCGAAGAATATTTCGATATGATTAGGTTCGGAACCGGTGCGGCGGCGGAGAGGAAATATTTCTTTGAAGCGATAACAATTAACGAAACATTTTTCTTTAGAAATCAACCGCAGCTGGATGTTCTTGCCTCTCAAATTTTTCCGGAAATTATTGCATCTAAATCCGCATTAGGAAGAAATAAAGTAAGAATTTGGAGCGCCGCCAGTTCATCGGGTGAAGAAGCATATTCAATTGCAATGATATTTCAAGACCTAATTAAACCGCGTTATCCAAACGTTGAATTGGAAGTTGTTGGAACTGATATTAACAGCGCGGTTATTGATACGGCTATAAGCGGAGTTTACCGCGATTATTCTGTGCGCAACACACCGCCTTACTACTTAAAAAAATATTTCAAGCAAAACGGTGCAGCATTTGAAGTTAATCCGGAAATAAAAAAGATGGCGAACTTCAAGCTGATGAATCTTTACGATGACACATTAATGAAGACTATGTTCAATTTTGATGTAATCTTTTGCGCAAACGTATTAATTTATT
>JAKAKD010000026.1 GCA_021824635.1 Bacteroidota bacterium | reverse complement strand
TTTTGTTCGTTATAAGTAGATTTGAAATTAATTCCCGTGGGTTCGAATAGTTGATAAATAACTATCTGACGTGCTACATAACCGCCCAAGAAGAGAGAAAAGAAAAGGATGGTTATAAATAAAAATGTTTTAGAAACTAGATTTAATTTTTCCATTGGCCTAAATTGTTTTTCGAAAAATAAATAAAAACTATGACTATTGCCTCAATTGATATCGGTTCTAATACAGTTTTGCTGTTGTTGGCGAAATTTAATTCGTCTCTAAAGACTTTAAGCGCCACAGCAAATTTTCATAAAATCCCTCGTTTGAGCCAAGGTTTATTGCCTAACGGAGAAATCAGCAAAGAGAAAATTGACTCTCTATTGGATATTCTTATTGATTACAAAAATATTTGCGACAAATATAGCTGTTCAAATATTCTAATCAATGCAACAAACGCTTTTAGAATTGCTTCCAACTCGGCAGAAATAATTAATCTTGTCAAAGATAAATTATCTTTAGAAATAAAAACTATCTCCGGAGATGAGGAAGGAAGATTGACCTTTCTCGGCTCGGCTTTTCCCTTTTTGGCAGGTGAATCAAAAGCCGTAATTGATATTGGCGGAGGAAGCACAGAGATAATATTTGGCAATCAGGAAAGAATAGTTTATCAAAATAGTTTTGATATTGGAGTCGTTTCTCTTACGGAAAAAATTCTTACTTCACTTCCCTCTTCTGAGGAAATGATAATTGATGCCGTTGCTTATATTGATAAAACATTTCTTCTTCTTTCAGAGCAGATCCCGACAAATGTTAAAACTATTGCGGTTGCCGGAACTCCCACAACTCTATCATCCATCAAGCAAGAGATTAAAATATTTGATGAAAAATTGGTAGACAATTCGAGTATCTCTTCATCAGAATTAAAAGATATGATTCGTGTATTGAAAGAATTGAGTAAAGATGAGGTTTTGAAAAGATACGGCAAGGTTGTTGAAGGACGGGAAGATATTTTGCTTGCCGGCTCTTTAATTCTTTACGGCATAATGCAAAAATTAAAATTGAATGAAGTTATTGTCAGCAGTAAAGGATTGCGTTACGGCGCAGTTGTAGATTATTTGCTTAAGAATAAACTTATGGAGATTGATAGATAAGCTATCAAAAATGTTGTAACAAGAAAACCAATTAGCCCAAAGAATATGGAATAAATACGGTTTTTAGTTTGAGCGTAAGTTGAAGTAATAAAGAGAAGAGCACTCCAGATAAACATCAATGCTTCCAGAATATACATTACAGTTGCCGCTCTTGGTTTCATCAAAAATGGAGAAGGATTAAAAGTAAACCAATATCCTCCAAACAATGCAAACTGAATTGGGGTTAAAATTAGTAATGATAAAACCATTGGAGAAAAGGAATAGAAATAAACTGCAAGTCCATCTTTCACTCTTCCGTTTATACCATTCTTTTTATTTATGAGAGTTATAACAATTGTGAATATAGGAACTAAGACAAGCAGCGGAACTCCTCCGAAAACAAATCCTTCAATGAAAGAGAAACTACTATTCAAATCCGAGCGGTTAGCATTCATTAAGATGAGAGTAAGTAGAGTAAATTTTACCGCAGCCAGCAATGCAACAGTAACAACAAAATTTTTGTTTTCAGCTTGGATTATGTTTTCTGCAGTTTTAATTGGTGAATAGAATAATTTCCAGAGAGTATCCCAAAAATCAATATTTACTATTCTAGCTCTTAGGAATGATTTGCATTTAGTGCAGTTTAGCTGATAAAAAGAATTTTCATTGCCGCAGTGTTCACAAATCAAAACATTTTTCATATTTGTCCGAATTAGAATTTAACTTTTAAGGAAAGCCGGAAATTCTCAACAGAATTATTTTGCGAAACATCAAAATCGAATAAGTGAGCGTCTATATATGCGTCAACAAGATTAAGAAAATATGTAAGACCAATAAATACTGCCGTTAAATCTCTTTGATCTCTGTAAAATTCACTCATCTTATAATAAGTAATATTTCCACCGGATTTAGTCATAAAACTTTCAGCATACTTATTTTTATTAAGGAGATAATTATTATTGTTAATACTCCACTGATATCCAAGTGCTCCAAGAACTCCCCAGAAAACCGGTATTTTCCAATAAGATTCATTATAAAACTGACCGAATCCGGGCAGCACCGCGCTTCTAAGTACGGCTCCCCACGGCGATTTTTGCATTACGAACTTACTTGTGTCTATTTTGACGGCGTTCGAATCGAAGGGTTGTACCTGTGCGTGAATATTTTTTTGAGATGAAACTATAAATAAAATTACCAAAAAAATTTTAATTATAGTTTTTACCGATGATTTCGAATAGTTCAAATAATCTTTCAAGCTCGTCGAGTGAATAAAATTCGATAATTAGTTCTCCAGCACCATCTTTCTTTTGCTTACAAATTACTTTTGTCCCGAGTATTCCTTGCAACTTCCCTTCCAAATCTTTCTGTGATAAACTGCTCAAGTCATTATATGGAACAGTTATTTTTTTCTTCTTAACATTTTTTGCGTTGAGATATTTTCTTACGAATTCTTCAACATTTCTTACTGACAAATTTTGTTTGATAATTTTATCTAGTATTTCCAATTGAAGCAGCTCATCGGGAAGATTTATTAAAGATCTCGCATGACCGGATGATATTTCATTCTTAATTAGACTTTGCTGGATTTTACCGGGTAATTTTAACAGACGAATTGTGTTTGTCACTGTCGTTCTGTCTTTTCCAACTTTTACGGCAATTTCTTCTTGCGACAAATTACATTCATCCATCAACCTTTTGTACGCATTAGCAACCTCAATTGCGTTTAATTTTTCGCGCTGAATATTTTCTATGAGAGATAAAGCCAACATCATTTCTTTAGTCTCAACATGTATTATATACGCAGGAATTTCTTTGAGACCTATCTCTTTAGAAGCTCTCAGCCTTCTTTCACCTGAGATCAGCTCGTAATGTTCTTTTGAAACTCTGCGGACTGTAATTGGTTGAATCAAGCCGTTTTCCAAAATTGATTTTTTTAATTCATCAAGTGCTTGAGGGTCAAATTCAGTTCTAGGCTGATATGGATTTGGCGAAATTAGATTGACAGAGATCTTTGCGAGCACATCGTTGGAAACTCCATCGTCCTTTTGCAAATCTTTGCCCGATACCGCAACCGGTTTATCAAGTGTGTTTCTTGCTTGGGGATTGATTAATGCATCCAATCCTCTACCGAGTCCTGGTTTCAAATTACTCAATTGATATTCTTCTTTTGTTCTAAATTATTTCTTTGAATTAATTCCGACGCTAATGAAATATAATTTTGAGCACCGACAGAGCTCGCATCATACAAAATCACCGGCTTTGAATGACTTGGCGCTTCGGAGAGTCTAACATTTCTGTGAACTATAGTCTGAAATACTTTTTCTCCGAAATATTTTTTTACTTCTTCAACAACCTGATTTGATAGTCTTAGACGGGTATCATACATTGTAAGTAACACACCTTCAATAGCAAGTCCTTCGTTCAAATTTTTCTTAACAATATTTATTGTGTTTAATAACTGTCCTAATCCTTCCAATGCAAAGTATTCGCACTGAACGGGAATTAAAACTGAATCTGCAGAGGTCAATGCATTGAGTGTAAGTAATCCAAGTGAAGGAGGACAATCTATAAAAATAAAATCGTATTGACCTTCTATAGATTGAATTGCCTTCTTGAGCAAAAATTCTCTCTCTTCCATTGAAACCAATTCAACTTCTGCGCCTACAAGATCAATAGTTGAAGGAAGAATATCGAGATAAGGCATATATGTATTCACAATACAATCCGAAGCGTTTTCAATACCTATCAAAGCTTGATAAACAGATAAGTTGTAATTCTCTACGCCAAGACCCGATGTAGAATTTGCTTGTGGATCAATATCAATAAGTAAAGTTTTAAATTCAGCGGCGGCTATTGACGCCGATAAATTAATTGCTGTGGTTGTTTTACCAACTCCGCCTTTTTGATTTGCTATAACAATAGTTTTCGCCATAAATAGAATTCTATCTCCAAAACGATAATAAAGAATTATAAATCAATTTCCTGTCCAAAATTCATTACAATACACTTTTTACCAATAGATTCAACTTTTTTCTTAAACTCATCTGGATCTGATTTGATCACATCGAAAGTATTGTAGTGCATAGGTATAGCAACTTTGGGATTCGCTAGTTCTACAGCTTTTACAGCATCTGTAATTCCCATTGTAAAATTATCCCCGATCGGTAAAAGCATATAATCTAGTGAATTCATTTCTCCTATAAGTTTCATATCGTAAAATAATCCTGTATCACCAGTATGATAAATATTTTTCCCGTCAATTGAGAGAACAACTCCGGATGGCTCACCGGCATACTGATTATCTGGAGTCATAGACCCATGATGAGCTATTGTAAATTTCACACGTCCGAAGTCGAAATTGTGCGCGCCTCCAATATGCATATTATGCGCTTTGAAACCTTTATTGGCACAGTAGTTTGCCAATTCGTTAACGCAGATGAATAGCGAATCGCATCTCTTAGCAATTGAGAATGAATCGCCTATATGATCACCGTGCGCGTGAGTCAATATAATATAATCTGCGCTAACATCTTTAGACTTAACTACAGAAGTCGGATTTCCGTCAAGAAACGGATCAATCAGAATAATTTTTCCAGAGTTTGTTATTATCTGGAATGCAGAGTGCGAAAAATATTTTAGTTTCATTTTTCACTCCCAATAAATATTGGAAAAATGTTTATAACTATATCAAATATAAATTTAGTCATTTCCATTTTAATAATTCTTACGTCTTCATTCAAAATTATATTTTGTTTTCTTTTTGCTGAAAGATTTTTTTGACACCTCGTGCAATATTGCTAAAAATGTTCCGTTTAGAAGTCCGCATAGCATTTACAAGATAATATCTAAGACCTTCTTTAGATAAACCGGTTTTAAGTTTTCCATTTTCTGCAACAGATATTCCGCCTGTTTCTTCCGAAACAATTACACTTATAACATCCGCCTGTTCCGAAATTCCAATTCCAGCGCGGTGGCGCATCCCAAGGGGCAATCCATCTTTTGTAGTTTCTGCAGTTAGCGGCAACGTACATCGGACTGCTTCAACTATGTCATTATTGATAATAACAGCTCCGTCATGCAAAGCTGAACGCGGAAAGAATATTGAGAGCAATAAATTTTTAGACAATTTTGCATTAATAATTTCTCCGGACTCAACAACGCCACGTATCCCTACAGATCTAACAACGACCATTAAAGCACCATGTTGATGTTGCGCAAGTTCAAACGCGGCTTCAGAAATAATATCGGCAATATTCGTTTCATCCTTGTTAATGAACATTCTTACAAAAGGATTTCTACCAAGGTGAACTAATAATCTTCTTATTTCAGGTTGAAATAAAATAACAAATGCAATTACCCAAATATCTGAAAGTAATTTTAAAAGCCAGCCAAGTGCTTTAAAGTTTGCCGCTTGAGTTAAGAAAGAAAGAATTAGTACAAGGATCAATCCGTAAAATATTTGTGAAGCTATTGTGCCGCGAATTACGTTATAAACTTTGTAAAAAATTAAGGTAACAAAGAGTATATCTATAATATCAAGTAAAGTAACCGAAAGAAAACCTATTTTGAAAACCTCAATCATATTAAACCGATTCCGGATTATCTATTAAGCTATTAATTCTCGATGCTTGGATTGTATTTTTAACGTTATGCGTACGAATAATACGGGCTCCATTTTTTATAGAGATAGTTTCTGCCACAATGGTCGAATTTTCGCGCTCATCAATTTTAAGATCCAGAGTATTACCTAAAAAAGATTTTTTAGAAACACCAATTAATATTGGTTGTCCAATACCTTTAAATTCATTTAACCGTTTAATCAATTCAAAATTATCGGTAACCCGCTTGCCAAATCCAATACCGGGATCAATAATAATATTTTTAATTCCAGCTTTCTTTGCCATTTCCACTTTCAAATTTAGATAATCATAAATCTCAGAGACAACATCATCGTAAGATGGGTTTTGCTGCATTGTCTTGGGGCTTCCTTTCATGTGCATAAGTACTAGAGCGGCATCGAACTGTCTTACAGTACTAAGCATCTGGTCATCAACATTAAACGAACTGATATCATTCACAATTTTTACGCCGCATTTCAATGCTTCGTACGCTACTTTCGATTTTGTGGTATCAATGGAAAGAACCGCATCTTTCTTCTTTTTTAATATCTCTTGAATTACCGGAATCACCCTGTTTAATTCTTCTTCAACATTTATAAAATCGGAACCGGGTCTGCTGGATTCTCCGCCAACATCCAGAATATCGGCACCTTCTTCCAACAGTTTCATTCCATGTTCTATGGCAGAATTTTTGTCCAGATATTTCCCCCCGTCAGAAAATGAATCCGGCGTTACATTTAATATCCCCATTACATGTGCATGATCCATTAAAAAATTTTTATGCGCGATTTTAAAAGATTGGTTTTCATACTCTGTAATATTTCGGATAGTTCTAGCAACTTTTAATCCGAGTTCTTCATTACCGATTGCAATAATTTCTTTTGACAGTTCTTCAAAGATTCCATAATAGCCAAGAACCAGAAGATCGCAAGAAGTGTCTCCTTTCTTGCCGGTATTGTAACAAATTTCCTTATTGGTCAGAATAATTTTTTTAATGTTCTGCGCCAGTTTAAAATCAATGCCGCGAATTTCAATTCCAACCAGATCTTTCTCATATAGATCTCGGAAGATATTGTACTTAACACTATATCGCTTAAAGACATTCGGATAAAATATGTCTACGAGTTGAATAGTCACACGTACCTTCAAATTATATAAAAATAATACGAGACTAAATTAGATTACATGAATTAACAGAATCTCTTTCTTAAGATAAAAAAATAATTTGAATGGATTAAAGAAAAGTATGATAATTGTTTTCGGTTAGGCGATTAGATTCTTCAATTCAACCGTTGCAGCAGTTATATTGTCCTTACCATAAATTGAATTGCCTATCACGAAAACATCGCATCCGGCGTTTGCCAGATCTTTAATATTTTCTATTCCCACGCCGCCGTCAACCTCAATTAAAAAATTGGAGGAAGAATTTTTGCGCAACGAAACCAACTCTTTTATTTTTTTAAAGGAGTTATCTATAAATTTTTGTCCGCCAAAACCCGGATTAACAGACATAACCAAAATCATATCCGCAATATTTACTATTTCAGTTAATGTAGAAACCGGTGTGGAGGGATTTATTGCAACACCTGCTTTCGCACCAAGTTCATGAATCTTTGTTATGGTTCTGTTAAGATGGACTACTTCTTCTTGATGAACCGTTATCCAGTCTGCACCGGACTGAACAAATTTTTCTAATAAATCATCCGGATTTTTGATCATCAAGTGAACATCAATTGGAAGCTTAGTTGTTTTACGGACTGCTTGTATAATAACCGGGCCGAAAGTTAAATTAGGCACAAACTTTCCGTCCATAACATCGCAATGAATCCAGCCTGCCCCTCCAATTTCCACCGATCTTATTTGTTGGGATAGATTTGAAAAATCTGCTGATAAAATTGAAGGCGCTATAATTTTTTGATTGTTCATTTTATCTCGTTTATTTACTCCGGTATAAGACTACATTTACACTATCGCCAATTTTAACAAGTGTGTCTTCGCTTGGTTCCTGATCTGCAACAGTGTTTGGTAAAAAAGAAGAAGAATAGATATATATTTTATTACCAAGTCTAAGTGAATTGGATTTCAAAATATTCTCTGCTTCTGATAAAGATTTTAATAAAAGATTTGGAACGCGAACCATTCCGATTTTTGGACCAATGCTAATCATAAGATTAATGGTTGATCCCTTGGCTATTTCTCTTCCTTCCATATATTGTTGTTGAACAATTATATTAGCGGGAAACTCCGACTCCACAGAATCAATTTTACCAACAACGAGACCTAATCTTTCTAACGATAGCGTAGCATCACGTAATGTTTTGCTTATTAGCGAAGGCATTTTAATCATCGGATCACCACCGCTGATAGTTAAATAAATTCTGCGGTTCTCTTTAACTAAAACACCGGCTTCCGGCTTTTGAAATATTACCTGATTTTTTTGATACTTCTGGTCGAAGCGCGATGTCTGAACAATTGGATTAAAGTTAGCATCGCGAAGAATTTTAATTGCCTCATCTTTGTTTTTACCGATGACATTTGGAATTTTACTTTCAGCTCCGCTTACATAATATGGCAAAAGAACGTTATCAATAAAGAATAAAGCCGCAAAAGAAATTACAACTAAAATCAGCAGCTTATACCAGAATTTTTTGGTTGGCATTTTCATATCTGAAATATATCAAACTGAACTCTTATCGCAAAATTTTTCCATCTTCTTCTCTGTAATCAATGATTTTTGCTTCTAGCCATTATTTTTGATTAATTTATTACAGTAATCAAAATCAATACTAATATTCGATAGAGAAATAATGAAAAAAGCCGTTTGCTTATTTGAAGATGAAGGATTTCAAAATTTTCTCCCGCTTGTTTATACAAGGCCTGCATACGATTTGCGATGCGGCATATTAACTATCCGCGAAAAAATTAAAACTCGTTTTTCAAGCTACAACTTAATTCTACATACTCGCAGCTATTTAAAAGAATTTGTTCAAGAGGAGAATCCTAAAATATTAGTTAACCAATTTGATCTTCCCAATATTTTATTTATAAACGGACGGCTAATAGTTGCAAAGGATTCTGTGGATCAGATAAAAAAATTAAAAGATAATTCTATTTTATATACCGATGACGGCTCAGTGGTTGCAGCAAACCTTTCAGGCGAAAATTTGGATAAGCTCATTAAGAGTGAGAATGAATTTTTTCCATTCCAACTTCTCAAAAATATTCAACATGTAGAGAGTAATTTGGAACTGATTAAATATCCTTGGCACTTAGTAAATACAAACGGAGCCGAAATAGTTAATGATTTTAATTTGATTGTGAAGAAAGTTCAAAAAAATGATGCCGGAAAATTTAAATCTGTTGAATTTAAGAACAAGAAAAAAATATTTATTTCGAAGAATGCTGTTATTGATCCTTTTGTTTTTGTTGATGCTTCTGATGGACCCGTATATATTGGTAAAAATGCTCGTATAATGTCTCAGACTTACATTCAAGGACCGGCGTACATAGGAGATAATTCAATTATAAAATCGGGCGCTTCAATTTATCATAATACGAGTATAGGAGAAGTTTGCAGAGTCGGAGGAGAAGTTGAGGCATCTATCATTCATTCATATTCTAATAAACAGCACGAAGGATTCCTAGGGCATTCATATTTAGGAAGCTGGATTAATATTGGCGCAAGCACAAATAACAGCGATCTAAAAAATAATTACGAAAATATTTCAATCTTGCTAAACGGAAAACCGGTTGAAACCGGTTCTAAATTTGTTGGATTGATAATGGGTGATCATTCAAAAACGGCAATTAATACAATGTTCAACACAGGTACAATAGTCGGTGCTGCATGCAATATTTTTGGCTCGGGCTTTCCTCCGCGTTATATTCCATCTTTTTGCTGGGGCGGCTCCGATTTTCTAAAAACCCATGATATAAATAAATTCTTAGAGACTGCAAAAGTTGTTCTACTTAGAAGAGAAAAGAATCTTTCTCTTAAAGGTGAAAATCTTCTGAGAAAAATATTTGACTTAACCGCCGAAGAAAGATCGCGAAAGATAAAGCCATAATTCTCACTAATAATTTATCATCCAATCCAACTAAATATGTATAAGAATTATTTCTACCTTTTCAGATGCGTACAGCAGTTAGAACCGTTTATCAATGGGAAACAAATTGTTGAAGTATATACTCAAGAGAAAGACAAACTGTTTCTTCACCTTCCCCTTATTGGTAAACCAAATTTTCATTTGATTGTTTCTACTAATCTTCAGCAACCTTATATCACCATAAAGGATGAGCATCATAAAGCAAAAAAAAACACAATAAATTTTTTCAGCGAGTTCCTCCCTTCCACTATTGAATCTATACAAATTGCAATTGGAGACCGCGTTGTTCAATTTGTGATGAATAACGGGAAGATTACAATTGTTTTCAAAGGGGGGCAAAGCAACATATTCTTTACAGATCCCCAGAATTTATTACACTCTTTTAAGAAAAATACTCTTCAAGAAAAAAAGAAACATGAAGACGAAATAGCGGGATTAAATTTCGCTAATTCGCTTTCATCACTTTACGAACTCATAGAAAGAACAAATGAAGAGCAGAGTTTTAAGAAGATGCCGTTCATAGGCAAAGATATTATTGCAGAGGCGGAATTACGGACTGGCAATATCAAGAAAAATCTTTTAGATATATTCAACGAAATAAACCGTGAAAATATTGTCGTCTATTTTGACGAGAATTTAGGTAAACCAAAATTTCATCCGAAAACATTTATCACTGCAACAATTCCGGAAGATCACACTGAATTCAACAACTACTTTGACGCTATAAACAAATATTTCGCTCTCTCCCACTCTCAATCTAGAGTAAAAAATGTGAGGAAAGAGATAGAGAAATTTCTGGCTAAGGAAATTGAAACTTTATCTCTCAGATTGAACAATCTAAAAATCCGTGTAGATTTGGGTTCTAAAGAAACCTTATACCATCATTACGGAGATTTATTATTGGCAAATATAAAATTGCTGCACAAAGGAATAAAAGAAATTGAGTTGAATGATTATATTTCCGGCGAGAAAGTAAAGATTATACTTGATGAGAAACTATCACCGCATCAAAATATAGATCGGTTTTATGATAAATCCAGAGCGGAAAAGATTGAATACCAGAAATCGAAAGAACTGCTCACATTCAATCAAAAGGAATATGAAAGGTTGATAAAAATCAGAAATCAATTTGAATCAACCGAAGAGCAAGACAAACTCTTAGAAATCAAAAAAGAATTAAAAATGAAGTCTCAGACACTCAACGGCGAAGAGAAAAAAGATAAATACTCATTTCGTCACTTTTTGATTGAAAATAAGTATCATATTTTTGTTGGAAAGGATAGCAAAAATAATGACGTGCTTACAACCAAGTTTGCCAAACAAAATGATTTTTGGTTTCACGCACGCTCCGTATCCGGTTCGCATGTTGTTTTGAGAGTTGAAAATACAAAAGAAATCATTCCCAAAAACATTTTGCAAAAGACAGCATCAGTCGCAGCATTTTACAGTAAAGCTAAAACTTCAAAACTTGTTCCCGTTACTTATACATTGAAAAAATATGTTATTAAAAATCAGAGACATGAAACCGGACAAGTAACCGTAACAAAAGAAAATGTTTTACTTGTAAAACCGGAAATACCCAAAGATTGCGAAATGGTTGTTGAATAAGAGATTCTTACTGACTGCTTCATTGATGGAGTAGCCGATTCTTTGTAAATTGAATTGTGAATTAAGGAGATGTTTCTTCTAAAAACAATGCTCATTTAGAAATTTAGTATAAAATTTGGCACAAGATGAAACAAATAATAAAAGAAAAAATTAAAAAAATACTTATTATCAAACTGCGCGGTATTGGTGATGTAGTTCTCTCGACTATAGTTATTGAAAACCTAAGAAAAGATTTTCCGAATGCGCAGATTGATTACCTTGTTGAAGCGCCATCAGAACCCGGAATTTCAGGACTAAAAGAAATTAATCAAGTTCTTATATTCGATCGCAAGGATTTTTGGAAAAAAGTTTCGCTCATACAACAAATCAAAAAAATCAGATATGATTTGGTCCTTGATTTCTTTACTAACCCTTCAACAGCATTAGTAACATTTTTTAGCGGAGCAAAATTTCGGGTTGGATTTCCCTATCGAGGTAGGAAATATGCTTATAACCTATTGGGACCTGCAGAACGCGGGAAATATCATTCCGCACTGCTTCATTTAGAAACTTTGAAATTGATCGGACTAAGCCATACTTACAAACAGTTGTATTATTACATAAGTCCATCAGCTTTACGGGTTGCAGAGAAATATCTTAGAGATAATTTTATAGAGAATAATTTTGTTGTAGGAATTTGCCCTACCGGCGGATGGCCTTCAAAGAAATGCGACCCCATTAAATTTGCTGAAATAGCTAAAGCTGTAATCCAAAAATTCAACGCAAAGATTTTTATAATTTGGGGAAAGTCTGACCAAGAAGATGCATTCAAAATTCAATCTCTTATTGGTGATAAGTCAATGATTGCTCCGGAGACAACCATTCAAGAACTTGCAGCTTTGATTGCCCGATGTAAAATTCTAATTTCGAACGACAGTGGACCAATGCATATTGCTACTGCTGTTGGTACGCCTGTACTTGGGTTGTTCGGGCCAACAAGTCCATACATGCAAGGTCCATTCGGTGAAATGCATGAATGGGTACGTTTGGACGACCTAGATTGTATTGAATGTAACTTACTTGACTGTCCAAAGCAGCATGAATGTTTCCGCAATCTTCCAGTTGAAAAGGTTTTAGATAAAGTTGACCACCTCATTTCAAAAAACAACTTACTGATCAACAATTGAAAAGAATAGAAATATTATTCAGAAAATTTATGCTATCACTACTTCTTTTTGTAAAGAAGAATGCGAAGCAAAAAGACTTTCCAGTAATTTCGAAAGAAAGTAAAATCCTTTTTATAAGGTTAAACAGGATTGGAGATGCACTTGTAACAACGCCTTTACTCAAAGAGATAAAAGAACAGATCGGGTGCAAGATTTATGTGTTAGCCAGCAGTCAAAACTACTTTGTTTTTGAGAATCAAAAACTTGCCGATGAAATTATTGTTTACCGCAAAAGCATTCACGGAATTCGAACGTTGATAAAATTGATTAATGATCTTGAATGTGATGTAATTGTTGATTTGCATGATGATGTATCTTCAACTGTGAGTTATTTAATTGCTTTCACTAAAAGCAGATACAAATTTGGACTCAAGAAAAGAAATGCTAAACTTTATACTCACACTGTGAATAAATTAGACACATCTAAGCATCATGTTGTAGACAGAATGTTGGAATTTGGAAAATTGTTTGGAATAAATCTGAATCCAAAAACAGCAAATATTTTCTTCGAACCAAAATATTCTTCAACTAAATCTGCCGAAGAGTTTATTAAGAATAATTACCCGGTAAAAAAAATCTTATTTGGTATAAATATTTCTGCAGGCAGCGAGGCAAGATTTTGGGGTGTGGCAAATTATAAACTGCTTATCTCAGAGTTATCCAGTTATGATCTGAATATGCTCTTACTTTGTTCACCGCAAGATTTGGATAAAGCCACAAAGATCAGTAACAATCTTATTCCCATTTACTACCGTCCCACATTTGACGAATTTTGCGCTATGATCCCTATAGTAGATTTTTTATTTACTCCTGATACGTCCATTGTTCATGTGATTTCCGTATTTCATAAACCAATGTTCGGACTTTATGTTAAATACAAAACTAACGATATAATCTGGTCGCCGTATAAATCAGAATATGACACTATAATAACTGAAGAACCTACATTAGAAAATGTTTCTTTTGATCAGGTTAAAAATAAATTTATTCCATTTTTTGAAAAATTCTATTTCCAAAAGGAGAGACATGAATAAATCAGCATCAAACTGTAAAAATTTTAATGGATATAAACCATGCTTTCCAGACCATAATTGTTGGGAAGACGGCTGCAAAGAGATGAATCCCATTGGAACAAAAATTTTAATTATTAACCTGGATGCCATGGGAGATGTTTTAATGACAACTGCTCAACTTCAGGCAATCAAAAGGAAATACCCTATATCTGCAATCTATTGGATTACACTTAAAGTTGCTTCTGGATTACTGGAGAACAATCCCTACATTGATAGAGTATTTGTTTATGACTTCGAATCGTTAGCAATCCTCAATTCATTAGAATTTGATATCGTTATGAATGTTGATAAATCAATGCGATCCGGTGCCTTAGCAATGCAAGTAAAAGCAAAAGAACGTCTTGGCTTTGGAATTAATTCTAATGGACAAATCATTCCTCTAAATAAAGGTGCAGAATATAATTACCGCCTTGGCATGGATGACCATCTAAAGTTTAAAGTTAATACAAGATTTGGACAGGACTATCTAGCAGAAACTTTTGATCTAGATTATAGCCGCGATGATTATGTTTTTGATTTTACAGCTACCGAGTTGAAATTCATTGAGGAATACAAAAAAGAAATTGGTATAAAAGAAAGTGATGAAATAATCGGCTTTAATACCGGCTGTTCTCTTCTTTTTCCAAACAAGAAGATGACTTTGGAGCAACATACTGTTTTGATCGAAAAGTTTTTATCCTATAATCGTTTTAAGATTATGCTCCTCGGTGGTCCAGAAGATGAAGAAAGAAATAGAGCAATTGCAGAGAATTTTAAAGGACAAGTGTTAAATACCCCAACCTACGGAGGCGTTCGAAAAGGAGCTTGCTATGAAAGTATTCCTCAGTTAATTATTACCGGCGATTCTTTCGGTATGCATCTAGCAATTGCATTAAAAAAATATGTAATCGCTTGGTTCGGATTAAGCTGCTGGAGCGAAATTGATTTATATGATAGAGGCGTTAAGTTGTTTCCGGAAAGTCTCTTCTGTGCACCATGCTGGAAAAAAGTTTGTCCTTATAATCTGGAGTGTATTCAGATGATTGACCTTGAAAAAATAGTGACTGAATCCTTAGCGTATTTTGACAAGAAAAGAAATGAACCGAAGTAGAATTGATTTTCTTACAAAGTATGAAACATTAAAGCGCCCTTTGATTCTTGATGGTGCCATGGGTACAATTTTGCAACAAAAGAATATACCGCTGCATAAATATCTTTGGTCTTCCATTGCGAACATTACTCATCAAGAATTGATTGTACAGCTTCATAAAGAATACGTTGATGCGGGAGCAGAAATTTTAACAACAAATACATTCCGCTCTAATCCAAATGCCTTTAGTAAATCAAATCTTAATATAACAAACGAAGAGTTCATTCGAAGCGGAGTACAGTTGGCAATTGAGGCAATAGAAGAGAAACAAATTATAATAGCGGGCTCGAATGCACCGGCTGAAGATTGCTACCAAAAAGAAAGAACGATTACTCAAAATAAATTAGATTACAATCATAAATTTCACATCGAGCAGCTATGGAAAAGCGGTTGTGATATTATCTGGAATGAAACCCAAAGTCACTGGGATGAGATTAAAATTATTTGCGCTTTCTGTTCAGAAAACTCCTACCCTTTTACGATAAATCTATATTTCAACGAAGAATTAAATTTATTAAGCGGCGAGCCTTTACACGATGCAATCAGTTTCGTTTCGGACTTTTCTCCTACCGGTATTGGATTCAATTGCGTGCGTCCACAATTACTAAAAAGGTATTTTGAAAATTATACTCCTCCGAGTAAATGGGGATTCTATTTTAATTGTGGTGGTGATATTCATGATGAAATAATTAAATGCGACATTGACCCTAATGAGTATCTAAATGACGTAAAACAATTTTTAGATTTGAACCCCATGTATATTGGCTCTTGCTGCGGTTCCAATCAGAATCACACAAGAGCAATCAAGGAACTGTTCAATGAATTATATAGAAATTAAAGCGCCTGCAAAAATAAATATAGGATTATCAATTCTGTCAGAAAGAGCAGACGGATTTCATAATCTTTCAACACTCTTCTACCCAATTTCAGATCTTTTTGATGTTTTGATTTTTGAACAAGCAAATCAATTTGAATTTCATTGCGATTCAGACATGGTCCCGGGAGACAACTCTAATCTTGTAGTAAAAGCAAAAAATATTTTAGAAAAGATTACTGGCAAAACATTAAATGTCAAGATCGAACTTCAGAAAAATATTCCTTCTCAAGCCGGTTTAGGAGGAGGAAGTTCAGATGCAGCCGCTGCTTTAATCTCTCTTAACGAAATGTTCAAGCTCAACCTTAACCATGCTAAGTTAATTGATTTGGCATTACAGCTTGGTTCGGATGTTCCATTTTTTATAAAGTCGAAACCTGCAATCGGCTCTTCCCGTGGGGAAATTTTGGATTATGTAGATATTGAAATTCATGAACCAATTTTAATTGTTAATCCCGGTATTAATATTTCTACAAAAGAAGCATTTCAAAATGTTTCTCCAAAGAATGTTCAGTTTGATCTTCATTCCATTATTAAGAATGGAAAATTAGATTATGAAATTATAAATAGAGAACTTAAAAACGATTTTGAGAATTATGTGTTTGTAAAATATCCGGAGATCGAGGCAATTAAAAAGCAGCTTGATAAGGAGGGCGCAATATTTTCTCTACTGTCTGGATCCGGTTCAACTGTTTATGGGATTTTCCCGAATATCAAATTGGCAGAGACAGCAAAATCAAATATTTCTGAAAAATATTTTAGCTTTCTAAGTAATCCTCCCTATTGACTTCAAAAATATCATATTCGTTTTGCTTATAGTGAATGGGAATTACAATTCCAAAATTTGTTCCGGGTCTATTTTCTACGGCTAAACGCGACGGGCTTGATACTTTTATTATTCCTCCCAGCTTTTCTACAATCTCTTTCACAATCGCCAGCCCCATTCCGCTTCCTTCGTGAATAGTTCTATTGATATTTGATCCTCTGTAAAATTGCTCAAATATTTTGTCAATCTCTTTTTGTGGAATTCCAATTCCGTTATCGCACACTTCAATAATAAATTTGTCTTCCGTAGAATCTAGTTTCACATCTACAGTCCCTCCTTTTTCCACATATTTTATAGCATTGGAAATGACATTAGATAGAACCAATTCAAAAAGTATTTTATCAGATTTAATAAACAACTGTTCGTTCGTGTTATCATTAAAGATCAGAGCGATAGATTTTTCTTTAGCCAGGTCGCTGAATGTATCAAGAATGTTTTTTATGAACGCGCTTAAATTAATCTCATCCGTTAACCGGATTTCGAGTAATCTAAGTTTAGAAATATTCAAAATGTTTTTGATGAGTTGAAGTGCTTCCTCTGTTCTAAGTTCAGCACGTTTAATTTTTTCTTCTACTAAAAGACTTACGCTTCCGACATAACCATTTTTTATTAACTCCAATATCGAATGAACTGCAGCTATTGGCGTTTTAATTTCGTGGACAATGCCGATAGTATATTTTTGTTTGGCAATCTCAGCTTCGTTAAGCTTTTCTAAGGAAGAACGAAGCTGTTGTTCCCGCTGATAAAGCTGATGTGCAATTTTATTGGCAATGTACACCGATATAAATAACATTACCGCAAAGATGATAACAAATAGAATATCATAAGTTAATGTGTGCGGGCGTGGTCCAAGATATAATCCAGAAATAAAATGGCTCTCAATTAAATTATATCTTTGGAAAAAAGTAAGAATAGCAAAGACACAACTGATCAATCCAGCAGTCATATAAATGATATAACCGGGCAAAATTAGACTGCCGATAATCATATGGAAAATAAAAAACGTATAGAGCGGGGACTCAATCAAGCCTGTGTAATAGACTAAGAGCATTAAGGCTGTTAGATCCAGAATCATTTGAATAAGCGAAAGATGAAGCCCATTAAATTTATCTGGATCAGTAGAAACATACTTACGAATTGAATGGACAATGACGTTATAAAGTAGGATTGAAAAACTAATGCTATTAATAGCTATGATTTGTTCAGTCGAAAAATTTAAATGAAATAGATATTCACCAGTTATAAAAAATCCGAAGAGAATTACTGCGGCTAAGTAACGAAGACGTATAAACCAAAGATTACGAATCTTTATCGCCTTCCAAAATTCGCCATAATGATACGTCCACTCTGGTACAAGATTTAGCATATATATTCTACACAGTTAGAAGTCTTACTGTTAGATTCATAATTAATATAGGCAGATAACAACTTAAAGTAAACGGATCTTATTTGAATGAACCTAATAATGAGATTGTTAAAAGAATTATTAAAGCGCCTATTATTAAAGACGTCTGCCATCTGGCAAAATTCAATGTCCATCCTATTCCAATCCGTTTTGGCACAAAAACTTTTCTATTATCCGGATTGAAATAAAATATTCCGAACTTCCAATTAGAGCTATTATTAAGATCATCTTGCGTTATTATTCATCCATAAAAATTGTAGGGGCGCAACAAGTTGAGCCCCTACTTTTATTCATGCGATATATCTTCCGCGTTTTGTGTAATAAGTATGTAATAATTTATGTGACAGATGTCCGCAAGGACCTTCAGTCAAGAACTCTTCATAAATCTGAACTACATGCGGATTTTCATGGGATTTACGAAGTGTAAGAGATTCATCCTCTGCATAAATTGCTTTTGCTCTTAATTTACGAATTTCAGGAGTTGTGGGAATTGGTTGACCGCCACCGCCAAGACATCCGCCAGGGCAAGCCATGAATTCAATAAAATGACATTCGGAAAATTTGCCGCCAGCTTTAATGTCATCCATAATCTTTTTAGCATTCGCTGTACCGTGGGCAACAGCAATTTTTAAGGTCGCACCTTTGAGCCAATCCCAATTAGGCACAAGATGTTTTATAATATCTGGTACAGGACCAACCTTGTCACCAATCGGAATTTCCATATATTTTACGCCATCAAATCCTCTCAATGGAATAATGTTTGCATTAGCAAAAATATCTTCAGCTTTTTTGCCTAGAACAAATTCAACCACGGAACGGATAGCTGCTTCCATAACACCGCCTGTAGCGCCAAATATTAATCCAGCACCGGACGCTTCTCCGAAAGGATTATCAAAATCGCTCTTTGGCATTTCGGGTAAATTGATTCCAGCTTCCCTAATCATTTTTGCCATTTCGCGTGTTGTTAAACCGTAATCAACATCTTTATAACCGCTGGCATTCATCTCCGGTCTATTACATTCAAACTTTTTAGCCGAACAAGGCATTAAAGCTACCGAGACAACATCAGCAGGATCAATACCTGCTTTCTGCGCATAAAATGTTTTAATAAGAGCTCCGAACATCTGCTGTGGCGATTTAGCCGAACTTAGATTATCCAAATATTCCGGATAATAATGTTCAATGAATTTAACCCAGCCGGGCGAACATGATGTGAATTGCGGAAGAGCAACTTCTTCTTTTTGAACAAGTGCTTTGTATAGACGAAGAATTAATTCCGTCCCCTCTTCTATAATTGTTAAGTCCGCTGTAAAATTTGTATCGAAAACTTTATCGAATCCGATTCTCTTTAATGCAGTGTTTAATTCTCTTGTCATAGAATGACCGGCACCTAAACCGAATTCTTCTCCGATTGCCGCTCTAGGAGAAGGAGCGGTTTGAATTATAACATGTTTTTTAGGGTCATCTATTGCAGCCCATATTTCATCGGATGGATCGTTTGCACGTAAGGCACCTGTTGGACAACGGTTAATACATTGACCGCAATTGATACAAATAACATCACTTAACGGTTTATTTAAAAATGTGCTGATGTGTGTTTTCTCTCCTCTATCTATAGCTTCGAGCACACCTACTTCCTGCAAATCAATACAAGTTCTTACACAACGTTTGCAGAGAACACATTTACTCATATCACGAATTACTGAGTATGAAGATTTATCAATTTCATACTTTGGTTTAGTAACGTGTCCATAAGTATAACTATCAACACCATACTCTTTAGCAAGAGATTGCAGTTCGCAATTTCCGTTTCTAAAACATGAATAACATTCTCCGTAATGTTCACTAAGCATTAAATCAATAATGTTTCTGCGCGCTTTGCGAACCATTGGTGTTGATGTTTTTATTTTCATCGGTGCAGTAATTGGATAAGCGCAAGATGCTTGAAGCGTTCTCATCCCTTCTACTTCAACAACACATATTCTGCAAACACCGGCTACGCACAAATCTTCATGGTTACACAAAGTTGGAATACTAATACCGCTCATCTTGCATGCTTCTAGAATAGTGGTACCAAGAGGAACAGTAATTTTCTTCTCATTAATCTCAACAGTAACAGTTCCGCCTATTGCGGTTAAATCAGTTGGTTTTTCAATCGTTAACGGTTTTTGACTAACCGGCGCTCTCAAATTGTCTTTACTTTCCATTGTGTCCTCCGTTACCGTTGAATATTTCTTCCTTAAAATTTTCTAAAATCGAAATGAATGAGTTCGGACTCGATTGTCCCAGTCCGCACTTAGATGCAACTTGCATTGTCCGACCAAGATCTTTTAACTGATTGATATACGCAAACGTGAATTCTTTTTTTTCTATCATTTTAACGCCTTCAAGCAATTTCACATTTCCAATTCGGCATGGTGTACATTGCCCGCACGATTCCTCAACAAAGAATTCCATAAAGTTTTTAAGGACATGAAGCATATTTCTGCTTTCATTGAATATCATTATTGAACCACCAGTCGCAGCATCTTCGTAGGCAAGTGTTCTCTGAAATTGCGATTTCGGGATACAATTTCCGGAAGCTCCGCCAACTTGTACAGCTTTTGTATTTTTTGCGCCGACTAAATCCAGAAGTTCTGATATTTTTGAACCCCATGGTAATTCATAAACACCTGGTTTTTCACAATCACCGGAAACAGAAAACAATTTTGAACCGGTTGATTTATCAGTTCCATGTTTTTTAAACCACACGCCGCCTTTGTCAACAATATGAGGAATGGAAGCTAATGTTTCTACATTATTAACTGTTGTTGGTTTACCAAGATATCCCGTTGTAACCGGAAACGGAGGACGGTTGCGTGCCTCACCGCGGTTTCCTTCCAGCGATTCAATCAATGCAGTTTCTTCGCCGCATACGTAAGCACCGCTTCCCATCCGTATTTCGATTTCAAAGTTGAGTCCTTTCTTACCGAGTATATCTTTTCCGAGCAGATTATCTTTCTCCATTGTTTCAAGATAATCTTCTAAAGATTTTTTCATGTATTCATATTCACCGCGCAGATAGATAATTCCCTTTTTTGCGCCAATAACGTATCCAGCAATTACCATCCCATCAAAAACTAATTGGGGATATTCAAGAAGTAGTACGCGATCTTTGAATGTTCCCGGTTCTCCTTCATCTGCATTACAAATAATATATTTTTCTTCTGAATTTGCCGCGGCTACCATCATCCACTTTGTTGCAGTAGGAAATCCGGCTCCGCCTCTTCCCTTCAATTTCGATTCACGTATTTCGAACAGAATATCTTCACGGGATTGCGCAATCGCTTTTTTAATCCCTTCTCCACGATTGTATTCAGAAAATAATACTACACCTTTTCTTTTATCCGTTTCCATAATTATTTCACCTCACTAAGAATTTGAACAGCTTTCTCGGGTGTAACTTTTGGATAAACTCTTTCATTAATCAAAACGGCAGGACCTTGATCGCACATACCTAAACAATTGACAAATTCAAGAGTAAATTTATTGTCTTTGGTTGTCTCTCCGAATTTAATTCCAAGTTCTCTTTCCAATGCCTTTGCTACAGCCGTTTTGCCTGCCATATCGCACGTGATAGTCTGGCATAGACGAACAATGTTTCTTCCTTTTGGCAGTGTGTTGAGGAATGAATAAAACGAGACAACACTGAATACTTCAACCGGATGAATGTCGAGTAAGCGTGCAACTTCCTGCTGAGCAAAATCCGGTATATATTTATGTTTTCGCTGAATATCTTGAAGGATTGGAAGAAGCGAAGAACGATCCTTGCCGTATTTATCTACAAGAAGTTCGATCTCTTCAGTTATAGCATTTTTTTCTAATACTAGCATTATCTTTTCTCCTCAACTTTGTGTAACAACAATTCCACTTTTCTTACAAGTTCATCCGGTGAAATAGGTTTTTCGACAAAATCATCTACCGGAACCATTTCATTTTTCCCGAATTCAAATCCAATTGCTTTAGAGACTGAAGTATACATAAGGATTGGTGTTATAATGTTTTCTTTGCGGAATTTTTGCGCAAGGAAGAATCCATCATCTGGTTCATCCATCATGACATCAAGAATAATCAAGTTTGGTTTTTTCTCTTTAACAATTTTGTAACCATCGTTTGGATTATTTGCTGTAATCACATTGTATCCTTTCGATTTCAATACCAAACTGCTCGCGTCAAGAATATCCGGATCGTCATCAATAATTGCGATAAGTGCCATATTGCTCTCCATTTGTTAATTTGTATTTATTGGTAAATTGATTGTAACAGTTGTTCCTTCACCAAAGACCGATTCCACATCAACTTTACCGTGATATGAATCCACAATTTGTTTTACTATTGTAAGACCATGATTAGTTACACTAATTCCACGCATTCGATTATTTTTAATACGGTAGTATTCATTGAATATTTTTGTCAATTCTTCATGCCGCATTCCTATTCCTGTATCTTTTATTCCGATTGAGATGGAATTCTTCGATCTTATAACGTCAACAAATATTTTTCCGCCCGTCTTGTTATATTGGATTGCATTACTTAACAGATTTTTAATCAAAAGTGTAACTTCATTTTGATCAACAATGATGGCTGGTAAATCTTTTTCAATCGTTGAGACTAAAGAAATGTCTTTTTTTGTTAACTCAACTTCCAAAAGCTTAATCGTATTATGAATGATTTTGTGAAGGTGAATATTTTCTGCATTAAGCAGTTTGGTTTTCAATACCATTTAATTTTTTAATTCTATTTTTAGAGATCTCTTCTTTCTTATACTTTGCTAATATTATTGGAACTTCTTCTATCACTACTCTTCCATAATAATCTTCATTAATATTTATAACCGGAGCGATGCTGCATGCACCAATACACGCAACAGTCTCAAGTGTAAAATTTTTGTCTTGCGTTGTTTGTCCAGCTTTTATTCCAAGTTCATTTTCAAGAGTTGTTAAAAGACTCGCAGATTTTTTGACGTGACAAACGGTTCCTCTACAAATACGGACAACATTTTTACCAAGAGGTGTTAATCTGAATTGACCATAAGAAGCAGCTACATCATAAACTGAAGTGATAGGAAGATTCACATATTCTGCAATAGCGCGCAAATCATCTTTAGGAAGATAACCAAATGCTTCATGCACTTCATGAAGAAGCGCAATCAAGTTATTTCCATCCTTAGGCGGATATTTTTCTAAGATTCCCTTTTTCATCAAACTCTCAATTTTCCAGATTTTGTAGTTGATTTGCATATAAGGTGCCAATTACTGGCAAATTTAAACCTCTAAAATCAACGTTAAACAAAATAAATTAATGTGAAAGCTTTGAAGATTTCCTAACTATGAGAATAACCTTTAATAATTTCCTAAAACATTAGAGTTTGATGAGAATTCGATAAAAGTAAAGCATCTGGGATTGCAATGAAATCTGTTGAGCGGATTGTTCGTAAAATAAATGGACTATAATGACCATTATCTTTAGGGGTCATTATAAACTTCTCGTTACAATAACAATATTAATTAAACCCGTAATTAATTTTTCATTTTTTTTTGTGCAATTGAATATCTTTTTTAAGTACATCATTTTCCATCTGCTTTTTATATAAAGATAATCTCTTCGAAAGAACTTTATTAGAAACGGCAAGAATTTGAACAGCTAATAATGCGGCATTCTTAGCTCCGTCAATTGCTACTGTCGCTACCGGAACTCCGGAAGGCATTTGCACAATTGAAAGTAAAGAGTCTAAACCGTTAGTTGACTTTCCTAGAATTGGAACTCCAATTACAGGCAAAATAGTATGCGCCGCTACAATTCCGGGAAGGTGAGCTGCGCCGCCCGCCCCAGCAATAAATACTTTTGCGCTATTCTTTTGAGCAGATGTTATAAATTCAACGGTCTGCTTTGGCGTTCTATGTGCAGAAAGAATTCTGGTCTCAAAATTCACTCCAAATTCTTTAAGTGTTTCTTCTGCTTTCTGCATAACATTATAATCTGAATCGCTCCCCATTAAAATAGCAACCTGAATTTTTTTCATTTCATCTTCTCTTGAATTATTTGATTTTGATATTCAAAGATAATGGCTGATAATGAATAAGGAAAGAGTGTTTAAATAAAAAAAAGCGGAACTAGTTTTTCTAGATTCCGCTCAACATGAAAGAATTTTCATTTATTTTCTTGTAATAGACCCCACACCGGATACATTAGTTCTTGTTTTTTCAGGATTACCATAATAATCTATAGAACCGACTCCTGAAACGGATGCGTCCAAATATTTTGTTGCATAGACATCTGCGCTAGCCGCACCGCTAACAGAAATTAATACTTCCTTCGCTTTTAACTCTCTCGCATTAATATTACCTGCACCAGAAAGTTCTGCACGAAGTTTTTCCACTTTACCGATTAAATGAATATTACCCGCCCCGCTCAAATCAACATAAAATTCAGTTTCGTTTATTCCTTCGATCTCAATATCGTTGGCTCCGGAAGCTTCAATATCAGTTAGGTATGGTGTTGTTACTTCAATCAAAATTTCTTTACGGGGAGAAATATTTTTCTTTGTATCAATGACGAGTGTATTTCCCTTAACAATTGTCCTGATATAGCTAAGTAAATTCTCTTCGGCAGAAACTCTTATTGATGCTGCAGATCCTACTTTAACATGTATTGAGAACGCGCCGCCTGCTTCAATTTTACGAAATTCTGCTACCTTTCGCGATTCATCTTTAATTCTTCCATTTCCACGCACTCCCCAAAAACCACATCCGCTTAGAACAAAAGCCAGTAATAAAACGGTAGAAATTAATTTTGTTTTCATAAATACCTCTTTACTTTGAATATTAGACGTATTTTCTCACAATTGGTTCTCATAAAAATAATAAAAATTACTCTCCCGCTATATTTCAGTTAATCCGCTTAAGTTCTTATATTAACTTTATAAATATGAGAGTGGCAATTATTATACGATCCGGGGTAAAGATTGTTTGACGAAGAACTAAATACTCTGCAAGCAGAAGCATACGATCATTTATGGAATGGCAGATTCCGCTTAGCATTAAATGTTGCTGAAAAAGTTTATCAGTCACGTCCGGATGATAGTGAAGCCGCTATCTGTTACGCATGGGCATTGTTGGAGAACGGAAATCCAATGAAAGCAATGGATTATGCAAATCTCTCAGTAGAACTAAAGGGAGATTCCATTAAAGCTCGTGTTTATAGATCTTACCTGCTTTATAGAATGAGCATTTTTGAAGGGGCTATTGCAGATACAGACCAGTCAATAGATAAACAAAAGGAAATTCTTGCGTGGACATATCTTAACAGATCCAAGTCTTATGCCGGACTTCAAAAATTTGAAGAAGCAAACGCGGCTCTTGAACTAGCTCTCATAATTGATAACGGCAAAAATCCGTTATGGAAAGAAATGAGAGATTGGTTGGATCAAGCAAATCAAATCCGAACCGGAAAAATTCCGATAAATACAAAGAATATTGAAAATATATTAGAAAGTTCTAATAAAGCAATAAAAGCTAAAGAATTTTGGTTTTCTCTTTTTTGCGCCAGGAAAATTTTAGAAGAGCACAAAAATGATGAAGCAGAATTGATTGAATTAGAATCAATGCTCCATCTTTTCCAGCTTAAACCCGCTTTGAAAAAAGCTGATTCCTTAGCAAATAAGTTTAAGAAGAATGAAAGATTTATCAGCATTTATAATGCGCTAAAAAAGTTTTCGCAACTCGAGCAAGAACACGATGTAAAAACAGAGCCGAAAAGAAAAATATCACGCGAACGAATGACTAGAGAACTTGCAAGAGCTACTAAATCATTTAGCGATATTCCTTATAGAACAGAATCCTTTCATTACCCAAACGAATACGTAGATATTATTTCCTTAAAATTATTTGACGCCGCTGAAGAATCAAAAACCGGTTCCCGCATCTATTGCAAATGTTTCGCCAATTCAACCCGTATAATTGCTGCCGAAGTTATTTTCAACAATCCTTTCTTTAGAAAGGAAGATAAAACCTTTAGCTGCACTTTAGTTTGGTATCAAAATGATTTTGAGATTGGAAGAAATAATTTTCAGATGAACGTACTGAAAGATTGGGACTCCGTAATTTTTGTTCAATCCTTAAGTGCGGAACAATCAGATGATTGGCTGTCCGGACAAGCACGCTTAGAATTTTATATTAACAATTTCAAAACCGGGGAAAAATATTTTGGAATTGGGGATTATAATTTACGAGAAACCGAAGAGAAGTATGATTTCCCAGAGACAAAAACATTTGATAGACAATCCGATCAGAAGAAAATTGATAAACAAACAACAAAAATTTTATCAAGACCAACAACAAAATCTTTGAATGAACTTCTTGACGAATTAGATCATTTTACGGGTCTTGCCAGCATAAAAGAGTCGGTAAAAAGTTTTGTCTCTTATCTGGAGTTTTTGAAAGAAAGAAAACGGCTTGGATTAAAGGCAGAAGAAAAAATTGCAATCAACGCAGTGTTTCTTGGGAATCCAGGCACCGGAAAAACAACAGTTGCCCGGATGCTCGGAGATATTTTTTACGCTATGGGAATTCTTCCCAATGGACATGTTGTTGAAGTTGACCGCTCAGCCCTTGTAGGTCAATATATTGGCGAGACCGCACAGAAGACAGAAAAAATTATTAACGATGCAATCGGTGGCGTTTTATTTATTGATGAAGCTTACACATTAATCAAAAAAGGCGGAAGTCAAGATTTTGGACAAGAAGCTATTGACATTCTTTTGAAAAGAATGGAAGACCGCAAAGGTGAATTCGTTGTAATTGTTGCCGGCTATCCCGAAGAAATGGAATCGTTCTTAAATTCAAATCCCGGATTAAGATCTCGTTTCAGCCAAACATTCGTCTTTGAAGATTATTCTCCGGATGAATTGATTCTTATTTTCAAACAGCTTTTGAAAAAAGAAGATTATGCAATTACGGAAGAAGCAGAAGAAATATTAAAGAAAGAATTTATTTCTCTTTATAGAGGTAGAGACAAATCATTTGGCAACGCACGCCTTGTCCGGAAACTATTTGATGAATCCAAAAGAAATCTTAGTAAAATTTGCTTAACCATACCGGAAGAGAAAAGAACAAAAGATTTAATTACGACATTTAATGAAGAAGTAATCAAAGCAACTCTTTCCAAAAGATCCTCTAAGGCAATAGTATTCCCGATTAACGAAGATGCTTTGAATGAAGCATTGAACGAATTAGAAGATTTAGTCGGATTAAGTTTAGTCAAAAAAGAAATCGCTGATATGGTGAAACTTGCCCGTTATTTTAATGAGCAGGGAGACGATATTAAAAAAGTATTCAGCGAACATATTTTGTTCCTTGGCAATCCAGGCACAGGTAAAACAACAGTAGCGCGTATTTTTGGGCGTATCTATTCGGCTCTTGGAATCTTATCGAAAGGACATCTTGTTGAAACCGACCGGCAAGGTTTGGTAGCCGGTTATGTAGGACAAACAGCAGAGAAAACAACTACTTTAATTGACAAATCAATCGGAGGAATGCTTTTTATTGACGAGGCTTATTCCCTTCTTAAACCGAGTGATTTAGGAAACGATTTTGGCAAAGAAGCGATTGATATTTTATTAAAGCGAATGGAAGACGACCGGGGAAGATTCATAGTTGTTGCCGCCGGGTATACCGACGAGATGTTGAATTTTGTAACCGGCAACCCGGGTATTCAATCGCGCTTCAGTAAGTCTTTTACTTTTGAAGACTACTCTCCTTCCGAACTAATGGAAATTGTTCATAGAACTTTAGCGCGGGAAAAGAAAAATATTTCGAAAGAAGCAGAAGAAAGATTACAAAAACATTTTGAAGAACTTTATAAAAACAGAGATAAAAAGTTTGGCAACGCGCGCATTGTAAGAAATATTTTAGAATCTGTAAAACAAAAAATGCTTTTACGGCTTTCAGATATTCCGACCGAAGAACGAAGTGAAGAAAAAATAAACACAATAGAACTTAGCGATATAAACGAGGTTTTGAACCGCGATGTGGAAGCAAAACATTTTGATGTTCAAGGCGACCCGCTAAAACTGCAAGAATATATCAATGAGCTAAACCAATTGATTGGACTTGATAATGTTAAACGAGATATCTATAAACTAATTAGTTTCGCAAAAATATCGCAATTGAAGAAAGAGCGAGGTTTGCAATCTGTTGACCGCAATTTGCATTCCGTTTTTATTGGCAATCCCGGAACAGGTAAAAAATTAGTTGCAAAACTGATGAGTAAAATATTTAAAGAACTTGGCATTCTGCAAAAAGGTCATGTAGTTGAAGTTGACAGAGCCGACCTTGTGGCGGGTTATCAAGGTCAAACCGCAGTCAAAACCGATAGAATAATTCAGCAGGCACTAGACGGTACTCTTATAATAAAAGATGCTCATAATTTATTCTCCGATGAAAACAATTATGGTCAGGAAGCAATAGAAATAATATTGAAACGGATGCATGATTATAAAGGAAAATTTTTCGTTATACTCACCAGTCAAAGCGAACAGATGAAATCCGTTCTTAAATTGAATCCTGGTCTCTCTTCTTATTTTCCTAATGTTTTTAATTTTGATGATTATACTCCCATGCAGCTACTTTGCATTGCAGCAGACATTGCGGAGAAAAACGGATACGCTCTTGATGAAGGGGCTCTTCAAGAATTATTAGATAGATTTGAACAACTCGTTAACAAATCGGATAAGATTTTTAACAACGGCAACCTTGCTAAAAATATTCTTTACTCTGCAATTACAAATCAAGAAGAGAGAATTTTTAACATCTTCGAACAAGATGATGTTGATTTGAAAACAATTACTCTTGAAGATGTTCAAAAGATAAAGATCTAACTCACCAAAACATTACTAAGGTTCTATGCTTGAATTACTGAATCTTGAGAAAACATTCGGAAACTTTACTGCCGTCAATCGTATTAACTTGAAAATTAACAAAGGAGAACTTTTCGGATTTCTAGGACCGAACGGCGCCGGCAAAACAACTACTATTAAAATGATTGCCGGATTGCTTTCCCCTTCCTTTGGAAATATTTATCTGGACGGAATTGATATTTGGCTGAAACCGATCGAATCTAAAATGAAAATCGGTTATATACCGGATCAACCGTTTCTTTACGATAAATTAACAGGCAAAGAATTTCTCTACTTTAGCGGCGGACTCTATAATCTTTCCAAAGAAGTTATAAAAAATAAGATTGATGAATTAACTGAACAGTTGAAAATTGGGAGCTGGATTGATAAACGGTCAGAAGAATATTCGCAAGGAATGAGACAGCGGATTGTAATTGCTTCTTCCTTTTTGCATGAACCGGAATTGCTAATAGTTGATGAACCGATGATAGGACTTGACCCGCAAAGCGCATTTGATGTAAAAAAAATGCTAAAAGAAAAAGCAAAAAACGGGACTACAATTTTTATGTCAACCCATAGTCTAAATGTTGTAGAGGAGATATGTACTCATGTTGGAATAATTAACAAAGGGAACATCATTTTTAACGACACCATCAAAGTACTTCATAATCTGAAAGATGAAAACAATCATAATCTGGAAGAGCTTTTCATCCAACTCACAAATGAAGAGTAATGAAACAAATAGCCCACATACTAAAATTCAAGATTATTGAATTTCTTAGACTAGACACAAAATTTACGTTTAACAGTATAGCCAAAAGTTTTGGAAGCAGCTTAATCTACATTGTATTTGCAGCCGGCGGTTTTCAATTTGTCCAGAAATTATTCCATTTTCTAATTATTGAAATTAAGATCGGCTTGTTCCTTCTTCACGAATTTATCTCAATGATACTTTTTATTTTTTTTATTTCCGTTAATGTCGGCAATATCATTGTTTCTTATTCAACGCTCTATAAGTCAAACGAAATTAATTTTTTTTTTACGAAACCGATTTTACCTGCCAGAATATTCGCTATTAAGTTTTTAGATAATTTTTTCTACAGTTCTTCAACTTTGATTATGATGCTCTTTTCTCTTTTGGCGGGTTATGTAGTTTATTTTAAGCTTAGCGTGGGAGCTTTTCTACTGCTTGTTCTTAATTTTATTCCTTTAATGTTCAGCGCTGCCTCACTTGGCGTCATTATTCTTCTATTAATTATTCGATCAGCAAGCCGCTTCGGTATAAAAAGAATCATTTACTGTTTGGGCAGTTTATATTTTCTAATCATAGTTTTCTTTTTCAATCTTAACTCGCCAAAGATGTTGGTAACAACCGTTTTGAGATATTACCCGTTCGTTTCAAAGGATTTATATTTGGGAGATTTGATTCCGCCATTAATTAAATTTCTACCTAATAATTGGTTCGCGCAATCGGCATATTGGCTTGTCCGCGGTGACATTTCATTTTCACTTGCATATTTGTTATTACAGTTAGTCCTTTCATTACTTCTTTTTTCAGCTGCGATTTATCTTGGTCATCGCTGGTATTTCAAAACATGGCTTCTAAATGCTAAACTGAATGCGGATTTTGTTTCTAAGCGCAAAGAGAGTAAATCATTTTTTTATTTTGAGAATAAATCATTTTTGAAGCCGCAGACGGAATCTATACTGAAGCGTGATTTATTAATGTTCTTGCGTGAACCAAGTCAGTACATTCATTTTCTTGTTCTATTCTTTCTGATAGGTATTTTTATTTTTAGTGTCTCAGGAATAAAATTCGTTGGATTAGGTAATTATAATTTACAGACAATAATTTATCTGTCGCTCTTTCTTTTTAATCTGCTCTTTATCTCGACACTTTCCCTACGATTTATTTTTCCTCTAATTAGCTTGGAAGGTCAAGCTTACTGGAAAATGAAATCATCCCCTGTTCAGAATAATTTATTCCTAAGAAATAAAATTGTGATTCTTGGTTCGTTCATTCTTTTGAGCGCTCTTTGCTTGAGTTTCTTTTCTACTTATAGATTTGGAACCGTTCTCACAGCATTTTCCGCACTTATTAGCATATTAGCTGCCATCACAATAATTTCAATTAATTTTGGAATGGGCGGGTTGTACACAAACTTTAAGGAAAAGAATGCTATTAGATTGTCATCCTCTCAAGGCGCTTCACTTTCCTTCTTGATCAATATTGTTTATATGCTGTTCATTGTCTTGGTTCTTTACAAACCGTTAAGCGGATTATTTTTATCAATAATGACCAACCAAACATTCACTTCGACTACATTTTATTGGTCGTTAATCCCTATCGGTATTCCTTCTTTAATTTTAATCATTACATTTCTCAAAATAGCTGCAGATTCCATCAAAAAAGATTTTTAACTGCTTCTTTATTATTTGATTGATAAAGACGTATAATGTTTTTTTCTAACTCTTCCGGCTAATTTGACTATTGTTTTTCTTGTAACAATTCTTGGGATAAATGAAAGCAGTTTGTTATATCTGCCATCAACCACACTTATTTTTTTCCCTAAGCTTTTCATTGCTGTATTAATAACTTCTTCAACAGTTCTCGGCAATGGACCGGAAGAAGTATTTGCTTTCTGCTGAAACTCCGTATCTGTTCCGCCAGGATTGAGCGCGAGAACATCAATGTTATAGTCTCGCAATTCATACCAAAGCCCTTCACTCATAAAAAGATTAAATGCTTTTGTAGCAGAGTATGTTGTTGTTAAAGGCGTTGGCTGGTATGCTACAAGACTGCCAAGAAAAATTATTGCCCCTTTTTTTCTTTCTTTCATTTGTTGAACATAATGATGTGTTAATAAAGTCGGGGCAATACAATTAACGCGGATCATATCTGCTTGTTGCTCAACATCGGATTTTGCAAATTCTCCGGCAAATCCGAAACCGGCATTGTTAATAAGCAATCCAACTTCCCTATCACGAACAAATTCTTTCAAGTTTTCTAAAAAATTCTGTTTTGATAAATCAACCGGCGCTACAACAATATCTACACCGTATTTTGCTTTTAGCTCATCGGAAAGTTTTTTAAGGCGTTCTTCCCTTCGTGCGACTAAAATTAAGTTCATATTCTCGGATGCAAGCCGTTTTGCAAAACCTTCTCCAATTCCGCTTGATGCACCGGTTATCAACGCCCAACTGCCGTATTTTTCTTTCAATGTCATTTTATTCTCCTATTAATCTGTGTTGATCAGTTAAATCCGCGTCATCTGCGTTCTATTATTTCGCAAAACATAAAATATGATTGATAAATTACAAAATCATTGCCATATTGAAACAGATATTCGTAAGGGGTTTTTATGAAAAAGATCTTCGTTAATAGTTTTTCCTTTATTCCTTATTTACTTCTTTTCTTTTCAGTCACTTCCATTCTTCACGCACAAATTAAAATCATCTCTACTTCCGACGCCCCTGCCGCTATTGGTCCTTATTCCCAAGCAATAGTAACGGGTAATTTTGTTTTCTGTTCAGGACAAATACCACTTGATCCGGTTACAATGCAAATTGTCGGAGATGAGATTGAGGCACAAACTCGTCAGGTATTCAAAAACATTCAAGCCGTTTTGAAAGCAGAAAATTTAACTCTAAGTAACATTGTTAAATGTACAGTGTTTATGAAAAATTTAGATGACTTCGGAAAGATGAATACTGTTTATGCAGAGGAGTTTGGTCCAAATAAACCGGCACGTTCTACAGTTCAAGCAGCACGAATACCTAGAGATGTGTTGATTGAAATTGAGTGTATTGCTGTTAAGTAGTTATTAGTTATTGGTGATCGGTAATTAGAATCACCTTATTCAAAAATTTCGACCGCATTAAAAAACATTTTTATTTGTTTTAAATATTAACCGGAATTTTATTTAATCAGCGGAATTCCAATCGAAGCGCTTGGTTCCTGTATCTTAAGAAGATTTGCTATTGTCGGCGCAATATCAATCGTAAAAACGGAACTGTTATTTGTATGTTTGGGAATGTGCCATCCATAAAAAAGTAACGGCACATGTGTATCATAAGAATAAGCAGTTGAATGTGTGGTCCCTTTATCTAAAAAGTTTGGCAAATATCCAGGTTGAAGACTATAAGTGATATCACCGGATAAAGCCGGATTAAAACCATTAAGGATTGGATTTGATGATTCACGTGATGCAATTTGTTTTTCAAGATCATCACGGTTGTTTATTGAGGCAATTGCCGGAAAAGTATCTCTCATATAATCTGTGAAGCGTTGTTCCACTTCATGCAGATTCAAATTCTTTTTCTGAATCACAGTCCTGTTAAAATAAATCTGTCTGTTAGAATGATTCTCAATAATTTTTTCATCGCCATAATTTCTTAAGGCAAATGATTTTAATGAATCGAGAAATTTTTTATTATTTAATTCTCCCGTTGGAAGTCCCCGCTCTTTTAATATTCCTGGTGTTTCTAAACCTGCATGATCAGCAGTAAGGAATAAAAGATAATTCCCTTTACCTACATGGTTATCAATCGTTAATAATAAGTCGGCAATGAGTGAATCCAGTTTTATGTAAGTATCCTGCAACTCAAAAGAGAATGTGCCGTAATCATGACCTACATGGTCGGTTGATGAAAAACTGATTGCAAGAAAATCTGTTTCTTTACCTTTACCTAACTTTTCATTTACAAGTGCTGTTTTAGCAAATTCCTCAACAATATTATTGCCGTAAGGAGTTGTTTCGAATGCATCATATTTTTGATTATCATTCAAATGTTTGAAAAGATGAGGGAAAGAAGTCTTGCCTTCCTTAAACACATCTTTTTCATATTTAGAATCATCCGGAGAACTAATTAAGTAATCAGATTCTGGTAGAGATAACTGCCATCCTTTTGATAAATATTTAAGAACCAGTTTTTGATCGTTGAACTCATTAACCCATTTAGGTAAAGCGTTCATATAATATGATGATGTAATTACGTTGCCGGTTTTAACATCGTACCAATAAGCTGCATTTGCACAATGCCCGCCAGGCAACACCGCACCACGGTTTTTCAGTGATATTGAAATTACTTTTGAAGCATTATTATTCGAAAGCTTCAATTGATCTGTAATTGTTGTTGCCAAAAGATTTTTGGGAGACATCTCCCCTTCTTGATCATTACTGCCGACACTTTTTACTGTTGTATCATTTACGCAGTAAATCATTTTATTTTTTACTTTATCATACCAGTCGTTTGCAATGACTCCATGGAAATATGGAGTCGTACCAGTATAAATAGAAGCATGACCGGGAGCTGTATTTGTAGGTGAATAATTGTAATGAGCAAAAGTAAAATTTGATCCTTCGTTCATCAATCGGATAAAACCATTCTTTCCAAAATATGGATTAAACCGGCATAGATAATCAAACCGCATTTGATCAACTACAATTCCCACTACTAATTTTGGTCTTTCTATTTTCTGGGAAAAGATATTGTTATTAAAAAAGGGAATAATTGTTAACAGTAAAAACAGATGTTTCATTTTCATAGTTGGTTTTTGAGTTTAATAGTTTGAAGTCCTCTAACAGGAACAAATGAAGAGATTATTTTAGATCATTTCACTCAACAATTCCGGGCGAGGTTGGGCAATAACAATTTTATTTACGAGCAAACCTTTATCGGCAATAACTTTTGCACCGGATTCTACTGCGCTTGTAACTGCGGCAACTTCTCCGGTTAAAGTACAGAATGCTTTTCCTCCGAGAGCCATTGCTAAACGTATCTCAATTATTCTAACATTTGCGGCTTTAACTGCGGCATCGGCACCTTCTATTAGTGAAGCAACAGAAAAAGATTCAATTATTCCCAAAGCTTCAAGCAAAGTTACATCTGAATGTCCCGATAGTGCCGGGAAAATATCCGGATGAACATTTGGAATTACAAAAGTATCTATAACAGCAAAGTCAATTTGATTTGCGGCTGCATCTACTGATGATTGAACGGCAGCAACATCACCGCCGATAAGCACAATATATTTTCCCGAACAAATTGTACGAGAGAGAATTAATTCAACTTGAGATGTCTTTAACATAATATCTGCCGCTTGCATACCAGCCGCAATACTTGTCATTTCAATAAGACCGAGAGAATTCATTTCCATTATAAATACCTTTCATTTAATCACTGCTTCAAAAATATTTTGCAATGATATATTTTTTATTTAGCAATTTTTATAAACTCATCAGAAACATGAGTTACTCTTCCGCTGATTGAAGCGTGAATTTTTGCGCCGAGTTTTCCTTCTTCAACATCGGCAATCAACGTTCCTTCAACTACGCTGTCACCGAGTTTAACAACCGGTTTAGCCGCCGCACCAATATGTTGTTTCAGCATGATCTTAACTTGCGAAACATCCGGCGATTTTTTTACGAACGGCGTATGCGCATCATATTTCAGGACATCAATCCGTTTCATCAATTGTTTCAGCGGAACGCGCCTTCCCTCTTTAATGGGATGCACTTTGACCGGTTTCTGCTGTTCGTATCTCGTCCCTAATTTTTTATTTTCAATTTTACCTTGATCGCAAGCTTCACGCGGATATAAATCTTCCGGGCATGAGTAAAGAGAACACAATCCGCAAGAACAACAAAGATCAGCATATTGATTCCACACTGCACTTCCTGTTGTTGTGAATCCGAGTGATCTCATTACTTTATGCGGTTGAACATCATAACCTAAAAGATAACGAGGACAAAATTCGGTACAGTAGCTGCATTGGTCGCAAGCCGATTTTCCAATTCTTTTTTTGTCCTCAATTGGTCTCTTCGTTCTATTGACCAGATAATGATCTGCCGGAAGAACAATAATTCCAGCTGTTGTTTTTGTTACAACTTCTGATAAATCGGAAGTAAGTTTGCCCATCAAAATACCGCTTACAAAAACTCCATACTCTGATACAGTAGCACCGCCCGCGTGATCAAGCAGTTCTTTTAAGCTTGTTCCTATAGGAACGAAAAACGAAGAAGGATTTTTAACAGATCCGGTAACACAAACAAACTTCTGTGTAACAGGTTTGTCTTCAACTGCACGTGAGATATTATAAAAAGTTTCGACGTTGTTCACAACACAACCAACATCAAGCGGCAAACCGTATGGAGGAATTAATCTCTTTGTCGCAGCATAAACTAATTCATATTCATCGCCGCTTGGATAAAAATCCCCAAGAAGGCAAGTTTCAATTTTCCCATTGGAATAATTCTTTTCAACCGCTTCGATCGCAGCACCATTTTTTGCTTTGATGCCAAAGTAAGATTTCTTTGCGGAAGTTTCTTTGGTCATCAATCCTACAGCTTTAACAATTTCGGGTGCAAAATTTTTCATTAATTCAAAGTCTTTGTGAATCAGAGGTTCACACTCTGCGCCATTGACTAAAACAAATTCAACTTTAGATTTAGCTTTAATATGTGTGGGAAACCCTGCTCCGCCAGCACCAACTACGCCAGCATCAAATATTTTTTGAACGAGATCCATATTATCCGTTTCGTTTTATAACAACAATTGTTTTATCATCTTGATATTGACTTTCATTGGTGCTGAACTTGATGACGTCTTCAAGAATAGAAGCTGCAATTTCTTTGGGCGATAAATTAACACTATCCAAAATAATATGCCCCAATTTTTCTTCTCCGTAAAATTCAAATTTATCGTTCGCGGCTTCAACTAAACCGTCCGAATAGATTACTAAAACATCGCCAGGATGAAAATTGATGCTATCGGTTTCAAATTTTGCGTTTGGAGTCGGTCCCAGTAACGGTCCAGTTGAATCGAGCAAAATAATATCATTAAACTTCTTCCTAAAAAACATTGGCGGATTTTGACCGGCATTTGCATAAAGGAATAAACCTTTCTTATCGTTGGAAAGCTCTCCGTAGAATAGAGAAGCAAATTTATCATCGCTGAAAATTTTATTTACAAGTTGGTTCATACGCGACATCATTAAAGAAATCTTAACTTGAAAAGTGCTAGCCATTCTCATCGCACCGGAAATGTACATTGCCTCTGCCGCAGCGCCTAACCCTTTTGATGCTGCATCTCCCATTAAAATGCCAAGCCGCTCTTCACCATCGCCAAGTTTCAAGTAGTCATAAAAATCTCCGCCTACAATTTGTGCCGGCAATGTTACGCCAAAAATATCGTAAGAATTAAAATGGTATTGATGTTCCGGCAGAATACTTCTTTGAATCTCCCTCGCTTTATCAATATCTGCAATGAGATTCTTTCTTGATTGTTGGAGGTATCTTTCATTTAGTTTAGATGTTAAAACAGTTGCAACAATGTTGAGTGTATCGCGCAAATCATCGCCAATCATATCGCTGTTAACGGCAAGCAGATATTCATAATATTTTTTATCGCCTACCTTAATTTTTCTGCCTACTCCGCTTGCAGAGTAATTAACAATTCCTTTCTTGATAAGTGTTTTATCTGTCTCAGTTGCTAATATTGTTCTTTCATAAGCTATTCTTTCAAAGAAAGGATAATTCTTAAAATCAAGAGAATACCCTTCTGCGATTTTGGAAACTTTACCGGTCTGAAATAATAAATTGTAAGTTTTCTTACGAAGATTAAATTTCCAGATTCGCCCTCCGGTAAGTTTAATCTCTTCATTATTTATGATTTGTTTTACAATATCTGCAAGAAGTTCTTCGTCTGAACTAAATTTTCTTGAGGATACGGTCTCAATCGTTCTGTAAAGTTTCTTCTGATCCATCTAAATATTTATTCCGAATAATAGTTTATGATTTTCTGAATTACATCTTTACATACTTGATTAAACTCGTTCGATGTAAAGGAATTCATAATACTGTTGAATGTAGGGCGGTAAACACCTTTTGCAACGTAGCCGCCGCCTTCAAAAACACCAATTTTGTCTTTGTATTTATCTTCGGGCGGTGTTGGAATTGGCGTTCCGGGTTCAATTAAATTTTTCCATTTACTGTCAAAATTAACCATTGTGGTTAAGTTTGGTTCCCATGGTTCAACATCAGTTGGGTACATATCCTGATATGTATTATCATTTCCATATTCGTCTGCCAATCCGGCAAGTCCATGTGCAAACTCGTGCACAAAAACTTGTTTGGCAGCTTTATTATCAACGCAAGTCATTGAATAAAAATTATAAATAGCACCGCCGCCATATTTAGAAGTGTTAACCATAATGAAAATTTGATCATAAGGGGCGTTTGCGGCAACATCGCGCACAGTTTGGTAATCGGTAGTCATTAAGTAACGTTCACTATCAAAAGTATAGAAACTGGAATTGATCAATGTCTGTTTCCAAATATTTTTTGCGGGAATATCCGTACCGGATTCGTTTGACGGCGCTTCAATTCCCCAAATATTTATTTTGTCTTTATTCTCTTTATAAGGAGAATAATCGAACAAGTATCCGGCAAATCTTTCACAATCTTTATGAAATTTTTCCATCTCTGCTTTCGTATATCCTTCCGGAATAAATACAATATCTAGTTTGGATGATGGATCACCGGAGTAATGAACTTTGAAATTATCGTAAGGTCTAATTCTTTCATCAACTATAAAATAATTTTTGGGATCAACAGTGTAATCAAATTTTTTTACAAAATTATTTTTTCGGTCTCTTCTATAAATCTCTACACGAATTTTCTCTTTTGGGAACGGCATAATTATGGAACCGGTGAATGTGCGCATTGTATTCTTTGATTCTTCTGTTGTTTGCCATTCTTGATAAAGTGTAGAGAATCCTCTCGAATAAATTAGATTATTTGAAGTAACATCGAAAACCTTAAAGAAATAATTTCCATATCCGAATGGATCAATCAGATTCTTTTTTGGACCGCTCCATTGTCCTTCTTTCACTAACTTATCAAAAGAGATTGTTTCTGTAGTCTTATTCCCGGTATGAAAAAAATCGAAACGAAGTGTCTGATCAACGAAGTAATCATCAAATTTAATTTGAGCGTTTATAGTGATTACAAAACAGAGTAAAAGAGCAAATACTTTTCTCATTTATTTATTCCTTAATGTGTTACGGTTTGACTTTTCTAGAACCGGGTTTAATTGCCGGAATGTTTTGTTTACACAACGGACAATCTTCCGGCTGGTAAGAAACTACCTCTAGTTGTAGAGTACTAAACTGCGGAACCCCAAACTGTACTTTATTATTGCTTCTGTCAACAATATAACCGACTCCGGCTACAATCCCTCCATTATTTCTCACAATTTCCATTACTTCAAAAACAGAGCCGCCGGTGGTTACTACATCTTCACAAACTAAATATTTTTTCCCTTCTTCAATATTGAAACCACGTCGAAGCGTTAGTGATTTATCTTCTCTTTCAGCAAAAATTGACTTCTTACCGAGAAGACGTGCAACTTCTTGCCCGACTATGATTCCTCCAATTGCAGGTGAAATTACCGCATCAATCTCAGTATCTTTGAAATGCTCGGCAATCTTACCGCAAATTATCTCATTGTAGTTAGGATATTGAAGAACAAGTGCACATTGGAAATATTGATTGCTGTGCCTGCCTGATGTTAATAAAAAATGCCCGTCTAAGAGGGCATTAGTCTTCTGAAAAATTTCTAAAATATTTTGATTTGTCATTGTCTGATCGTGTCAATTGTTTGGGCGAGGTTGAAATCATTTTCAGTTACTCCTCCCTCGCTATGGGTTGATAAAGTAATTTTTAATTTACTCCAAGAATGAAGGAGCAAATCCGGATGATGGTCCAATTTTTCCGCTTCAAAGCCTACTTTTACTATAAATGCAACGGCATCAGCAAAACTCTTCAGCTTAAACTCTTTGACAAAAGAATCATCTACATAAAACCATCCGTTCAAAGACTCCAATTTTTCTTTTATCTCTTCGGTGTTAAGTAATTTCATTTAAGCACGTTTAAGAATTTATTCAACTGTTTCCTTCTCTTGATTATCTTGTTCTTCCGGCTCTGTAGTTTTACCGGAGATAAAGTAAAGTTCTTCAGTATTTTTTTTATGCTTAACAACAATCTTATCTCCTTCTTTAAAATGATTAAGAAGAAGTTCTTCAGCGAGCGGATCTTCAACATATTTCTGTATAGCACGTTTCAAAGGTCTTGCTCCGAATTTCGGATCAAATCCTTTATCAGCCAAAAATTCATTAGCAGATTTATGAAGTTCTATGCTCATCTTATTATCGCTGATATTTTTTATTAAGTCTTTCATCTCTATGGAAATGATCTGCTTAATATCTTCCTTATCCAGACTTCTGAAAACGATGGTTTCATCCAGACGATTGACAAACTCCGGATTGAAGAGTTTTTTCATAGCATCTTCAACAGTATTTTTAAGATGAGAATATTGATCAGCTTCCGATTCGCCGCCAAATCCAAATCCGCCTGTAGTTCTAATATCTCTTGTACCAACATTCGACGTCATTATAATAATTGTATTCTTAAAATCAACTTTACGACCGAGGCTATCGGTAAGAGTACCATCATCAAGAACCTGAAGGAGAATGTTAAACACATCCGGATGAGCTTTTTCAATTTCATCAAAAAGAACAACGGAATATGGTTTTCTTCTAACACGTTCCGTCAGTTGACCGCCTTCATCGTAACCAACGTATCCTGGAGGAGCTCCTACTAAGCGTGACACGGCAAATTTTTCCATGTACTCGCTCATATCAATTCTGATAAGGGCATCCTCGGAATCAAATAAGTATCGTGCAAGTTCTTTCGCTAATTCTGTTTTACCAACTCCTGTTGGACCGAGAAAGATAAAGGTTCCAATAGGTTTTGAAGGTCTCTTCAATCCGGCACGTGTTCTTCTAATAGCTTTAGTTAGTCTTGAAACTGCTTCATCTTGTCCAACAATTCTGCCTTTAAGAGCGCTCTCCATCTTCATCAATTTATCTGACTCAGCTTGAACAACTCTTGTAACCGGAATTCCAGTCATCATGGAAACAACCGTTGCCATGTCATCTTCACTAACATCATAAATGATATCTTTAGTTTTAGTGTCCCATTCACGTTTTGCAATTTCAAGATCGGATTGAAGAGTTCTTTCTTTATCTCGTAACCGCGCAGCTTCTTCGTAATCCTGCTGTTTAACAACCTGAATCTTGAGTTGTTTAATTTTCTCGACTTCTTCTTCCAGTCTCAAAACTTCTTCAGAGACAGTGAAATTACCCATATGAACTCGCGAGCCAGCTTCATCTAGAACATCTATTGCTTTATCCGGCAAATGACGGTCTGTTATATATCTTTCGCTTAAACGAACCGCAATTTCGATAGCTTCTTTAGAATAACGAACATGATGATGCTCTTCATATTTGAATTTGATATGCTCGAGGATCTGAATTGTCTGATCGACAGAAGGCGGTTCAACCATAACTTTTTGGAATCTGCGGTCAAGTGCGCCGTCGGTCTCGATATATTTCCGATACTCATCTAATGTAGTAGCACCGATACATTGTATGTCACCTCGTGCAAGTGCCGGTTTAAACATATTTGAAGCGTCTAGGGAACCGGAAGCTCCGCCTGCGCCAACAATTGTGTGCAATTCATCAATAAATAAAATTACGTCATCAGCTTTTTCAAGTTCGGTCATTAAAGCTTTCATCCGCTCTTCAAACTGTCCGCGGTATTTTGTTCCGGCAACTAAGCCGGCTAAATCAAGAGTAACAACACGTTTTTCCTGCAATATGCGGGGGACTTTCTTTTGAATAATTCTAAGTGCCAATCCTTCCGCAATAGCTGTTTTACCAACACCAGGTTCGCCTATCAGCACAGGATTGTTTTTCTTTCTACGGCTTAGAACTTGAGCAACACGTTCAATCTCTTTTTCTCTTCCAATTACCGGATCAAGCTTATCTTCAATTGCTAATTTTGTTAGATCACGTCCAAAATTATCTAAAACGGGAGTTTTGGTTTTTTCCGGTTTCTTTCCTGTTGCAAATTGAGGAGGTGAAGCAACAGTCTTAGAAGGATCTTTACTGCTGAGAATATTATTTAATTCCGCCCGTGCATTATCGTAAGTCAAATTAAATTGATGAAGTATTTGCGTTGCGATGTTATCTTCGTCTCGCAATAATGAAAGTAGTATATGCTCTGTTCCAATAACATCCGATTTGTAAATTTTAGATTCAATCTGAGTTATTTTTAAAACTTTTTCGGCTTGTTTTGTCAAAGGAATATTTCCAATTGTCAATGTTCCGCCGGAAGTTCTAACCGTATCTTCAATTGCTTTTTTAAGCTTTACAAGGTCAGCATCAAGGTTACGTAAAATGCGAACGGCAACACCCTGCCCTTCTCTTATAATACCAAGCAGTAAATGTTCAGTTCCGATATAATCATGACCAAGTCTCAAAGCTTCTTCACGGCTTAATCTGATTACTTCCTGCACCCGTTCCGAAAAATTTCCTTCCATATCTTTTCCTTTATTATTCTTTATGAGTAACAGTACAGTTATTCAAATGGTTTCCAATGCAAATATATAGATTGATTTTCCTCATATCAAGGAACATCGGCATTAATGATAAAAGACGTTTGTTAATTTCAGAAATTGTAATAATGAGATTGAATTGATATCTTGCATTTGGTTAATAAAGGAGAAAATAATGGAAGCATTGACCGGTTTATCGGTAATTATAATTGTTGTA